>NZ_JBJNIO010000121.1:0-7150 GCF_056324145.1 Wenzhouxiangella sp. YN1
GCCTCAAAAATGCCAAATCCTGGCGAATCAATGCCATCCAGACCCACCATCGAGCCGAACCTGCAAGCTGGGTGACCAAAATCCATCAAAGCCGGCTTGACTCAGCGTGAAAGAGGCAGTCTGATGAATAAGCTGGGTTAAACATGGTTGGGGGGTTCCTAAAGCATAAGCAAATAATGGAATCGGGGATGAATTCGACAATTAAGGCTGAGGAATCTTCGAAGCGCGGCGGCATAGGTTTTGGTGAACAGGAAATAGCACCATATCGTAGTGAAAATAGACCATACAATCCTCGGTCAACTCGGCTGGTCATTGAGGAATTAATTTCAAAGATAGAACACAATATTAAAGAGGATCAGTTCAAAATCGGGCCAACCATTCTTTTAATTGACCTTTGCGGGCACTTGCCCATTCTTTCCGAACCTGCACAATCTGTGCGGGAACGGTTTTATGACTATGATAGTAAGGCTAACATAAGCGGTGAATTTTGGCATATCGCATTTGGTTCAATAGGGGCGAGTATATCCACCTTCCCAGAGTTTGAGGGTGGGCCAAACTCTGACGGCACGTTACAAAGGAGCGGGATACTGAATGAAAATGCCTTTATTAAGGGCTTGGTGTTTCATTATCAAGACCGATTTTATTCTCTATGCCAACTTCAGCGAGGAAATGAAATCCCGATTTCGCTTCTTGAGTATATATCGTCCGCCAGAGGCGTGAGAACATAACCATGGGTTAAACCGGACGCCGGTTAGCTCCGCGGCAACCTCTGCGGTCTACGGCTCCACGATCTCCGCCATTCCTACGCCTCGATGCTGGTCAACGTCGGGCACTCGCTATATGAGGTCCAGCAGGCCCTGGGGCACTCCGATCCGAAGGTTACGATGCGCTACAGCCACCTGACTAAGGACACCCTCCAGAAAGCCGCTGACAGCGCTGCTGAGCAGATCAGGGCAGCCATTGAGTAACCTCCACAACTTGCCTGGGCCCCCACTGGGGGCGAGCAAATTCCACCTCACCGCCTCCCTTCGAGCAACTGGGGCAGCGAAGTTCCTATCGCGATCCACGCAGATTTCCTATTGAATTCGTCCTTCAGCAGTGGCAACCTTAATCTGCGCCTGTTTCAATTGTCAGGCGGGAACCTGACCGGGCCAGCGCCGCGCCCGGCAGTCAAGATGTAGGCCTTTAGGCTTGGAGGGGGCTAAACCGTGAACGAAGAGGAAACTGCTAAAGCGCTTTTGGCTCTGGTTTTTATGGTTGTCGGTGCCATGATTTTTATCCTACCTGCCGTTATTGTTCGATTTTTCATCAAGAAGGAAAAGCTGGGAAACGGGGCATCAATTGGAGTTGCATTGCTCTCGTTTATGATCGCGTTTACTCCTCTGTGGTTCCTGGCGGGAGAAGGGGAGCAAGTGTCACCAATTGTCCCTGGGGTCGTAGCGTTTATTGCTTGGGGAATTTGCCGCTACGAAAAGCGTCGAGTATGGTAGTCCCACCAAGGTAGTAGAGGCACCAGTCAGGCACGCCTAGCTGTTCGACAACTACATTCCGCCTTGGTGTAGCGGACGCATTCATATAGTCCAACCATAGTGCTGGAGGCGCGTCGCGCCAAAACGGAGAAAGCTGGCGAAGTAATCAAAGGCAAGGGAGTTCACGTGAACGCACAGCCGGCTTGCAGCTGCTTCCGGGGCGCCCAATTTAGGTCTTCTTCAGAGCTGAACGCAAGTTCGATAACAAAGACCTGTCTACAGACCGCTTTTTGAGCCACATACCTTCAAATTTCATTCGACCCTCATCGAACAAGAGGACCGAAATGGCACTATCTCCCTCCTCCGGAAAGACGGCCTGGCCACCTTCCCGCTGGAATTTGTCCAAGTAATCTATTTGCAGCGTATAGGGCTCTACCCCACTTTCGTAGATTCGCCAATCGAATATTGAACTCTCCCCTGGACCTGACAGTTTCCAAAGCCCCCAGAAAAGCCGATCTCCCTTACTTCCCCTCATTAGCGTAAGGGCTGCCTCTTCGTAGTTGCTCCTGGCATCTTCGTAGTGAAGGTAGACATAATTACCAGGAGTTAAGACTATGCTGAGGTACCTTCCATCACCCCCTCTAACCTGATACATGGTTGGCTGGTCAGGACTCTGCCAGACAGTAACGGTTGCATCTTTGATGAATAGAACAAGCCCGATACCAAAAAATGCCAGAATGGCCACTCCGCTAAGTATCTGACCAAGCAGAATCTTGATTTTTGAGTCGCCTTCAGTCAAATGGCACTCCCTGCAAAAGACCCAAAAAAATTGAAGCCCTTCCTAGTCGTACATTCCAGTCAGGATAAGACTATTTGCCACGGCACCGAACAATGGCTCATATCTGTCTAGTCCACCCCTGTCGATGGGATCGCCATTCATCGACAAAAAAACTGACCCCTGAATCTGAATCATCCTTCCCTCATAGAAGATAACGTACATCACCGTTTCCATCTCAGCCTCTCCACGGAGCCTTGATACAGAAAGGCTATAGCGAATCCTCAAGCCAGGCTGTCGCTCTAGAGTTATCGAATCGGCAACGATTTGGTTCGCACCTTCGGGGAGCAAGTCGCTCACATGCTCTGGCCTGCTCAGCTCCTTCAAAAGCTGCTGGTCAATCACTTCGCCCGGGCGCAGCGGAATCTCCTTTATAAGCACGAGTATACTTTCTAGTCCTCTTCCGTTCTCGCTTACGAACTTGCGCACAACGTTAGGTCGATCGCCCTCCTCGGAAGCCCAAGTGCGAGGAATTTCGATGGAAAAAGGCACTTCCTTTGCCTTGCCGGATCCATCACTTGTGAATTTGTACTTGTAGCCGTCATAAAACTCCCGTTCTGGGTTTTCCCCATAGCCGGGCTTAAAAAGAAGAAGTGTCTCTAGGATAGGTGACTCGATACCTCCACGCGATCTTGCCCTGACTATCTCGATAAATCTGCGGGCATCCGATTCACTATAGTCCTGGAGGTTGATTGAATCTGCAATCTGTTGATTCAGCTGGCTCTTTATTTGTTCCCATTGTCCTCCCCCATGCTCCTTCATGGATTTGTCCATAGCATCTATAGCGGCCCCAAACTCTGCCATAAACTCCCTCTCAGAAATCTCGGACAATCCTGAAAGCGTCGGGTACTTCTCTGACAGCTTGTCTAATACATATTGCTGGCCTTTATAAAAACCAAATGTCTTCCCTACATCCCTTGCTAATGCGTTTGTAAACTCGATTTCCGCATAAACACTACTCGTGCATGCTAATAGAGTAAAAACAATCACCAGCAGACTATCAACCTTATTCATTCTCGGCTCCTATCAAGTCATTTAACCCACAGGTCAGCCATTCGCTCCGCCTGCTTAAGCACGTACTCCACGGCCTCTTCCTGTCCCTCCGGCGGATATTTGTAGCGCCTCAATAGCACCTTCACCTTGCGCATGATCTTCGCCCGGGCACTCTTGCGCCGAGTCCAGTCGATTGTGACGCTCTCGCGGATCTGCTTTGTAAGCTCGATCGCCAGCTCTCGCAGGGCATGATCGGCCATGCCCTCGCGGATTTCTTCCTCGTTCCACAGCAGGGCGCCGTAGAAGGCGAATTCCTCGTCGGTCATACCCTCCGGCGGGCCGTCCTCACGCATCTGGCGGGCGATTTCGATCAGTTCCTCGATGACCTGGGCGGTCTCGATCGAGCGGTTGCGGTATTTGGTCAGGGCGTTGTCGAGCAGCTCGCTGTATTTCTTCTCCTGCTGGATGTGCGTCTTGCCGCGGAGGCGAATCTTGTCCTCGAGCAGGCGCTCGAGCAGCTCGGCAGCCAGGTTTCGCTGGGGCATCTTCCGCACGTCCTCGAGAAACTCGTCCGACAGGATGCTGATGTCCGGCCGGTCGATGCCGGCCAGTTTCTGGACGTCCACGACCTCTCCGGCGACCACAGCGTCGCTCAGGAGCTGCCTGAGGGCCAACTCGCGGTCTTCCCTGCTCTGGCTGGCCTTGGCGCCCGTGTGCTTGACGAGAAGCGCTCTCACGCCCAGCAGAAAGCCGATCTCCTCGGCCAGCTCGGCGACGCGATCGTCCGCCCCGGCCATGGCCTGGGCCTTGGCCAGCACAGTTGCATGTGTCACGAAGTCCTTGATGGCGGCGTTGTGCTTGAGATCGTCTCGCTCGGCGCCCTGGCGCTGCCCCAGCTCGGCGATGTGCTCCATCGCTTCTCTCATACGCGGCAGCGGATTGTCGCGGAAATCCGAGTAATCGATTCCGTGCAACATTTTGCGGAGAATCTCGAGCTTCTCGGTCACCAGCAGCACCGCCTGCTCGACGTCGATGACGGGCTGGCCCTTGCCGGCCGAGCGTGTGTACTCACCGATGGCGTTCTTCAGCTCCGGCGCGATGCCGATGTAGTCCACCACCAGCCCCGAGGGCTTGTCGCGGAACACGCGATTGACCCGGGCGATGGCCTGCATCAGGTTGGCGCCTTTCATCGGCTTGTCGATATAGAGCGTGTGCAGCGGCGGCGCATCGAAACCGGTCAGCCACATATCCCGCACCAAAACCAGCTTCAGGTCATCGTTCGGCTTCCTCAGACGGTTTCCAATCTGATCCTTCTGCGGCTTGCTGGTGTGATGGGCGCGCAGCTCGGGTGGATCGGAGGCGCTGGCGGTCATGATCACCTTGACCACCCCGTGACCGGGATCCTCGCTGTGCCACTCGGGACGGCGCTCGATGATCTTGTCGTACAGGGCCACGCAGGCGTGCCGGCTCATGCAGACGGCCATGGCCTTGCCCTCGAGAGCGCGGAGACGCAGGTCGAAGTGCGCCAGCAGATCATCGGCCAGCCGATCAAGGCGCTGGTCCGTAGTGGCGAGCGCCTCAAGCTGCGCCCATTTCGAGCGCTCCCGGTTGGCTCGCTCGAGCTCGAGGCCTTCGGTAGCCTCGTCGACTCCCTCGTCGAGCTCCTTGGGATCGAATTCACCCTCCAGCGGGATCATGCGCGATTCGTAGTAGATTGGGACCGTCGCGCCATCGGTCTGAGCATCCTCGATATCGTAGATCGAGACCTCGTCGCCGAATACCGCCCGAGTGTCGCGCTCCTCAGTGCTGATCGGCGTGCCGGTCAGGCCCAGCATGGTGGCATTGGGGAGCGCATCGCGTAGATACTTGGCATAGCCCCACACGACCTTTCCACGGGCATCCCCCTTGCTCTCCACAAACCGGGCCTTGAGTCCGTACTGCGAGCGATGGGCCTCGTCGGAAATCACCACGACGTTGTGCCGATCCGTCAGCGCCGGGTACTCGCCGCCTCGCTCGTCCGGGCTGAACTTCTGGATAGTGGTGAAAATGATCCCGCCCGAAGCACGCTGATCCAGCAAGCGTTTTAGATCATCGCGTGACTCGGCCTGTTCCGGCTCCTCGGCCAACAAATCGGAAGCTTGACTGAATGTCCGAAATAGCTGCCCATCCAGGTCGTTGCGATCGGTGACCACCACGATGGTCGGATTCTTCATCTGCGGGTGCTCCATCAGGATGCCCGCGTAGAAGGTCGCCGAGAGCGACTTGCCCGATCCCTGCGTGTGCCAGAACACCCCGCCCTTCTTGTCGCCCGCGGGCAGCGCCGCCTCGAGCGTCCTGGATACCGCCGCACGCACACCGTGGAACTGGTGGTACTGGGCAATGATCTTGGCCGTCTGCCCGTCGCCCTGGAACAGCACGAAATCCCGGAAATACTCGATCAGGTAGTCCTGGCGGCACAGGCCGCGAATCAGGATCTCCAGCGGGAGCATGCCCTTTGGGCGATCCCGCTCGTTCTCGATTACGCGCCAGCGCAAATACCACTCGCGCGGCGCCGTCAGAGAGCCCAGGCGCGCTTCCTCGCCGTCAGAGATCACACACGCCAGGTTGGTCTCGAATAGCTGCGGGATCTCTTCCTTGTAGGTCTGTATCTGCCGCCAGGCCGCCCAGACGTCAGCGTTCACGTCGATCGGGTTCTTGAGCTCGAAAACCAACAGCGGAATACCGTTGACGAACAGCACGATATCTGGCCGCCGCGGCTGCTTGCTGCCGCGCAAGGTGAGCTGGTTGACGGCATGGAAGCGATTGGCACGGAAATCGTGCACGTCAATCAGGCGAACAAACTCGGTACGCTCCTCTCCGCCAATCTGGAACGTGACCTTCAGACCGTCCCGTAGCCACTTGTAGACTTTGCGGTTGCGCGAAACCAGATCGATGGCATCGGCCTGTTTCAAGGCTCCGATAGCCTGATCGACAGCCTGCCGGGGCAAATTAGGATTGAGTCGCGCTACCTGATCGAGCAGCACCGAATCCAGGTACGCTTCGTCCCAGCTTGTGCGAACCGGTGCATCGGAGTCCGGGGCGATGTCCGGGCCGTGCAGAACCTCGTAACCCAATTCCGCCAGCGTAGCCAGCGCGTGCTGCTCGTAGGTATCCTCCGTTACGATTGCCACGCATGCACCCCGACGTGAGAAAATGCCTGGATCAACATTGCCGCCAAAGAATGTAGCACAGAGAGCTTACGGCAAAATCTTGAAACGGAGGAGTGTATTCGCCCCATTCAGTGGTCTTTCAACAGCAATCCGCTCAAGCCTGTACTCTTCTTCAAACTTCCGGGAACCGAGCGCCGAGCACACAAGCGGTAATCGACTCTTGAACCCCAAGTCATTATGAACGTCCCCTGCACGAAGCTCGATTTCCTTCAGGCCCTGATCCCTCGCTGCACGAACCAAAACTTCGCCGCAGTACCTCCTAACTTCGTCAGAGTGACTCATGGAACGCTCCTTTTGCCGTCATGATGTAGGGTAGCCCCCGTATTAATAGCGCCTCAAGCCTGCGCCTTAATGATCCAGATTGAGCGCTTGACCTTACGAAACCCGTCAGGATCCCCGTCGGGCACGAGGATTCGTATGGAAAATGCCTGGTTATTCATTTGGCCCAGTGCCTTATACTGTCGAATCCTGATCAATGTAAACGCCGACACGCTGCAGCAGGGGAGTTACTGTCAAGTCTGGTGTATGACCACTGGCTCATCAAGCGGCGTCCCTGCTGATTTTGCGTTCATCTATTCCGTCGATGAACTTCACGCCGGCAACGACATCGGCCAGTTGCCGGAAGCCCCGCAGTCTGCGCCAGC
>NZ_JBJNIO010000122.1:0-404 GCF_056324145.1 Wenzhouxiangella sp. YN1
TGGGTACCTCGGTGACATCCGAGCACATGAGCCTGCTGTTTCGCGCCTCCCCGGTGGTAGTGTTCTGTTTTGACGGCGACCGGGCCGGGCGCCCCGCAGCCTGGCGCGGCCGGGAAGCCGCGCGGCCCGAACACCAATACAACCCTGAGGTGGGAGTTGTGTTCCTGCCCGCGGGCGCAGACCCGGCGTAGCGGCTGCGCCGCCGCGAATCCGGGTCTGCGCCCTCGGGCAGGAACACAAATGCCCCGTTAGGTTTGTTTTTTAGTTCGGGCAGCGCTGCTTCCCGGCCGCGCCCGGCGGCCGGGCGCCCGGCCCGGTCGCCGTCAAAACAGAACACTACCACCGGGGAGGCGCGAAACAGCAGGCTCATGTGCTCGGATGTCACCGAGGTACCCAGGGTGGCA
>NZ_JBJNIO010000123.1:0-147130 GCF_056324145.1 Wenzhouxiangella sp. YN1
GGCTTTGAAAAGGGGTAGTGTTTCACCCATGGCGTGTTCTCTTTCTGTCGTGGGATTAGTGCCTTAACACTCTGATTATACGACAGAAATTGACACGCCATACCTCTTTCTAGCCCGCATTGAAGAATAAGGGGGGTTTAATTAAAGAGTGTTCTACTGGCACTGCTATTATTGGCATAATTGTCATCACACTGCTTGCTACCGGATTAGCGTTGACAGGTATTGGCCTGTTGCTTGCTAAAGTATTGATCTTGAAAGTGCTTTATGCCTTGTTTATTAGCTGGGTCGTTTCGGAAACCGCTGACTCATTTCTTTCGACTTGTCGCCAGAGTTGATGGGGTTGTATGCGTTTTCTATATATAGGATTTGTTGCGGTTGGCGGGCTTGCTAGTGGTGTGTTCATGTCGGAATGGCTGTCCGGAGAACCGGTTGATTTCTCTGAGTTTGTCTTTAGCCTGATCTTTCTGATTGCGGGCTTTATTGGCTTGGATTGGATCCAGAAAGAGAGAGGTTATCATTTTCGATTTACGTTGGGATTTATTTGCGTGGCGATCGCAATTCTTTCCGGTGTTGCTGACTTTTACCATTCGACGGTCAATTCGTCTCCGGTTACTGACATAGTTATCCCCTTTGTTATTTTTATTTTTGGATGCGTATTGATGATCAGCTCGTTGAGGGCGAGCTCTTCAAATCAAATTGGCCACGACGGGGACTGAGTCAAGTTCGATAAGCTCATCAAGAATAGGAGTTTTTGGTTCTGCGTTACTTTGGTTGAGTGCGGTAGATTGTTATTTTCCGCCACCGAATATGTGGCGGTCAGAGGTGGGCTTGAATGCCAAGTGTGTTGACAACCACGGATTAGGATATGAGTGACAAGAGTCCGATTTTATGGTCATGCCAGACGGAAGAGGGCAGGCTTCCACTGGCATGGTGTGTGGTTATGGCGCTTGCAGTAGCTGCTCCCATGGCCTACTGGGTCTCTGAGCTTGATATTGGTACTGCCTTGATGTTGTCTGCTGTGCTTTGCTTTATTGCCTGGCTCAACATCAATGTTCGCAGAAAACGGTCCTACACGCTCTACGAAGACCGTCTGGTTGTCGAGGAGCTATCTCCGGGGATTGGTGAGCCTCGAAAGACTTATCCTGTTAAAGAGATCAAGGGCAAACCCGTGCGAGTAAGCGGTGGGGCCTTGTTGGGAATTCATACGGTCAAGATTGGGCATGGGCATGGGCGTGGTGCGATCAGGCTTGAGCTGTTCCAGCGTGATCAGGCTGTACAGCTTGCCGATGCGCTGAAATCTGTCTTAGCTGATTATTCATCGTCGAGGCCCTTGGAGAGTGGCGATAGATAGGTGTTTAGTGGCGGGTGGGCCGCTGCATTTATAGGGCCTGACGGCTTGTAGTGTCTTCTTGGCGGTCGCGTGTAAGCGCCGGCGCTGGTCTGGTCATCTTTTGGTAAACGCTGGGCCAGGTCGGGCTGGAAACGTCATCTGCATTGAAACAAGGCATCAAGTTGTGCGCTTTTGATGAAGCATACACGCAAAGGAAGATAGCCGGAAACCATCGCTCCAGCCTGCTCGAACCAGGGGTTGTTATCGGACACGCAAGGTTAGCCCGGCCCAAGGTCTCGTTGCCCGGCAGTGAATGTGGGGTAGTTCGCAGGCTGCCGGCCGCGCCTCCTCTAATAGCCTCGGAGAGGGCGATCCGGAGTTGACAGCATTCGGGCTCTAAAAGGGCAGCTTATGAATACAAAAAAGCCCATGGAAATCATGGGCTTCTCGCGGCCTGACGGCCTGGATTCGGTGGTGGGCGATGCTGGGATCGAACCAGCGACCCCTGCCGTGTGAAGGCAGTGCTCTCCCGCTGAGCTAATCGCCCCCCGAAGCTGTGTATTCTAGGGTGCTTTGGTGCTTGCGGCAAGCCGGATTGCGACCGCCGCCGGCTTGCGCTTGCGCCTGATCGTGGCGGCTCTCCGGCGATCTGGTGGGCTTCGGTGGCTCCGCCGCGTCTCGCGTTCTCTTTTTTTGTGCAATTCGATGGCAGATCTGCCGGATATCTGACGTTAACTGTGATTGAGTTCAATGATTCTTTACCCCCTCAGGGAGAGTTCCGTGTCCAAATATCAGTCGACGACAAAATATGAATTCCGGCAGAACATTCAACCGAAGATCGCGCCGCTAACTGCGGCGGTCAGCGGAGCTCTGGCCGCGGGCTCGCTGCAGGCGGCGACGATCACGGTCGACAGTCTCAACGACGGCCATAATTCGGGAGAGTGCACGCTGCGCTCGGCGCTGTATTCGGCGACGACCAACAACGTCTGGGGTAATTGCACCGCCGGTGACACCGGTACCGACACCATCAACTTCGCATCAGGGCTGAGCGGCACCATCACGCTCGGAACGAGCGGGACGCACTACGACGGCTCGACCCTGCCGATCGGTGAGTCGGTCACCATCGACGGCGACAACAACATCACCATCCAGGGCTCGGGGAACGCTCCGGTCTTCTACGCCAAGTACGACGGCAGCGCCAACTATACCCATACCGTGCAGCTTGCCCAGGTCACGATCACCGGCGGCGGCGGTAATCGCGGCGGCGGCGTGCTGTCCCGTGCCTATTCTCTTCAGCTTTCCGATGTCACCATCAGCGGAAATATGGTGGACGAGGCCGGCGGCGGCGTCTGGCACGAGCCCTACTACGGCGAGGGTGAACTGCTGATGCTTGGCTCAGAAATCTCGGGCAACTCGGTGGTCGGGGCCGGCGGCTACGCCGGTGGTATCGGCATGTACGCGCCCGGTGGTGCCAATGTCCAGATTTCCGGCGCCAATTTCTACGCCAATACCGTACTCAACGGCGGCGGCGGCGGCCTGCATCTGGATATTGCCGACTATGCCCAGGTCGATATCAAGTACAGCACGTTCGAAAACAACCAGGCCAAGTACGGCGACGGCGGCGGCATCCAGGCGAAGCTGGGCTATGCGGTGCTCGGCCTGCAGGACAGTACCTTCACCAACAACAAGGCCTATTACTCCGGCGGCGGGCTGTCTCTGATTGAAGACAACGCCTCCTTACAGCAGGCCGAGATCACTCTCGACGGCAACGAGTTCAACGACAACAAGGCCGGCGACACAGGCGGTGGCGCATCGCTGAGCATTCATCATGGCGACGATGGAACGCTCGACAACCCGGTCAAGTTTCTGGATGTGACCGGCGACAACGTTTTCTTGAACAACCAGGCGGAAAACGGCGGGGGCGGCGCCCATCTGTTTTTGGAGGACACGGTTGTGGCCACTATCGACGGTGCCCGTATTAACGGAAACCAGAGCGCAACGGGCGGCGGTGGCGGCCTGATGGCAGTGGTCCAGGCCTCCGAGATCAGCATCGGCAACAGCGAGTTTTGGGGCAACCAGACCGACGGCGGTGAGGGTGGCGCGGTGAATGTTGCCGTTACCAACGGTGCTTTCTACGGTTCCAACCTCTACGTTGCGGAGAACTCCAATACCAGCGGCGCGGCAGGCGCCTTTCAGGTGACCGCCAACGCCTCCGATTTCGGTCTCGAGTATTCTGGGTTCTTTGACAACTCGGCGACTACCTGCGGCGGTGGCCTGCGCCTGACCGGCAGCCCCAACCAGGCCAGCGTCGGGCACTCCACTTTTTACTACAACTCCGCCAGTTGTGGCGGCGGCATGAGCATGTTCTCGCCGTCTTCGAGCGCCATCATGGTAGAGGTGAAATACTCGGAGTTCAGCCGGAATCAGGCCACTTCGGCCAGCTCGGTCACGGGCGGCGGCGCCATCTTCGCGGAGTTCTCTTCCAGCAGCTCCATGTTCCTGAAAAACTCGACCATCTCGGGCAACGAATCGGCCGGCGTGGCCGGCGGAGTGCGTCTCAAGGGCGACATGAACGCCGACCTCAAGTACTCGACGATTGCCAATAACTACACCTATGACCAGGGCGGCGGCGTCTATAACACCAGCACGAGCTGCAGCATCAACAACTCGATCCTCGCCGGCAACACGAACCAGACCGGGCTCTATCAGGACCTGAAGGGCAGCCAGGACTGCGATGTCTCCAACACCCTGCTGGCCGGTGCCAAGTACTCGGACTTCAGCGACGGCGGCGGCAACATCCTCGACACCGCCCCCAAACTGGGCCCGCTTGCCGACAACGGCGGCAATGCCGGCTACACGCATGCCCTGATGGCCGACAGCCCGGCCATCGATGCCGGCAGCGCTGGTAGTGGCGCGCCCAACAACGACCAGCGCGGGCCGGGCTTTCCGCGGGTGATCGGCCCGGCCATCGACATGGGTGCCTACGAGTTCTCGGCGACGCCCGGAGCGATCTTCCAGGATCGTTTCGAGCAGCCCTGAGTCTGGCCCTGCCTGCCGCCTTGTCGACTTCGGCGGGGCGGCTGTTTTTGTTCATCAACCACCGACAAGCCCTTGCCAAGGAGATCGATGGAATGCGCCTGAAGCTGACCGTGATTATGCTTGTCGCCATCTCCCTGGCGGCCTGCTCTTCGCACGATGATTCGCAGGCGCCGCCGCCGACCGATAGCGCCTCGCTCGAGGCAGAGCAGGCGGCCCCGGAGAAAGGCGAGGAAAGCGCCAACGTGCCGCCCGGGGAGCTCTCGCGCGATGAGCTGCGCGCCCTGGCGCGCAACCCGGAAGCCATGCAGGAAATCATGGCCGATCCCGAGCGCCGCCAGGCGATGCGCGAGCGGTTGAAAAAGCGGCGCCAGGAAGAGCGGCGCGATGATGACTCTGCCGACCGCCGCGCCGCCATGCGCAAGCGAGCCGAGCGCTATCGCCGCTCCCGCTCGTCTTCAGAGGGTGCGTCCGGACGGGAAGAGAGCGATGGCGTGTTGCGGGGGCGTGAGCGATTTGCGCGCTGGTGGGAAGATGACGATCTTGCGCGCGAGATCGGCCTGTCCGAGCGGCAGCTTGCCAACATCGATGCCGCTTATGAACAGCTTCTCAGCGCCGCACGCCGGTCGCGACAGGCTTTGGTCGATGCCAAATCGGCCGCGACCGATGCCCTGAAAGCAGGGGATCACGAGCGCCTGGGTGAGCTGGCCGAGGCACGCTTCGAGGCGCTCCAGGCGCGTGCCCGCGCCGAGACAGAATGGGTGCAGCAGCTGCTCGACATCCTTGAGGGTGAACAGATGCGCAAGCTGGTCGAACAAAAGCCGGAGCTGGTTGGCCGGCTGCTTGCACCACTGCGCTGACGGCCTTCGAGCCGAGCGTTGATCCGGCGCCCAGGCACTCGGCCTGCTGTGGTCAGGTCCGGGCGAGGTTCAGCGCCGGTTCCGACAGCTCGCCAAGCTGCTCGCGCAGCTGTCCGATGACGTTTTCCCAATGACGATCGTCGCCGAACCAGGGGAAGGCTGCGGGAAAGGCCGGGTCATCCCAGCGCCGCGCCAGCCAGGCCTGATAATAGATCATCCTTAGCGTGCGCAGGGCCTCGATCAGGTGCAGCTCACGCGGGTCGAAATCATGAAAGCGGCGATACTCCTCGATCAGCCAGCCGAGCTGCAGCTCGCGTTCTTCACGGCTTCCGGAGATCAGCATCCACAGATCCTGGATCGCCGGGCCGGTGAGACAGTCGTCAAGGTCGACGAAATGCGCCTGCTCGTCGCGCCAGAGAATGTTGCCGGGGTGGCAGTCGCCGTGCAGCCGGATGCCGCGATAGTCGCCGGCCCGCTCGAAGGCGGCGTCGATACCATCGAGCAGGTGGGCGGCCAGGCTGGAAAAGGCAGTCTCCAGGTGCGGGGGAAGCCATTGCCGCTCGAGCAGCCAGTCGACGGGTTCGCGGCCGCGCTCGGCAATGGTGAGCTCGCCGCGCTGCGCGAACTGTCCGGCAGCAGCGACTGCATGCATGCGCCCGAGCGTGCGGCCCAGTATGCGCAGCGTGGGCTCGTGCGCCGGCTCGGGCGCGTGGCCGCCGCGCCGGGGAAAGATCGCCAGGCGGAAGCCGACATGCTGATGCAGCGTGCACGCATGAAGGCGCAACGGGGCGACCACTGACAGTCCTGCGGCGCTCAGTTCGTGAGCAAAATGATGCTCTTCCAGGATGGCCTGATCGCTCCAGCGGCCGGGGCGGTAGAACTTGACGACCACCGGATCGGCGTCTTCTAGCCCTACTTGCCAGACCCGGTTCTCGAAGCTGTTGAGCGCCAGAAGCTGCCCGTTGACGTGCAGTCCCAGCGCCTCGACAGCGTCAAGCACCACTTCGGGGCCAAGGTCTTCATAGGGTCTGGATGCCTTGTCTGCACCACTCATGACTTGTTTATCCTGACTGGGGTGGCGGGCGTGATTGCCGGCGTGTCATATTATGCAGCCGTGCGACCACAAAGGCTGAACCGTGCCGTTTACGCTCGATCCTGAACGGAGGATTGTGTCATGAAAATGCGATCGACTCTCTGGCTGTCTTTCGCCTTGTTGATGACGGTAGCTTTTGCCGCGGCGCAAGCCGATGAGGAGCCCGTGGAGCAGGCGGCAGAAGAGGCAGAAGGTGAAGAGCAACAGCGCAAGAGCAGGCGACAGCGCCTGATGGAGCTGTCCTGTCGGGATGAACAGGGTCGCCCGGAGAGCTGGCTGGATGCCAGCCATTCCTATATCAACCAGCGACTGTGCGAGCCGGCGGCCTGGTTCGACGGCTTTTTTGGTGACCCACGCACGCTGGAGGAAAATCCGGTGGGCAGCTTTATCCGGCTGCGCAATGCCGGACGCTGGGACGAGAGTGAGGGTTGGAAATATCGGGCCGGCGTGCGCGCCAACCTGATTCTGCCGCGCCTGTCCGAGCGCGTGCGCCTGCTGGTGGCGCGCGATGAGGAGCTCGAGGGCGATTACCCTGATACGGGCGCCTTCGACGACCCGGAAAACCGCACCCGGTTGGGCCTGCGCTACATTGCCAGCGCGCGCGCTCGCAGTCGACTGGACGTCGACGGAACTGTGCGCGTCAGCCGCGGAGCGCTCAATCCCCGGATTCGCGGTCGTTACCGCTACGTGCGCGGCCTGACCGACCGCACCCTGGGTCGATTCACGCAGTCGGCTTTCTGGGAGCGTGAACAGGGAATGGGCTTGACCAGCCGGGTGGACTGGGAGTGGCTGCCCAATCGCGATCGGCTGTTGCGCTGGAGTGCCCGCGGAACCTGGTCGGAAAAGTCCGATGGCATTGACTGGCGAAGCGGTCTGGTGTCGTATCGACAGCTCAGCAGACGCAGCGCACTACGCTCGGAGGTGGGCGCCTGGGGATTTACCGAACCGAGCTTCGAGGTTGAAGAGTATTTCGTGGCGGTGCGCTATCGGCGGCAGTTTCTGCGCCACTGGCTCTACTACGAGATCGAGCCCGAACACGCCTGGCCCAAGGACTTCGATACCGGCGAGCGCCGGCGCGACTGGCGCCTTACCTTCACTCTCGAGATTCAGTTCGAGAACCGGCGCTCCCGTCGGCATCGTCTGGAGCACTATCTCGATGACGACGCCGACACACGGGAATGGGAAGACGAACCGATTCCCGTGGATGCCCCCGGAGATCGCGTCGAAGACCCGGTGCTGGAGGGTGTGGACGACGTGGAAGGCCAGGAAAAGCAGGGCAAAAAGGACGAAGACGAGGAAGATGGAGAGCCCCTTGATGAAGGGGAGGCTGCGCCCCGGGCGAGCGAGGAGAGTCAGGCTGGTGGGTATGCCCGGGGCGCAGGGTGAAAGCTAGAGCTGCCAGATCAGGCTCGCGCCGGCGTTGAAACCCGGCTGGGTATAACGCGCCAGTCCCGGGTCGTCTGCCGGACGGTTGCGCACCGTCGACCAAGACCAGATCTTGCGGTCGGTGAGGTTGAACAGTCCGAGATTCAGCCGCGTCGTCTCATTGAATTCCCATGATGCGAGCAGGTCCAGGGTTGTGTAGCCCGGCGCTTGAAAATCCTCCGCGCTGGCGACGTCGTCTTTCGCGGCCACGGCGGTCAGTACCAGCTCGACGTCGAGCGGCAGCTGGTTGGGCAGCCAGCGCAGCCCGAGCACGCCGGTTGGCGGTTCGATGCTGTTGAGAGGAACATCACCGGAGCGGTTTTCGCCGTCCGACCAGGCCGCAGCGCCGCGTAGCTGCCACGCGGTCAGCGCGGGGGCAATTCGGGCCAGGTTGAAGGTGGCCGCGGCTTCGATGCCCTGGATGCGCACTTCGTTCAGGTTCTGCGACTGGAATATCAGCAGGCCGGTGTCCGGGTCGGTTCCCACGTTGACCAGGTTTTCAATGAAGTTGTCGTAGTCGTTGCGGTAGGCCGATATGCTCAGACGCCCCCAGTCGCCCTGACTGCGCAGGCCCAGCTCCCAGCCCCGGGATTTTTCCGGTTTCAGGTCCGGGTTGGGAATGGCGGTATAGCCGAACTGCAGGTTGGTGAAACCGACGTTGACGTCGTTGTAAGGTGGTGAACGAAAGCCGCGCGCATACTGCGCGAACACGTCGATCTGGTCGTTGACCGTGTAGATTGCGCCGACTCGCGGGGTGAAACTGGTCTCGTCGATTGCGGCCGGCTCGAACTCGGGATTGTCTTCGACAAAAATCGAATCGAGCTTCGGATCGAGGTCATAGTAATCGACGCGCGCACTGGGAATGAGCTTGAAGTGATCGCCCATGGCAATGCGATCCTCCGCGTACAGCCCGGCTTCGAGCGTTGTGCTCTTGGGAAAATCGCGTACCGGAAATTCGTCCGGTCCGACGGTCGGGCTCTTGGTGCCGTCGCTCAGGTCGCGCTCGAAACCGGTGCGCAATTGCTCGGTCCGCGTCTGGTAGAGCTCGAACCCACCGACCAGATCATGGTTCAGCCCAGCGGTATTGAAGTCCCAACGAGCGGTGGCTTCCGTGCCCAGAATCTTCTGCTCGAACTCTGCACGGCGGAAGCGATGGACAGCTGCGCGCTCGCCGTAGACAAGGGTGGTGCGATCCTCGAAGGTGTCCTGCTCGGTCAGCGCACTCTGGTAGTAGGCCTTCCAGGAAAGGCGCTCAGCCCAGCCAGGATTGCGGCCCTGATAGTCGACGCTGATACGGCGACGGCGGCTGCGGTCGTCGCCGCGCAACGAGGTGGTCTTCACGACATATGGAAAGCCATAGGTATCCGAATAGTCTTCGCTGCCAAGGCGGTCAAGCACCCTGGTTTTGCTGTCGACTTCATTGTGCTCCAGCGATAGTCGCCACTGCTGGTCGGAGCCCTCATCGAGAAGCACCTTGGCCAGCACATTGCGGCCATCGTATTGATGCGGGTTTGGCCGGGTGCGCTCCGGTCCGGTGCCACCGATTTTGCCCTGGTTGTCGACTTCATGACCGCTGCGCTCAACCCACTGAAGCGAACCGGACAGGCGCTTTCCGCGACCAGCCAGCGTGCCCGAGCCAATCCAGCCCTCGTCAGCCGAGTAGTAGCCGGCTCGCGTTCGCACGGTTGCGTTGCCGCTTGAATGGGCCAGCCAGTCAGCGGGGTCCTTGGTGGTCAGCGCAACAACGCCGGCCAGGGCGCTGGAGCCAAACAGGCTGGAGGCCGGGCCGCGCACGACTTCAACTTGCTTGAGCGAGTCGGTATCGACGAAGTTTCGTGATGCGTTGGAGAATTCACCAATGGCGAACCCGTCGGGCACGCGCACGCCATCGACCGCCACCTGAACGCGGTTGCCGCCCAGCCCGCGAATGTTGAAGCCCGCCAGCCCGAAACGCTGCCCCTGAAAGGGCACGGTCACGCCCGGGATGTAGCGCATCATGTCGCGGATGGATTCGGTGAGCGTTCGCTCGATGTCGCGGTCGTTGATGACGGTGACGGGTGCGGCAATTTCGGTAATGGGGCGTTCGCTTTTGGATGCGGTGACAGTCACGCGGTCCAGATCGACGGAATCGATTTCGGCTGCAGCCGACAGGCTGGCTGAAAGCAGCCCGCAGGCAGCCAGCCGGCGAATGAGGCAGGTCATGGTGAGCTCCTGTTTGATTCATTCGGGTTGGCTCGCCGCGGGCGCGGCTGGCTGGCCCAGTGGTTTGGTTTATTTGGTCAAGATCAATTTGCCGTTGCGCGTAATGCGGAGCACATAGATGCCGCCGTCGTGCTCGAGCCGCACCTGCCGACCTGGCCCCAGCAGTCTCTGTACCGGGATGACGGGCGCATCGGCGGTGGCCGGCCGTGAAGCGGGTGCTGTGGGCTTGCGCTCACGCATCTGCAAATCATAACGATTCTCATTTAGAAACGCAAGCTCCGTGACGACAAAATTGGCCGGATCCCCTCGGTGGCGGTGGCCGGGCTGCCGTTGTGCGGCAAATCATGATCTGTCTGGCATGAATGATGTATTTGATATACTTCAAGCGGCTTGATACTCAGCCGATGCAGCCCAACCATCAGTAAAGACACTTGATTAGCAAAGGCACGAACACCATGACGCTCGATCCCGCTGTGCGCGAAAAAATCGAATCGCAAGTCGCTTCCCATCGCGTAGTGCTTTACATGAAAGGCACCCCGAAGATGCCGCAGTGCGGCTTTTCCGCCAAAACCGCCGGCATTCTTGATCAGTTGCTGGAAGGTGACTACGCGAGCTACAACGTGCTCGAAGACGACACCATCCGCGAAGGTATCAAGGTCTTCGGCGACTGGCCCACGATTCCCCAGCTGTATGTCGAGGGCGAGCTGGTCGGTGGCAACGACATCATCGGCGAGATGTTCAACACCGGCGAGCTGCACGAGATGTTCGGCATGGAAAAGCCCGACCGCACACCGCCGGAAATCACCATCACCGACAAGGCCGCCGACAAGATTCGGGAGTTTCTCGAAGCCTATCCGGGCAATCACCTGCACTTTGCCATCGATGGCAGCTGGGAAGCCCAGTTTCAGGTGGGGCCGAAGGAAGGTACGGAGATCGCGAGCGAATCCAACGGCATCACCGTGCTGATGGACCTGGCCAGCGCCCAGCGCGCCCGTGGAGCGACTGTCGACTGGCTGGAAACGGTGCAGGGTGAAGGCCTCAAGCTGGATCTGCCGGGCGCGCCGGCACCGGTGAAGCAGATGGCACCGGCCGAGCTGCAGCAGCGCATCAACTCGGGTGAGCGCCTGCTCGTCATCGACACTCGCAGCGAATCCGACCGCGCCGAAAAGCCACTGGACTTTGCCCGCGCGCTGGACGCTGACCTGATGGCCGAGCTCAAGGATGGTGACCCGAATCAGCCGCTGGTGTTCGTATGCAACGTAGGCCAGGCATCGCAGCAGTACGCCGAGCATTATCGCAAGCAGGGGTATACGCAGGTCTACAACTTGGAAGGCGGCGCTGAAGCTTTGACTTCGTGAGCCGCCGCGGGCGCGTGCGATTCGGACTGCTGGCCGTCGTGCTGCTGCTGAGCGGCTGTGGCAGTGATGTGCCGGATTCGTCGCAAGCGCCCGCGGGCGAGGCTGCCGGCCTTGAGCCGATGGTCGAGTCCTGGCATGGCGATCTGGACGGCATGGTCGAACGCCGCCAGATCCGCGTGCTCGTGCCTTTCAGCAAGACCTTCTATTTTCTCGACTCCGAAGGGCATCAGCGCGGCCTGTCGTTCGATTTCATGGAAGCGTTCGAAAACTGGCTCAACGAGCAGCGCCACGCCGGCCTGCTGCGTACGCGGGTGGTCTATATTCCGGTCACCCGCGATCGCCTGATTCCCTGGCTGATCGAAGGTCGCGGTGACGTGATCGCGGCCAACCTCACGGTCACCGAGCGCCGTCGAGAGCAGGTGGGTTTCACCACGCCGATCCGGCGTTCGGTCAATGAGGTGCTGGTATCGGGCCCCGATGCAGTGCCGCTCCACTCGCTCGAGGCTCTGGCCGGCAGAACCGTGTTCGTGCGCGAAAACAGCAGCTATTTTGACAGCCTGCAAGCGCTGAATGAGTCGCTGGAGTCGCGTGATCTGCGGGCGGTGGAGCTGGAACTCGCCCCCGGCCACTTCGAAACCGGCGACGTGCTCGAAATGGTAAACAGCGGCGTGGTCGACTACGCGGTCTCCGATGACTACCTGGCCAGGTTCTGGTCGCAGGTGCTGCCCGATATCCACGTGCACGACGACCTGATTCTGCGTGACGGCGGCGCCATTGCCTTTGCCGTGCGCCCTGAAAGTCGAAAGCTGAAACAGCGCCTTGATGAATTCCTCGACGACAACCGTGCCGGCACGCTGTTTGGCAACCTGACTTTCAAGCGCTATCTGGAAAATACCAGCTGGGTGCTTGATGAGCAGCGCGACCGCGCCATGCGCCGCTTTCGGGAAATGAGCGATCTGTTCCGCCAGTACGGGCAGGAGTACGAGCTCGACTGGCTGATGCTCGTCGCCCAGGGCTACCAGGAGTCGCAACTGGATCAGTCGGCTCGATCCGCAGCTGGTGCAATCGGCGTCATGCAGCTTCTGCCGTCGACCGCGGCCGATCTGGGTGTCGCCGACATCACCGAACTGGAAAACAACATTCACGCCGGTGCGCAGTATCTGCGCTGGATGATCGATCGCTATTACGCCGGCGAGGCGATGGATGCCGATAATCGGCTGCTGTTCGCACTGGCCTCCTACAATGCCGGCCCCAGACGGGTACGCGAACTACGCCGCCACGCTGCGGCCGCCGGGCTTGATCGCAACGTATGGTTCGACAATGTCGAACACATGGCGGCACGGGAAATCGGCCGCGAAACGGTCGACTATGTCTCCAACATCTTCAAGTACCACATCGCGTTCCGACTGATAGCAAAAAACAGCGCCAGCGAGTTGCTGCGCGAGGACAGCTGAGCTGCCGCGTCGCGAGTCCAGGCAGGCTCAGCTGAACTCGGCCACCGCCGGCGCGTGGTCGCTCGGGCGTTCGTTGCGGCGCGGCTCGATGTCGACGTAGCTGGCGGTGCAAGCGTCCTTGAGGGCGTCGGAACAGAGCACGAGGTCGATCCTCAGGCCCATGCCGCGGCGGAAGGCGGCGGCGCGGTAGTCCCACCAGGAGAAGGTCGCTTCGGGTTGCTCGAACAGCCGAAAGCTGTCGTGCAGGCCCAGGTCGAGCATGCGCTGCAGGGCTTCGCGCTCCGGCGTGGAGCACAGGATCTTTTCGTGCCAGGCTTCGGGGTCGTGTACGTCGCGATCATCCGGGGCGATGTTGAAGTCGCCCATGACGACGAGCTTGTCGTGGCGCGTCAGCTCGTCGGCAATCCAGCGCTGCACGGCTTCGAGCCAGCGCATCTTGTAGTCGAACTTTTCCGAACCCACGGCCTGGCCGTTGACGACGTAGAGGTTGATCACGCGCACGTCGCCGATGGTGGCGGCTATCACGCGTTTCTGCTCGTCGAGAAAGTCCGGGATTTCGGTGACGACATCCAGCGGCTGCTCGCGCGCGATCATGGCCACGCCGTTGTAGGTCGGCTGGCCGGCGAAGGCGACCTGATAGCCGGCCTCCTCGATGGCTTCGATCGGGAACTTGTCGTCGGTCAGTTTGGTTTCCTGCAGGCCCAGCACGTCCGGGCGCTGGTGTTCCATCCAGTCGAGCACCTGCGGCAGGCGCACCTTGAGGGAGTTGACGTTCCAGCTGGCAATCTTCATGGCAAAGGAGTGTACCTGATCGGTTGCTGGCAATCAGGCTTCCGTACGGCCGGCGTTCAGGCGGCTTATCACTTCGGGGATGTCCTTGGCGGGCCCGGCGTGGCTGAACAGGAAGCCCTGCCCATGGCGGCAGCCGATGGCCTGCAGTCGCCGGCGCTGGCCTTCGGTTTCGACGCCTTCGGCCAGAGTACGAAAGCCCAGCGCCTGACCCAGGGCGACTATTGCCTGGCAGACGGCCGCATCGCGCGGATTGTCGGCCAGTGTTCGGGTGAAGCTCTGGTCGATCTTGAGGGTGTCGAAGGGCAGTTCCTTGAGATAGGCCAGAGAGGAATAGCCGGTGCCGAAATCATCCATGGCCAGCTCCAGATCGAGTTGCTTGAGCTTGTTCAGCAAGGCTGCGGCGGAGTCCCCGGTGCCCATGATGAAGCTTTCGGTCAGCTCCAGTTCGAGGTGGTTGGCGGGCAGCCCGGAAGATGCCAGGCACCGCTCGATGCGGGCCCGGAGATCACTGCGCTGAACCTGAATGCCGGATACGTTGACCGAGATGCGGCCAAAGTCGATGCCATCATCCAGCCAGAGTCGGGCCTGCTGACAGGCGGTCTCGAGCACGAGCGCGCCAAGTTCCACGATCAGGCCGGTGTCCTCGGCAATTGGAATAAAGCGTTCGGGATAGAGCAGGCCAAGCTCGGGGTGCTGCCAACGCACCAGCGCCTCGAGGCCGACCACGCGGCCGGAGTGCAGCGCGACCTGGGGCTGGTAATGCACACTGAGCTCGCGCTGTTCGATGGCCTGGCGCAGCTGCGCGGCCAGCAGCACGCGATCGCGGGCATATTGGCCGAGGTCACCGCTGTGTTGACGCACCAGATTGCCGCCTTCGCCCTGGGCCTGATACGACGCCGCATCGCTTTGCTGCAGCAGGGTTTCCGGGTCGCAGTCAGTACAACTGCTCGAGGCCACGCCGACACTGGCGGTGGCAAACAGCATGCGGCCGTTGATGGGAATGGGGCGGGCCAGGGCCTGCCGAATGGATTCAGCCAGCCTCTCTGCGGCGTCGCTGTTGGCAAGCAGCACAGCAAACTCATCGGCACCGATGCGCGCAACGAGATGCTGTGGTGCCAGCAGGGTCTGCAGCCGGCGCGCCGCCTCCTGCAAGACCTGATCACCGGCTGCGAGCCCGAGGCTCTCGTTGATGTGCTTGAAGCCGTCCAGGTCGATGTGCAGCACGTGTACTGACTGCCGCTGCCCCAGACTTTCGAGGGCGGACTTGAGTCGTGCCAGAAACATGACCCGATTGGGCAGCTCGGTCAGCAGGTCGTGGTAGTAGAGCCGCTCGATCTGTTGTTTCGAGCTGTGCAAGTCGCTGAGGTCGGTAATGACAGCCACGTAGTGGGTCAGCGCGCCCTGCTCATCGTGTACCGCGTTGATCCGGGTCAGCTGCGGGTAAAGGCTGCCGTCCTTGCGCCGGTTCCACAGCTCCCCCTGCCAGCGACCCTGGGCATTCAATGACTGCCACAGGCGGCGATAATATGATTTGTCCTGTCGCCCGGATTGCAGCAGCCGTGGGTTCCGGTTGAGGACTTCTGCCTCAGTGTATCCGGTGATTTGGGTGAACGCCGGGTTGACGCCGACGATGCGGCGCTCGCGGTCGGCAATGATGATTCCCTCGCCCGTGCTCTCGAAAACCGTGGCCGACAGGCGCAGGCGCTGGATTCCTTCCCGGCGGCGCGTGATGTCGCGAGCGATGACAAGGATACCGGCGATGCCCTCATGCTGGATCGGCACCGACGAGACTTCAACATGGATGGTATGCCCGTCGGCGTGACGCATATCGATTTCGACCGGGGGTGCGCCATTGCCGGAGTCATGCATTTGCGAGATACGCAATCTCGCCAGGTCGCGGAAGTCCGGGTGAATGTAGTTCAGTACCGAACG
Organism: Wenzhouxiangella sp. YN1; assembly: GCF_056324145.1. NCBI lineage: Bacteria > Pseudomonadati > Pseudomonadota > Gammaproteobacteria > Chromatiales > Wenzhouxiangellaceae > Wenzhouxiangella > Wenzhouxiangella sp. YN1. Next base: position 15,483 of record NZ_JBJNIO010000123.1, read on the forward strand.
GCCGGGCAGGGCCTCCTCGTCGTCCAGGCCCAGCAACCGCGCGGTCTGCCGGTTGGCGTAACGAAAAGTCAGGTCGCTGTGGATGAAAATGGCGTCCGGCGCGGCGGCGATGACGCGCTGGAAGTTCAGTTCACTTTGTTCGAGCGCACGCAGGGTCGCCAGGTACTCGCTGGCGTCGTGAACGATGGAATACAACAGTTTGCGTCCGTCGTGCCGGATCAAGCCGCTTTGAACGTGAACGTCGTGAATCTGGCCGTTGGCGTCGCGATGCCGGAACAGGAAGGCGTTGCGTTGCTTGCGGCGAGCACTGTCCATGAGCTCTGCCACTTCGGTTGCATCGAGCACGTTGATGTCGGAAATCCGCATGCTGCGAAGGGTTTGGCGAGACCAGCCGTAGAATTCGACCGCTGCCGGATTGGCGTCGACAATCTGGCCGTCGTCGGGATCGATCAACAGCATGACCGAGTAGTTGTTTTCGAATACGCTGCCGACCGCCTGGGTCATCTCTGCGTTCCTTTCAAAGCGCTGCTCGTTCGTCCGCGGGCCGGCGGTGAAAAGCGTGCGGCGTCATCGCTGTGCATCCAAGGCGGTCACGGCCATTCGACGGCAGTCGTTGATTGCCTGTTCCAGTCGGGCGGCCATGTCTGCTGATCGGGCGTTCTGGTCGCGCGCCACCGTGATGGGCTCACCCCAGTGGACCAACACCCGGGCAAAGGGCAGGGGCAGCTCGGTCTGATCCCAGGAGCGGTGCAGGGTGATGCCGCGGCTGCAGGCCATGGCGCAGGGGAAGACCGGCAGACCGGTGATGCGGGCCAGCTCCAGGATGCCCGGCTTGGCCTTGTGGACGGGGCCGCGCGGGCCGTCAACCGCGATCACCGGCGAGTAGCCCTCGCGCGCCAGCCGCATGAGGCCGCGAAGCGCTTTTGAGCCGCCGCGGCTTGATGACCCGCGAGAGGTGGCAAAGCCGAACTTTCGCAGCACGTAATTCATCAGCTCGCCGTCCTTGCTCCAGGACGCCATGGCGGCCAGGTGGTAGTAGCGTGAAAAACATACCATGCCCAGCTCGTCGCCGTGCCAGATGGCGACGATGAACGGCTGACCGGATTCGATGTGTTGCAGCAAAGACGGCGGCTCGCATCGCTGCAGTCGCCAGGTGGCGCTCCAGCTGCGATAGACGCTGTAGATCAGGCGGGGGAGAATATGGCGGCGAAACATGGTGCCGCGAATGATACCCCGCTGGCGCGCCCCGGGGGGGCGCGCCAGCGAGTGCCGAACCGATTATTCTTGCTGGTCGTCGGCTTCAGCTTCTGATTCGGACTCGGAGTCCGACTCAAAGTCGCCGGCGACCGCATAGCTCAGCCGCTCGGGTGCAATATGCTTGCGCACGGCTTGTGTGACGTCTTCGGCGGTCAGCTCGGCAACAGCCTGCTCGAACTCGGCCCGATGGTACATATCGCGCCCGAGATAGAGGTTGCTGTTGAGCATGGACATCAGCTGCCCGTCGTTGCTGCGGCCAAGCTCGAGCTGCTGCAGATAGCCGCGCCGGCCCTGGGCGACTTCCTCGTCGCCAAAGCCTTCGTCAACGGCCCGATCGAGTTCTTCAAAGAGCACCTCAACCAGGCGTTCGCGGTTTTCCGGCGCATACATGGCAAAAACCACAAACGTGCCGCGCTCGTCGAGGCTGGCGGCCTGGATCTGTCCGCCCACGCCATAGCTCAGGCCTTCGGTATCGCGGATGCGATCGGCCAGTCGCGAGCTCAGAAAGCCGCCGCCGAGCAGATGACCCGCCAGCGACAGGGCCGGATAGTCCGGGTGCTCGTCGCTCAGCGGCAGCGGCTGCGCACCGACCAGGCCGGCATTGGCCTTGTCGTCGAGTTGCGCTGTCAGCGCCGCCTGTTCGGGTTCGTAGTAAGGCCGCTCGTAGCGTTCGAAGGCAATTTCAGGCTCCCAGTCGGCAAACAGGGACTCCAGCTGTGTGCGCAGCTCATCGGGATCAAAATCGCCGACAAAGCTGATGGTCGTGCCCGGGCCAAAACCGTAGAAACGCTGGTGGAAGTCGAGCAGTTGCTCGCGTTCGAGCGCCTTGATGCGCGCCTCGGCCTCATCCCAGCTGGGGGTGTATTCCGGGTGCTCGGGCGGCTGATGATTGCCGTGGCGCTGCAGCAGCCGCGAGGCCACCGCCATCGGGTTGTCGCGGGCCTGATCGAGTCCGGTCAGCTGTTGCCGGCGCAGCTCACGGAATTCCGAGTCGTCGAAGGTGGGCTGGCGCAGAATCTCGGCCGTCAGCGTCATCAGCTCGCTGAGCCGGTCCCGCGTGCTTTCCATGCTGGTCGTGATCGTGCTGCCGCCGCTGATCGACAGCGTTGACTGAAGTTCGCTGATGCGATCGCGGATGGCCTGGCGGTCGTGGTTTTCCGACCCGCGCATGAGCATGCTGGCGGTCATGTCGGGGACATTGTCCAGGCCGGTGAGCGTTTCGAGCGTGCCGGTGCGCATGGTGATCCGGCCCTGAACGCGATTGCCGCGGGTTTGCTTGGGCAGCAGCGCGACCTTTGCACCATTGGGCAGCTCGAAGCGCACCAGTCGGGCTTCGATGTTCTCGGCCGTGGGGTTGAACGACTCGCCCTCGCTGCGGGCTTCTCCGCCGGTGTAGTCAGCCAGCAGCTTCGCGGTATCGGGTGCTTCCGGAATTTCGGCACGCTGTGGCTCGCTCTCGGGAATGAACTGGCCAACGGTGCGGTTGTCGCGAACGAGATAGGTGTCAGCCACGCGTACCACATCGTCGACCGTGACCTCATCGAGCCGATCCCGATTGAGGAACATCAGCCGCCAGTCACCTGCAGCCGCCCATTCGCTCAGCTCGATGCCGACGCGATTGGAGTCGTTGAGCGTGACTTCGATGTTGCGTTTGAGCGCATTGATTGCGCGCTCGACTTCTTCCTGCGTCGGCGGGTTGTCTTCAAGCGCATCGATGGTCTCGAGCAGCGTTGCGCGCGCGGCTTCCAGGTCGTCGTCCTTGTCGACCTGAGCGAAGGCCAGCAGCAGCGCGGGCTCGCCCAGCGACAGCGAAAACGCGCCGACCTGGCTGGCCAGCTCTTCGGTCACCAGCGCCTGATGCAGACGGCCCGAGGGTGCCTCGCCGAGCACGTGCGAGAGCACCTGGATGGCGGCAAAATCTTCATGTGCGGCAGCGGGAACGTGCCAAGCCGACATGACCGACTGGAACTGGCCGGAGCGGCGTACGTTGACGCTGCGCTCGCCATCCTGGGTCGGCTCGCGGGTGTAGGTGGGCCACAGTTTCATGTCGCCGCTTCGCTCGGGTGCCGGAATGGCGCCGAACTGAGCGTCAATCAACTCGAGCGCACGTTCGGGCTCGAAGTTGCCCGACAGGATGATCATGGCGTTGTCGGGCTGATAATAGCGACGGTAGAAGTCCTGCAGGCGCTCGACCGGCACGTTCTCGATGTCCGAGCGTGCGCCGATGGTCGAGCGACCGTAGCCGTGCCACAGATAGGCGGTGGCCATCACGCGCTGCATCAGCACGCGAAACGGGCTGGTTTCGCCTATCTCGAACTCATTGCGCACTACCGTCATTTCCGATTCAAGATCTTCGCCGGAGATCAGTGAATTGACCATGCGGTCGGCTTCCATGCGGATGGCCCACTCCAGGTTTTCCTCGCCGGCCGGCAGGGTCTGGAAGTAGTTGGTGCGCTCGTACCAGGTGGTGCCGTTGGCCGAGCCGCCGCGCTCGGAGATCTCGGCCTTGATGTCGTGATGATCGGGAGTACCGTAGAACAGCATGTGCTCGAGCAGGTGCGCCATGCCGGTCTCGCCGTAGCTTTCGTGCTTTGAGCCGACGAAGTAGGTGACGTTGATGGTCGAGGTCGGTCGACTTCGGTCGGGCATCAACAGAACTTTCATGCCGTTGTCGAGGCGATACTCGGTAATGCCTTCGACGCGGGTGATTTGATCGAGCCCGTCGGGCTGGGCTGAGGCCAGCACCGGCAGGAGCATCAACACGGCGACAAGCCATCGCCGCGCGCCACACGCAGGTCGTTTCATACGTCTATCTCCATGAAATCATGTTGGGGAAGGAGGAGGGTACATGATGCCGATTTGCGGCACGAAGCGAGCGTGACAGAAGTCATGGATTGTCCCGCAGGGGTGTTCAGCCGCCGGCTTCGCTGCCCCACACGCTTTCGAGCCGCTCGTCCCGGCCGCAGCGCCAGCGGTAGTATTTGTAGCGCACCGGGTTTTGCCGGTAATAGTTCTGGTGCTCCTGCCCGGCCGGATAAAAGGCCTCGAACGGTTCGATGGTCACGGCGATGGACTCATCGAAGCGCTCTTGAAGCGCGCGCCTGCTTTCTGTGGCCAGCCGTTGCTGGTGCTCGTTGCTGACGAAAATCGCCGGCCGGTAGCTGTCGCCGCGGTCGCAGAACTGGCCGCCGCCGTCGAATGGATCGACGTTGCGCCAGTAGATCTTCAGCAAGTCACGATAGCCAACCCGCTTTGGGTCGTAGACGATCTGCACGACTTCCAGATGGCCGGTGCCGCCGCGCACTACCTGCCGGTAGGAGGGGGCCACCGCGTGGCCGCCGCTGAAGCCCGAAATCGTCTCGACGACGCCATCGATCCGGTCGTAGGGCGGCTCCATGCACCAGAAGCAGCCGCCGGCGAAGGTTGCCCGCTCGAGTCCACCGTCATCGGCCGCCGTCGCCGCGCTCGCGATGAGGCTCATCACCAGCATCACGGCCAGGGGCAAAACACGAACGCCGTGAAGTGGAGTACGAGAGCCACGAAGCGTTGAAAGACCGAGCATGTCAGGCACCCCGTCGACGGCTACTGGCGCAGTGCCGGCAGTGACTCGCCTTCGGGGACGAAATCGAGGGCTGCGCCGTTGTTGCACCAGCGCTGGCCGGTGGGTTCGGGGCCGTCGTTGAAGACGTGGCCTTGATGGCCGCCGCAGCGCGCGCAGTGGTACTCGGTGCGCGGCCAGATCAGCCGGAAATCCTTGCGGGTTTCCATGTGGTCGGCGTGGATCGGCTGGTAGAAACTCGGCCAGCCGGTGCCGGATTCGAACTTGTGCTCGCTCGAGAACAGCGGCAGGGCGCAGCCGGCGCAGATGAAGGTGCCGGCGCGGTGCTCGTCGTTGAGCGGGCTCGAGCCGGAGCGCTCGGTGGCCTCGCGCCGGAGCACGCGGTATTCGTCGGGCGTGAGGATCTCTCGCCAGCGAGCATCATCGAGTTCCAGCGGCTCGAATGACTGGGGGAGCGTGAGCGAATGCATGGTCTCTCCTGCAAGGCTGCCAGTGGGCAGGCCGCCCAGCCAGAGCAGCGGAAACGAACCCGCCGCCAGTCCCAGCAGGCGCCTGCGCGATGAAGAGCGGATCTGCGTTGTCATGTCCCAATTGGAACAGATTCGGCGTCAGGAGTTCGTCAACGCCTGCGCGGTCAGGCGGCGAATGGCCGCTTGTCGCCCGGGTTCAAACCTCGATGTCGGCCAGGTTGCCCTTCTCTTCAAGCCAGTTACGGCGGTCGGCAGCGCGCTTTTTACCCAGCAGCATGTCCATCAGGGCGTCGGTGCCGGCAGCATCGTCGACGGTCAGCTGCAGCAAACGACGGGTGTCGGGGTCGATCGTGGTCTCGCGCAGCTGCAGCGGACTCATCTCGCCCAGGCCCTTGAAGCGGGTTTCGGTGACCTTGCCCTTGAGCTTTTCGGCCTCGATCAGGGCGAAGATGCCCTGACGCTCTTCGTGGTCGAGCGCGTAGTGGGTCTGTTTGCCCACGTCGATGCGATAGAGCGGCGGCATGGCGACGAAAATGCGCCCGGCCTCGACCAGCGGCCGGAAGTGCTTGAGAAACAGTGCTGCCAGCAGGGTGGCAATGTGCAGGCCGTCGGAGTCGGCGTCGGCCAGGATGATGACCTTGCCGTATCTGAGCTTGCTCAGATCGTCGGAGCCCGGGTCGACGCCGATGGCAATCGCCATGTCGTGGACTTCCTGTGATCTCAGCACCTGGGCCGGGTCGGTTTCCCAGGTGTTGAGGATCTTGCCTCTGAGCGGCATGATTGCCTGGAATTCGCGGTTGCGCGCCTGCTTGGCGCTGCCGCCGGCCGAGTCCCCCTCGACGAGAAACAGCTCGGTTTCTTCCAGATCAGTGGAGGCGCAGTCGGCCAGCTTGCCGGGCAGGGCGGGGCCGGCGGTGACCTTGCGCCGGGCAACCTTCTTGCGCGCTTTCTGGCGCTTGAGGGCGTTGTCGATGGCGAGCCTGGCGATCGCTTCGCCGTCGGCCACGTGCCGGTTGAGCCACAGCGCGAAGGCGTCCTTGACCACGCCCGAGACAAAGCTCGCGGCCGAGCGCGACGACAGGCGCTCCTTGGTCTGGCCGGAGAACTGCGGATCATCGAGCTTGATCGACAACAGGAAGCTCAGACGCTCGAAGACATCCTCGGGTGCGAGCTTGACGCCGCGCGGCAGCAGATTGCGGATCTCGCAGAACTCGCGCAGGCCCTCGATCAGGCCGGTGCGCAGGCCGTTGGTGTGGGTGCCGCCGGCCGGCGTGGGAATCAGGTTGACGTAGGACTCCTGCACAAGATCGCCCTCGGGCACCCAGGTCAGTGCCCACTCGGCTTCCTGGTCGGCGCCGGAGAAATCGCCCGTGAAGGGGTCTTCGGGCACGCGCTCGAAGCCTTCGAGGCGTTCGGTCAGGTAGTCCGTCAGTCCGTCCTCGAACTGCCAGGATTCGGTCTCGTCATTGGCGCGGTCGTCGAGCCGGACTTCCAGGCCGGGGCAGAGAATGGCCTTGGCCTTGAGCAGGTGCTTGAGCTTCGGGCGCGAGATGTTGGGCGAGTCGAAGTACTGCGGGTCGGGCCAGAAATGCAGCTGCGTACCGGTATTGCGCCGGCCCACCGAGTCGATGACGGTCAGCGGTTGTTTCGTCTCGCCGCCGGCAAAGATGATTTCATGCTCCTCTCCGGCGCGCTTGATTCGACAGACCAGTTTTTCCGACAGCGCGTTGACCACCGACACGCCCACGCCGTGCAGGCCGCCGGAGAACCTGTAGTTCTTGCCGGAGAATTTGCCGCCGGCGTGCAGCCGGGTGAGGATCAACTCCACGCCGGGCAGCTCGTGCTCGGGATGCGGGTCGACGGGCATGCCGCGGCCGTCGTCGGTGACCTCCACGGAGCCGTCCTCGTGCAGGATCACGTCGATGCGCTTTGCGTGGCCGGCCAGCGCTTCGTCGACGGCGTTGTCGACCACCTCGGCAATCAGATGGTTGGGCCGCGTGGTGTCGGTATACATCCCCGGCCGGCGGCGAACCGGCTCGAGGCCCTGGAGAACCTCGATATCGGAGGCCTGATAGGCATTGGTCATGGCGTGATGGCTGCTGTCGCTTTCCTGTGCATCACACCATTATGGCGCAACTGCCGCTTCAGTCCGAGAGCGAATAATCCTCGTAACTGCGATAGGTCGCCCGCGCATGCTGCCGGCCTTCCTCTACCAGGTCATTGAGTCTGAACAGTCGTGTGTAGAAGGTGGCAGCAAGGTCAGGGTCATCGAACTGTGGGACGGAGTGCTCGATATGCCAACTTTCCCGCTCGGTTACAAGCAGTTCGACGATCTCGGAGGTCAGCTGGAACTGCTGCTCAAGGCTGCTGATTGCGTCTGCCAGCATGGCCTGATCGAGCGAGCCGCTGAAGATGTGAGTCAGCAGCACGAGGGTTGCCTGATCATAATCCGTATGGCTGGCCAAGGCTTTGTGGCGGGCCCGCATTTCTTGATGAGTGGCTCTGAGTCGGTCAATGTACTCTTCCAGCGCTGCGCGCATTTCACCCATAGTGGCCTGCGTTTGAGTCAAGTCGGGATCCTTGGTGAAAGTCTCCTTCAACAACAGCAGGTCGGGGAAGCCAAGCTCATGCAAGCGCTGCCAGGCGGTCTGCGCCAGGTCGATTTCTGCAAGCAGCCCATCTCGGTGGTAACGCCAGACTTGTCTGCCTGCGTCATCCAGCGTGGGTTCGGTCGTCCCGGTGATGGCGTCGTGCAACTGGTCGATCGTCAGGTAGCCGTTGTATGAATCGGCGGCCAGCGCGTACAGGGCGCCGATTTCACCGAGCAGCGTCAGCGTGCTGTCGTCGAGCTGCAGTGGTTCGTTGGGGCAGTCGGTCGGATCTTCGCTGGCGAGCGTAAACTCGAGCTGTGTCTTGAGTGTGCGGGTCGTGGGCTGGCCGTCGCGGCACTCGGGCAGATATTGCCATTGATCAAGTGCGCGGCGCGCGGCCCGGTCGAAGATGCCCGGGGGGTCGCTTTCCAGTACTCTGGCTGCGTCGACACGACCGGCCTCGTTGACGTTTATTTCCAGCACCACGTTGCCCTCGATACACATCAGGATGGCTGGATGCGGATAGGCTGGGGGCGTTCGCTCTACCGGTTGAGCTTCCTGATCGGGTTGCAGACAGGAAGACGCCACGAGGTTGCTGGACAGCCCCGTGGACAGCAAAGCTGCCAGAATGAAGATTGCAGTTGACCCAGGATTGAAATTTCGCATGATTGTGCTCACCAACGCCAGTTGTCACCAGAGGGTAACGAATGCCCGGTTTTTGCGCAAATCAGCAGGCCGGACGTGAAAATCATACTCAGCCGCAAGGGTTTCGACTCGAGCTCGGGTGGCGTGCCCAGCCCGATTCTTCCCGACGGGCGCATCGTGTCTCTTCCGATTCCCGACCCGCTTTCTCCGCTGCGCTACGGTGATATCGGTCGTGACATTGGTTGCCTGGCTTCGAACCTGACGCGTGGGCGCATCCGGCGCAGTTCACGCGCCCATCTCGATCCTGATCTGGTCGCCGCAGACCGGCCGCGGCATCCGCAATGGCGCCCGATTTTCGGTCAGGCCGGCGCCGCCCAGGGCCATCTGGCACGGCAGGGGGTCGGGCCTGGCGATGTCTTTGTTTTCTTCGGGCTGTTTCGTCGCGCGCTGCGCCAGCGCGGTCGCTGGGTTTTCGACCCGGCGGCTGCCCGCCGACACGTCATCTGGGGCTGGCTGCGTATCGCCGAGATCTGGGCCGTGGACGACTGCGGCGAGCGGGTTCGTCAGTGGGCGGGAGAGCACCCGCATTTTGCGCGGGCACCTGATCCGAACAATACCGTGTACCTGGCAGCGTCGAAGGCTGATGCCGGCGTGTTCGAGCGCGTTGCCAGCCACCGAGTGCTGACCCATCCCGACAGCGAGCGCCCCGGCCTGTGGCGCCTGCCGGAGTGGTTTCGCCCGCGCGCCGGGCGCTGGCCGCTGAGCTATCACCGGCGCAGCAGTCGCTGGGAGCCGCAAGCCGGAGTGACGTTGCTCGAGGCGGTCAGTCGGGGCCAGGAGTTCGTGCTCGACACCCGACATTATCACGAGGCGCGTTGCTGGCTCGATCAGCTGCTTGACCGGGGGTGACCCCGGGCCGGTGGCGGCTATTGCTCGCTGACGCGCGCCTTGCCGCGATGGGCTGCCTTGTCGAAGGAGTCGATGGTGATCTCGACCAGGGAATCAACCTGCGCCGCCGAAGCGCCTTCGACCTCGATCAGGGTATCGCCCACCCGGGCTTCTCCGCGGCCGGCGTCAAAGCCGGTCAGGTAGACCTCGAGCTGTTGGCCCGGCTCGAAGGCCGGCGTGGCCGTGCGGAAACGCCAGTTGGCAAACAGTCCTTTGCTCATGATTTGCTGCTCCGGTTGCTCAGGCGGTCGGTGGTGTATTCGCGGCCGAAGCCGGTCCAGGCCGAAACCAGGAAGACGATGACCAGCAGCCACCCCTGGAAGACCCAGGGCCAGGCCTGGATGGGAGCGACGACCATGTCGCGGGTGAACCAGTCGTATTGATCGACCAGAGCCACCATTTGCGTATAGCCGACCAGCACGCCGCCGGCCCAGGGGAAGATGTAACCCAGTGCCGAGGTGTTGGCATCAAGAATGTTGGCGCGCCGGTAGCCGTTGATATTGAAGCGTTTGCCGATGGTGGCGACATACGGTGCCACCGCGATTTGCGCCGCGGTGTTGATGGTGATGGCCGCGTTGATCGAAGCGGTGGCGATAACCATCACGACCTCGGCCGAGCGCACTGATCGGGCCAGGGTGCGCAACAGCCAGTCCTGCAGCGCGTGGAAGGCCCCGCCGCGCATCATGATCTGGGCGCCGGCGATCACCAGCAGGATCAGCACCGCCAGGTCGGCGAAGCCGAGTGCCCCGTCATAGAGGCTGCCGCCGACGCCAGCGTCGGCCCCGGCGACCACTTCGACCAGCGGCCAGCTGCCGAAGGTGGCGGCGGCCCAGCCGCCCTCGGCGACATTGAATACCAGCATGTCGGTGCCGGGGGCCAGGCCGAAGACCAGGTTGACGATGATGGCCACGATCAGGCCCCAGGAGATGGCTTCGATGATGTGTCGTCCGGCAATGGCGGTGAAGATGACCGCACCCATCGATACCAGGTGCAGCAGGCCGGCCGGGTTGACCCGGTCGCGGAAGGCTTCAGCCACTTCGGGCGCGATGGCGCGGCCGCTGAACAGTGCGCTGGCGATCACGTAGGCGATCAGCGACAGTATCGCGGCGATGATGGCGTACTTGAAGCGGCTGGCGACCACGCCACCGACGTCGGAATCCTGAGTCACGGCGCTGACGATGGTGGTGTCGGAAACCGGCGCCAGATTATCGCCGAACACGGCGCCGGAGAGAATCGCGCCGAACATGATGACCGGATCGGCGCCGAGCGCGACGCCCGCCGGGAAAAACAGGGCGACAAAGGCGATGACCGTGCCGTAGCCGGTACCGATGCCGGTGGCCAGCAGGGCAGCGAGCAGGAAGGTGATGGCCGGAAACAGCAGCGGCCCGATGCCGCCGATGACGGCCAGCCAGCCGAGGCCGTCGACAAAGGCGCCGACCTGCAGCGTGCCGGCAAACATGCCGGCCCACAGCCAGGCGACGATGGCAGTAACCGCCACCGGCTGGGCCATGCCCTCGAAAACCGTGTCGGCGTAGACTTTCCAGTCGCCCTTGACGAACAGCATGCCCAGGATCAGCCCGACGAGCATGCCGATAATCAGGCCACCAGTGTCGCTGATGCCCATCAGGCCCGACTGGAAAATGGCCCAGACGATGAAAAACAAGATGGGCAGAGCGCTGAGCGCCCGGCCGCCACGAAACTCGATGTTGCCTGTCGGGGCCGTGTCCGGTCCGGCGGTTTCCGGCTGATTCATGTACTCGATTCCCTCTTGGGCTGCAGGTCAGCAGCAATCTGGTGACGATAATCAGCGCCAGAGAATAGCGTTGATCGGCACGGCAGTTCAAGCCGGCGAACCCATGACTGGCTGAATCCACCCGCTCGATCCTGCCGATGGGTTAGATTGAAGGGCAGTGACCGTGTGCGCAAGGATCCAAGGAATGCCTGACATCAAACCACTGGATGGTGACCAGGTCTACCGGCGCTGTCGTGCCGAGACCCTTGACTTCGAAACCACCGCCGATCTCGAAGCGCTGGCCGCGCCGATCGGGCAGGAGCGCCTGCTCGATGCGTTGCGCTTTGGCACCGGCATTGAAAATCACGGTTTCAATCTGTTCGTTCTCGGACCGCGCGGTTTCGACCGCCATACGCCAGTTCAGCGCTTTCTCAAAGACCGCGCCACAAGTCAGCCGGCGCCACCGGACTGGTGCTACGTTCACAACTTTGCTGAACCGAATTGCCCGCAGGCGCTGCAGCTCGATGCAGGCCGGGGTCAGCGCCTGCGTGCGGACATGGACGGTTTTATCGAGGAGCTGCGCACCGGCGTTGCGGCAGTGTTCGAGAGCGAAGAGTATCAGGGCCGGATGCAGGATCTGCAGGAGGAGTTCGAGCAGCGTCAGCGCAAGGGCCTGAGTGCCATCAGCGAGGAGGCGAGTGAGGCCGGTATCGCGCTCGTTTCAACCCCCGGGGGGTTCAGCCTGGCGCCCATGCGCGACGGCGAAGTGCTGGAACCGAAGGAGTACGAAAAGCTGCCCGAAGACGAGCGCAAGGCGGTCGAAGAGAAAATTGCCGAGCTGCAGAAAAAGCTGCAGCAGCAGATTCAACGCGTGCCGGCGCTGCGCAAGGAGCTGCGTGAGCGTGTGCGCAAGCTCAACGAAGAAATGATCGGGCTGGCGCTGGGCGAGCCGGTCGAGGAGCTCAAGCAGCAGTGGTCGGACCATGCGGACGTCAGCGCCTGGATTGATGCCGCGCGCGAGCACGTCATCGAGAATGCCGCGGCCCTGCGTGGCCGCGACGGCAGCGGGCCGCCCGAAGGTTTGCTCGAGCGCTTTCGCGTCAATCTGCTGATCGACAACTCCCGGGCCGAGGGTGCGCCGGTCGTCTACGAGGACCTGCCGGGCCACCATCATCTGGTCGGCAGCATCGAATACCAGATGCGCGAGGGGGCGCTGTATACCGATGTATCCCGGATTCGGCCCGGCGCCCTCCACCGGGCCAACGGCGGCTATCTGATCATCGACGCTGAACGCGTGCTCTCGCAACCGCTGGCGTGGCAGAGTCTCAAGCGCGCGCTTTTTTCCAGCGATGTGCGCATCGAATCGCTGGAGCGGCTCTACGGCATGGTCAGCACCACCAGCCTGCAGCCGGAAAGCATTCCGCTCTCGCTCAAGGTGGTGCTGGTCGGCGAGCGGCTGCTCTACTATCTGCTGGCGCAGCATGATCCGGACTTTCTCGAGCTGTTCAAGGTCGAGGCCGACTTTGAAGACCACATCGAGCGCAGCGATGCCAATCACATGCTCTATGCACGCATGCTCGCTGATCTGGCGCGACGCAGCGATTGTCCGCCGCTCGATCGCAGCGCCGTGGCGCGCATGATCGAGCACGCCAGCCGCCTGGCCGATGATCAGCGCAAGCTCAGCGCCAACGATCGGGTGCTGCGTGACGTACTCGCCGAGGCCGGCTACCTGGCCGGCCAGGCATCGTCGGATACCGTCAGCGGCGAGCACGTGGAGCAGGCCATCGAGCAGCGCAACGTGCGCGCCGGGCGTATGCGTGAGGCCAGCCTCGAGCAGATCAACCGCGGCACCGTCATGATCTCGACCGAGGGCAGAGCCTGCGGTCAGGTCAACGGCCTGTCGGTGCTTCAGCTCGGCGATTTCCGCTTTGGCCGGCCAGCGCGCATTACCGCGACCGCACGCCCCGGCCGTGGTCAGGTGGTTGACATCGAGCGCGAGGTCAAGCTCGGCGGGCCCATCCACAGCAAGGGCGTGCTGATCCTGTCGCGCTTCATCGCCAACCGCTACGCGCCCGATTCCGAGCTCTCGCTTGCGGCCAGCATCGTCTTCGAGCAGAGCTACGGCGGCATCGACGGCGATTCTGCTTCGCTGGCCGAAGTCTGCGCGCTGCTTTCGGCGGTCGCCGATGTGCCGCTGGCGCAATCGCTGGCGATGACCGGCTCGATCAATCAGCACGGCCAGGTCCAGGCTGTGGGCGGCGTCAATGAAAAGATCGAGGGTTTCTTCGACGTCTGCGAACAGGCGGGTGAGCTTGATGGGCACGGCGTGCTCATCCCCGCCGCGAACGTCGAGCACCTGATGGTCGCGTCGAGGGTTCGTCAGGCCCTCGCCGATGGTCGCTTCCGGATCTACGCCGTCAAAACGGTGGACGATGCACTGGCGCTGCTGTCGGGGCTGCCTGCGGGTGGGCGTGATGATGAAGGTGAATTCGCTGCCGACAGCTTCAATCGTCGCGTGGCCGATCGCTTGCAGGCATTTGCACGCGTGGCGCGCAAGCGTGGCGACAACGCGGAGCATGAGGCGAGGAATCGTGGCAATGACGCCTGAGCGCAAGCAGCGCCACGCGCGTGCTCCCGAGCGCAACAGCGACGGCCGGCCGGGGCGGATCATCGTGGTTGTTGACGCCTCGGCCGAGGCGTTGATGGCGTTGCGCTCGGCGGCGGCCATGGCCGCACAGCAGCGCCTGCCGCTGCTGGCCGTGATTGCCGATGAACCGGCACGAGCGCGCAGCGCCGCCTATCCGTTTGCCTGCGAGGTGGGCGCGCTCTCGGGCGCAATCCGACCGCTCGACCGCGCCGTGGTGGCGCGTCGCCTCAACCCCGGCGCCACCGAGATTCGGCGCATCATCGAGCGGGTCACTCGCCAGGCCAGGGTTTCCTGGGAGGCAATGGTGGTTCGCGAGCACCTGATCGACGAGGTGCTGGCGGTGTCCGGGCGCGATGATCTGCTGATGCTCGACCACGCCACGCCCCTGGTGCGCCCCGGAAGCAGCCTGGCCGCTGCCGCGCTGCGGCTGGCGCGCGCCGCCGAGGGCAGTGTGCAGATCAGCGTGACGGCCACCGCACGCCACCGTGGCCGGGTTGCGGTGCTGGTTGAGGATGCGGCTGCCGGCCCGGCACTGCTGGGCGCGGCCACGGCCCGGGCGCAATTGACTGCGCGCCGGCTCGTTGTGCTGGCCGCCCCGGATGCGGATCGGCGTGCGCACGCCCGGCTGACAGAGTTGGCCGCCAGCGCGCGCGTGCGCAGTCTGGCGAACCTGACCACCGGCGAGCTGCTGCGCGCTCTGGCCGAAGAACACGCCGCCGAACTGATGGTGGCCCGCGGCGGCGCCTGGCTCGACTCACCCGCTGCCGAGCGTCTGCTGGCGCGCTGGCGCCTGCCGGTGCTGGTCGCTCCCGCCGGTATCGCCGACTAGTCGAGCACGAGCTCTTCGGCCGGCGCGCGCAGGTTGTAGCGCGAGGCCATGGCAGCACCATAAGCGCCGGCATTGGCCACCATCAGCACGTCGCCCTCGAATGACTCCGGCAGCAGCCGGTCGAGGCCGAGGATATCGCCGGTCTCGCAGATCGGGCCGACGATGTTGTAGACCTGATCGCCGGGCTCGTCGAGCCGGGTGAGGCTGACGATTTCATGCCAGGCGCCGTAAAGCGCTGGCCGGATGAGCGAGTTCATGCCGGTAGCCACACCGACATAGCGCACCCCGCCCTTGCTCTTGGTCTGTGTCACTCGCGCCAACAGCACTCCCGCCGGCGAGATGACATAGCGGCCCGGCTCGATCCAGACCTGGACCGAGCGCGGCAACTGCTGCTTGAGCTCGGCCAGTCCGCCGTCCAGCGCCGTGGTATCCAGCGGCAGCTCATCGGCGCGGTCGGGCACGCCCAGGCCGCCGCCAAGGTTGATGATTTCGACCGAATCGATGCGGCGGGCGGCCTCGCCCAGGGTTTCCAGGCTGCGATGCCAGTTGTCAGCGTGCATGATCCCCGAGCCGGTGTGCGCATGCAGGCCGCGAATGCGGATGTCGTGGGCACGGCACAGGGTCTGCGCGCGCTCGAGCTGGCTCAAGGGAATGCCGAACTTGGAGTGGCTGCCGGCTGTGCGTACCAGCTTGTGGTGCCCCAGGCCGGAGCCGGGGTCGAGGCGAAGAAAGACCGACTGCCCGGCCAGATCATGGCCCCAGTGTTCAAGCGCGTGCAGGTTGTCGATGGTCAGCAACAGGCCCATGGCTACCGCTTGGCGGTATTCCGCTCGCGGCGCGAAATTGGGTGTGAACAGGATATCGCCCGGCGTCAGCCCCGGTGCCTGTGCCAGCGCGTGACGGGCCTCGGCAAGGGACACGCATTCGATACCCAGACCTTCGGAGACCGCGGTTTGCAGCACCGCCGGGTGCGGGTTGGCCTTCATCGAATACAGCACATGATCGACCGAGTTGAGGCGGCACAGGCGCTGACAGGCATCACGCACCGTCGGCAGGTGGTAGACGTAGGCGCTGTCGCGATCTTCCATCAGGGCAAGCAGCTCGTTGCGGCGCGATTGCCACCACGGTGCGGTGGCAATCGGCGCGCTCTCGTCGCGGAACAGCTGCTCGAACGTTGGCCCGAACACCGAGTCGCCGCCGACGCCGCCGGGGATGACCTGCTGATGCAGCTGCTGCACCAGACGCTCGGCATGGCGGGATTCCACTACAAAGGTCAGATTGAGATCATTGGCCGCCTGACTGACCTGAAAGATGCGTCGCTGCTCGAAGACCTCCAGCGCAGGGCCAAGCCGGTGCAGGATCGTGCGAATGCCCAGCCCGACGAGGCTGACGGTCGCGCAGTCGGTCAGGATCTCGGTTTTGCACAAGCGGTTGAGCTGGCGGCCCAGCTCATCGAGCATGGCCTGGTCGGCGGCATTGGCGTTGGCGTCGAGCGTGAGGGTGACGTTGGACTCGGATGTCGAGATCTGGTCGACCGACAGGCCCAGCCGGCGAAACACTTCGAAGACCGAGGCAAGAAAGCCGACCTGTTGCCACATGCCGATATCCTCAAGCGAGATCAGCGTGATCGGCTGGCGCTGGACGATCGCCTTGACCTGGGCGCCGTGCTCCTTGATCGCAGGGGTGATGCGCGTGCCCTCGATGTCGGGCCGGTCGGTCTGGGCCATGTGAATTGCGATGCCATGCGCCTGTGCCGGTGCCAGGGCCGCCGGGTGCAAAGCCTTGGCACCCATGGCCGCCAGCTCCTGTGCTTCTCTGAAGCCCACTTGCTTCAGCAGGCGTGCGCCGGGCACGCGGCGCGGGTCAGCCGAAAACAGGCCCGGGATATCGGAGAAGATGTCAACGCGCTCTGCGCTCAGCACGGCGGCCAGACCGGTCGCCGAGGTGTCCGAGCCGCCGCGGCCGAGCAGAACCGTCTCGCCGGCGGGATTGGCGGCGACAAAGCCCGGCATCACCCAGATACCCGCTTCGTTTGCCAGGCGGTCGGCCAGGTCGGGGTCTGGCAGCGCTCGGCAGCGAGCGGAAAGATAGCAGGCGCGGCGACTGCGCTGCTCGCCTGCATCGCTGGTCAGCGCCCTGCCGCTGTCGAGCCAGCGGACGTCGTCGGCAGCACGCGCGAGCCTGGCGACCGCCAGCCGGCTGGAGAGCAGCTCGCCGAAGGCCAGCAGCCGGGCCTGGTCGGCCGGCTCACCGGCGTTGAAGCCTTGCTCGACAAGGTTGCGCAACGCGCTCAGTGTCTTGTCGAGGCTGTCGGCAGGCAGGCCCAGGGCGCTCAGCAGCTCGCGGTGCCGGCGCTCGATTTCGGCGAGCAGGGCTGCGGGGTCGGTGCTGCTGTCGATGTAGTCCTGGATCAGGTCGGTGATGCCGCGCAGCGCCGAGACCACAACGACCACTTTCAGCCCCTGTTTTCGCGCCAGCTCGACCTGCTCAACAATGCGCGGCCAGTTTTCGGCCTGTGCAACCGAACTGCCGCCAAATTTCAGGACGCGCCATGCGCTGGTTTGAGTGCCTGGAATTGTATTCATTACGTTATGCCGTTGAGGTGGATTCGCTGATTTGATCAAAATCCGCTATTCTGGCCGAAAAATGGGTCCGGATCCGTTCTTACAGGAGTGCAGGCTTCCGGAATTCTACGTGATAGTGCGAACATGAACAGCGTCACGGTCAGCAAGGGGAAAAGTCGATCAGCTTCAGCCAGTGATGTCGGGCGGGTACGGCGTGAGAATCAGGACGCGGTACTGGCCGACGAGCCGCTGGGCCTGTGGCTGGTGGCCGACGGCATGGGCGGCCACGCTGGCGGCGCCCGGGCCAGCTGTACGGCCCGGGATACGATTCGCGACCAGGTTCGCCGGGGCGGGGAGTTGGCCGATGCCGTTCTTGCCGCACACCACGCCATTCGCTCCGGGCAGCGCGAGCAGCCCGAGTTCAACGATATGGGTACAACCATCGTGGCGCTGCTGGAGCAACAGGGCCGCTATCAGATCTGCTGGGTAGGTGACAGTCGCGCCTATCGGTTTCGGCCCGATGGCAAGCGCCTGGAGATGCTCACCAGTGACCACAATGTGGCTGGCGTGCTGGTGGCCTCGGGTGCGCTGACGCCAGAGCAGGCCACTCGGCATCCACAGCGCCATGTGTTGACCGATTGTCTCGGGCTGAACGGAGAGGCCGCCCCGCGCATCGATACCATTCACGGCCAATGGCAGCCCGGCGACATGATTCTGTTGTGTTCCGACGGCCTGTCGGGTGAGCTCAGTGACGCCGAGATGGAGAGGATCGTGCGCTCCAGTCAGGCTGGAGATGCACAGCAGCTGGTCGACACGCTGTTGCAGGGCGCCCTGGCCTCGGGGGCGCGCGATAATGTGTCGGCGATCGTGGTGGCGGCGCCACCGGGCCTGCCGGGCCGGCGCTCGCGCTGGAAGTGGCCCTTCGGTAAGATAGGGCAATAATGGAGTGCAATGACATGAGCAGCGAAAACGGACGCAGCAGCCGCAAGGATCAGGGACCTCAGGGAACGCAGGTATTCAGCCGCGATGAGGTCAGCCAGCTGATCGAGGAGGCGGCGAGCGATCCGGTGTCGGGTTCACGCGCGCAGCTGACCGGCCTGAGCGCAGGAGTCAGCGTACAGTCGTTTGCGCTCAGTTCCAGCCGGATCATCGTCGGTCGGGCCGAAAGCTGTGATCTGAAGCTCGACGAGTCCAGCGTTTCTTCCGAGCACGCGCGGCTGGTGCGGGATTCGGCCGGCTGGCGCGTGGTCAACCTGTTGTCGACCAACGGCACTTTCGTCAACGATCGCAAGATCTCGAGTTCGGCACTGGCCAGCGGCGACCGGGTGCGCTTCGGTCGCGTGGAGTTCCGCTTCTTCGATCCGGATGATTCGCCGGAGGCTGCCGGGCACGACAGCCCGCGATGGCTGCCCTGGGCGGCGGTTGCCGCCGCTGCGGTCGTCGTGGCCGCGGCAGTCTACTGGCTTATCTAGGCGGGCACGGGGTCTGCGGCCGGGGCCGGGCTCAGGCCGGCGCACCCTTGTAGGTACCCAGCACCACCACGGTTTTCCCGGAAGCGCGGATCATGCCTTCTTCTTCGAGGTTTTTCATCACTCGCCCGGCCATTTCCCGCGAGCAACCCACGATGCGGCTCAGCTCCTGGCGCGTGATCTTGATCTGCGTGCCTTCGGGGTGGGAAATCGCGTCCGGTTCGCTGCACAGGTCGATCAAGGCCTTGGCGATGCGGCCCTGGGTATCCAGGAAGGCCAGATGGAAGACCTTGCGCCGAGTGTGGAGCAGGCGCTGGGCCAGCTTGGAGCCGATGGCCGTGAGGATGTCGATGGCGTGGTCGCGTAGCTCGTTGTCCAGCGCCTGGCGCAGGCGGTCGTAGGATACTTCGGCGACTTCGCACTTGCTGCGTGTGCGTACCAGCGATTCGCGCTGCGATGGCTTCATGAAAAGCCCCATTTCGCCGATGAAATCGCCCGGGTTGAGGTAGCTGAGGATCAGCTCGCGGCCGTCATCGCCTTCGGTCGAAACCGATACCGATCCTTCGATGATATAGAGCAGGCTGTCGCCCGAGTCGCCGGGTCGCATGACGGTGGTCTTGGCCGGGTAGTGCTGGCGCTGGCAGATGGAAAGAAACCGGTCCATTGCTCCGCGGTCAATTGGGTAAAACTGGAAATCTCTCATCACGTGTTCTGGTTTGAATGGTATGGATGCTTTTCGTTCCAGCGATCACGCGGGAACCCCTTGGAACCAGGGCATGCCCTGATGCGGCTGCCGACAATTTTGCCCCCGGGTTGTGACTCGCGTCAAACCCGGGATTATGCCGACTTCGGAAGTGTAACGGATTTCAGGGTGGAAACGGAGATGGACAATGATTGATAATCAGCGCGTTTACACCGGCGCCGGCACAGGTACTCAAACAGCAATGGCTTCTCGTCGCATCAAGCTGCACGGCTTCAATAATCTGACCAAGGCACTCAGTTTCAATATCTACGATCTGTGCTTTGCCACCTCTTCGACCGAGCGCGAGGAGTATATAGCCTATATCGATGAGGCCTACAACGCTGAGCGTCTGACCCGGATCCTTACCGATGTGTCCGAGATCATCGGGGCCAATATTCTCAACATCGCCCGGCAGAACTACGAGCCGCAGGGCGCGAGCGTGACCATGCTGATTGCCGAGGAGCCGGTCGATGGCGCCGCAGCCGGCGGATCAGCCGTACCAGGCCCGCTGCCGGAGTCGGTTGTGGGGCATCTGGACAAAAGCCATATCACCGCTCATACCTATCCCGAAAGCCATCCCCGCGACGGTATTTGCACGTTCCGTGCTGATATCGATGTTGCCACCTGTGGCGTGATTTCACCGCTCAAGGCGCTCAATTACCTGATTCACAGCTTCGAGTCGGACATCGTCACGGTCGACTACCGGGTGCGAGGTTTCACCCGGGACGTGCGCGGGCGCAAGCATTTCATCGACCACAAGATCACCTCCATTCAGGACTATCTGAGTCGCGATACCAAACGTGGCTACGAGATGATCGACGTCAACGTCTATCAGGACAATCTGTTCCACACCAAGATGCGGCTCAAGGAGTTCGAGCTGGATAATTATCTGTTCGGCAGCAACGCCGGCGAGCTCGACAAGCGCGAGCGCAACCGCGTTGAAAAGCGCCTGCGCAAGGAAATGCAGGAGCTGTTCTACGGGCGGAACCTGTAGCGAACCACACCCGTGATCCGTGGCGCGGTGCGCCGGAAGGTCACGGAATGCATGCCGAGCTCCGCCGGCGCATCGGGCTAGCCCAGCGGGTCATCGATCGCGCTCACGATCCATTCGCGCAGGCTGGCGGCCTCTTCCGGGCCCAGGCCGGTTCGGCTCGACAGCTCGGCGGCGGTGATGGCGCTATCGTCGGCCCGGGCTGCCAGGTAACCATGGTCGCTCAGCCACTGCTCCAGCGCCTCGATGGTGTCGGCTCGGAAGCGCTTCACGCGACCGTCGAGCAGGCCATCGATCAGAGCCTGGGGGTGGCCGTCGACCCGCTCGAGCAGATCGAGCACGCGCGGCATGAAGGTATCGGTGATTTGTCCGAAGGCGGCCAGCGTGGCGGCGTCGACCGGACGATGATGGCGCTCGCGCCAGTCATCGAGGATCAGCCCGGCCGCCCGGCAGCGTCGTTCGAGCATCTCGCATTCGCTGGCGTCAAACAGTCTGTCGCCGGTGTCGCTGTCGAGATGCCCCGCGAGTTCGCCGACCCGCGACAGTTCCAGGCGCATCAGCCGTGCGGCCAGTGAGAGATCGTCGTGCAGCAGGTGGAAGACTTCGATCATGCCGCTGCCGAGCCACGGCCGAATTGGTCCGATGGCCGCTTTTCTCGCCCAGGTCTGGGGCGTGCTTTCGCCGGGCTCGGGCACCTCGCGTTTGCGCCGCTCACCTTCGGGCATGCGCAGCTCGAGCGGCTCGATCTGGTCGCGTCTGACTTCGGCCATGTCGATGATGTGAGGCTTCGGCCCGTCTTCGATCCAGGATGCCCAGGCGGCGGCTTCGTCACCCTGGGCGGTCAGATAGAACATCTGCCGACCGTCACTGGCGATGTCCTGGATCGACTGGACCACCAGGCGATAACGATCGGGATCGGAAGTGGTGAGCACTTCGTCCATGAAGACCGGCAGCGGTTCGCGGTTGTGCTCGGCCTGCTCGATCCAGGCCAGGCGGACGGCCAGCAGGAGCTGTGCGCGCGTGGCGGTGGAAAGCTCGGACAGGGCGCGGC
The DNA here is from genome assembly GCF_056324145.1 of Wenzhouxiangella sp. YN1. Classification (NCBI taxonomy): domain Bacteria; kingdom Pseudomonadati; phylum Pseudomonadota; class Gammaproteobacteria; order Chromatiales; family Wenzhouxiangellaceae; genus Wenzhouxiangella; species Wenzhouxiangella sp. YN1. Next base: position 36,978 of record NZ_JBJNIO010000123.1, read on the forward strand.
CCTGTTCGGCGCGGGCGTCGAAAGCCTCGAAGCGTTCGCCGCGAAAGCGCAGTCGATAGCGATGATGGGTAAAGCGCTCGAACCAGTAGCCCGCCCGCCTGAGCGCGGCCGGTTCGTTGTCGGCCTGGTGTGCCATGCGCACGTCTTCGATCAGGGCCTGACCGACGGCTGCGAGCACGTGCTCATCGAAGTCGTTGGCCAGAGCCTCGCGCTGGCGCTCGAATTCTCCGGTCAGCTGCCATAGCTCGCGGCGATCGAGCAGATCTTCATGACGGGTATGGATGGTGGCGATGCGCCGGTTGAGCTCATCACGACGGTCCACCTTTTCGGCCAGGCTCTGGTGCTGCTGTGTCAGCTCGTCGCGTTGTTGTTTGCGCGCCTGCTCGAGCAGGGCCGTGTCTGTGCCGAGCCGCTGTTCAAGGCGGGCGATTTCCAGTGAGGCCGCACGGCGCTGGTGTTCAAGCTGGCGCCACTCCTCGTGCTGATCAATGCGCTTGACCAGGGTTTCGCGGTCGTCGCTGCCGATGCTGATCTGGGCGAACAGCTGCTGCCGACGCTGGCGCAGCATGTCGATATCGGCCTCGAGTTCGCCGATGCGGTGATGGTGCGCCTGGATCTCGTTGTGCAGTTCGGCGCTGGTGCGCATGCGCGGCGCCAGCTGGTGCAGTATCGCGGCCAGATCGCGGCTGGAGAACTTCGGCGTCAGCTCGAAACCATGGTGTGCGAGCAATTTGACCGCCTGCTTGCGGCTGGCTGCCTGGGCCGATCGATCGTGTTCGAGCGCCTGCTTGTGGCCGGCAACGGTCTGGTCGGCCTGCTGCCAGTCATGCAGCTGCCGCGCCCACAGCAGAAAGCTGGTTTCCAGCCGGGGTTCGGTCGTCAGCCCGGCCGCCTTGCTGCTGGACTGAAGCTGTTCGAGGGCCTGCTCGAGCCGGCTGCGCGCTTCGTTGAGCCGCGTGCGCAGATCACCGGCGTGGTTGTGCTGAACCTGACGATGCGTGGCCGCTTCGAATTCCTGTTCGAGACGGTCCAGCCGGGTCTCGACCTCCTCCTCGCTCCAGCCCAGCGGCGGCTCGACGCCGGTTGCAAGAAAGCGCGAACGCGCGCCGGTGAGGTAGCGATAGCGCATCACGAAGCGCCACAGAAGAAAGGCCGGCACTCCGACCGCCAGCAGAATGAGCAGGACAAGTTCGCCAAACGGCTCGATTTCGCGCGGACCCAGCAGCCGCCAGCCCGCCAGCGCACCGGTAATCGACAGGCCGCTCCACAGCAGACCCTCGAGGCCACTCAGACGCGCATGCTCCAGCCACTCCATCAGTGTGTCGCGCGCTGATCGCAGCTGCTCCGGCGTGTCTTCGGCACGGTCCCGGGGGACGTGAAGGCAGGCCAGTTCGCCGCTGATCGAGCGCACTCTTTCGCGCTGATCGAGCACCTTTTCGACGCGCTGTTCGAAGGCCTGAAGCTGCGTCAGCGTCAGCTGAGGCTGGGTCTCGGGCTTGAGGTCGCCGAGGCGCTCGGCCGTGGTTTCGCGCTGCCGCATGCTCTGATCGAGCGCGGCGGCATGCTGGTCGATCCGGCGCTCGATATCGGCAAGCTCATCGCGGCGGTCGGCCAGCTCGGCCTGAAGGGCCTCGAGCTGCTGCGGATCAGCGCCGCCGCTGCTGTCCAGGCGCGACTGCGCTGTTTTCAGTGCCTGGCGCGTGAGGTCGAGGTCGCGATTGCGCTGCTCGATCTGCTCCTCGATCTGATCGAGGCGGGTCAGCTCATCGCCGTGCAGACGCTCCATGCCGCCGGGAAATTCCTCGATCAGCGTGTTCTCGAGCGCGTTGCGAGCAGCAATGGCATCTGCCAGCGCCAGCGCATCCTCACAGGCACGCAGTTGCCCCGCCGCCTGGCCGGTTTCCTCCAGCTCATGCTGCAGCATCGTGAGGGTGTCGAGTTCGTCTTTGAGCTCGGCGTATTCCTTCTGCTTGTCATCGATTGCGCGCGCCAGATCAAGTAGCTCCCGGGCGCGCTTTTGCGGCCGCGGAAGCGATGCCAGCGGCGGTTGTTCGAGCAGGGCGTCAAGATCGTAGCCGCCGGCCAGCAGCGTGCGGATCTGCGCGGCGATGTGGGCATCGGTATCGCCAAGTCGTGCCAGGTCTTCGGAGCTGATCAGGTAGGCGCCGACGTTTTCGCTGCCCGGCAGGCGCGGCGGCGGGGCTGGCTCACCGTTGTCAAACCAGCTGACCTGTGCGCCGTGACGCTCGCACTCCAGGGTGGTGTCGCCGCTGCGCCAGCGCGCCCGGATATGGCAGTAAGCCGGCGTCAGCTCCGGATAGAGCAGCGCGCGGACCGCACGAATGATGCTGGATTTGCCCGAGGCATTGGGGCCGGTGATGAAATTGATCGCGTCGGCATCGAACGCGACCGACAGCGGCTCCGCAAGCCCGGCCAGGTGGTGAATATCGAGGCGTTCGAGTTTCATTGTGCGCGCTCGCGCTGGGCGATCAGCCGAGTCAGTGCTGAGCGGGCGGCGCGCTTTAGCCACGCAGCCACGGCGGCATCATCCGGATCGGCGTGCAGCGGCTGGAACTCGCGGGCGCCGACGGTGGTGGCCATGGATTGCCGCGCCAGCCGGACCAGGCGCTGATATTCATCGCTGTCTGGGGACTCCAGCGCCAGCAGTCGCCGCGCCAGCAGCCCGCAGGGATCGCTGCGACCCGACAACTGTTCCAGGTCGAGCCTGGGCAGGATGCGGCACTCGATGCGCTGAACGAAACAGTGAACACCCTGTTCATTCCAGCTGCGGTGGTCGCCGGCCAGCTCAGCGGCGGCTTCTTCGATTCTGATGGCAGCCGTAGAATGGCCCGCAAGCGTCAGCCGCAGCCCCATGGCGGTGGGTGCGATGTCCTTGGCGACCAGCGACCTGACCTGCTTGCGGGCGGCAGCCAGAATGCGCTCGCTCAGCATTGCCGCATCTTCGACATCACTGCAGTCGATGGTCATGGCTTCGTAGCGCAGCGGCGCCAGCGTCAGCTGGTCAGCGGTGATGCCCTGGTCGTCGATCCGGATCAGCCAGGGGCCGCGCGATCCGGTCTCCGATGCCCGCAGCGCGGTGATCGAACCAAGGTAGCCCATCGGTCGATCTCCATCGAGCTCGTCGGGGCGGTGGACGTGGCCCAGCAGCCAGGCGTCAACGGGGGCCGCTTCCAGCTCGCGCCGGCTGACCGGCGCATAAGGACTGTCGGGCTGGTCGAGGTCGCAGTGGAGCAGGCCGATGAGGGGGCCGTCCGGCGACAGGGCCGGCAGATCCGGCAGCGGGCTCTGGCGGACCTGCGCACGCGGGAAGGACCAGCCCAGCACCGTGATGTCGTTGACCTTTTGTGTCTGCCACTGCCCGTTGCGGCCCAGCAGCTCCAGCGCGTCGATTTCATCGGCCAGCCGTGGCAGCACTTCGGTGTCGTGGTTGCCTGCGACCGCCAGGATACGGATTCCGCTGGCCGCCAGCTTCTGCACCCCGGCCTTGAGCTGGCCGTAGGCGACAAAGAAATCCCGCTCCTGATCAACGAGATCGCCGGCCAGCAGCACCGCATCGACGCGGTGCTGCACCGCCGCATCAACAGCGCGCGACCATGCGATGTCCGGGCCCAGCTGCTGGCGCCTGGCATGGAGATCGTCGGGAATCGCCGCGGGCGGGCGCCCCAGGTGCATGTCACCGATGGCAAGCAGGTTGGTCAAGTCGTCCCCGGTTGGTTGCTTCAACCGGCCAACATAAAGGATTCAAGGCGGGGCGACAAGACAGCGCCCGGCTTTTACCGACCGTGGCTGCAGGAGTGATCCCGGCCGGCAAGGCTCAACGCGTCCTGCTCTGCTTCCAGCGCTTCGGCGGCTTCCATCCACTCGCTTTCGATGGCTGCCAGCGACTGTTTGAGCTCGGCCTGACGGGCGAGAGTGTCTTGCAGTTCGCCAGACCGGTCTTCCTGGTAGAGCGTTGCGTCTGCAAGTCGGGCTTCAATGTCTTCCAGGGCGGCTGAGGCGGTTTCCAGTTTGCGGTCGAGTTTCTGCACCCGGTTCTGCAATGGTCTGAGGCGGGCGCGCTGAGCTGCGCGGTCGCGGCGCTGTGCCTTGCGTGATTCGGGCAATCGGCCGTTGGCGCTGGCGCTGTTCTCGGCGGTGGCCCTGGGCGCTTCGCCCTCGGGTGAGCGCTCCTTGAGCCAGCGTCGGTAGTCGTCGAGGTCGCCCTTGAAGCTGCGCAGGCTGCCATCGGCCACCAGCCAGTAGTCATCCACGGTATTGCGCAGCAGATGGCGATCGTGCGAGACGGTGACGACGGCACCTTCGAAGCCCTGCATGGCGACGGTCAGGGCATGGCGCATGTCCAGATCGAGATGGTTTGTCGGCTCATCGAGCAAGAGCAGGTTGGGTGAGCGCCAGACCAGCAAAGCAAGCACCAGCCGCGCTTTTTCGCCGCCGGAGAACGGTCCTACTGCTGCGGTGGCCATGTCGCCGCGAAAGTCGAAGCCGCCGAGAAAGTCGCGCAGGTTCTGCTCGCGCTCATCCGGAGCGATGCGCTGCAGATGGGTCACCGGGCTGGCCTCCACGTCGAGCTGTTCGAGCTGGTGCTGGGCGAAATAGCCGATCGCCAGGTTGCGGCTGGCGGTAATGGTCCCGGCCAGCGGCTCGAGTTCGCCGGCCAGCGCCCGCACCAGCGTGGACTTGCCCGCACCATTGAGGCCGAGCAGGGCCACGCGATCGCCCGGCGCGAGGCTGGTGCTGACCCCGTCGAGGATGGTGGTCTGGCCGTAGCCCAGACGCACCTGGTCGAGGTGGATCAGCGGGCTGGCCGCGCGCGGTGGCTCGGGAAAAGCAAAGTCAAAGGGCGAGTCGATATGCGCGGGCGCCACCTTTTCCATGCGTTCCATGGCCTTGATGCGGCTCTGTGCTGCCCGCGCCTTGGTAGCCTTGGCCCGGAAGCGGTCGATGAACCTCTGCATGTGCGCGATTTCGCGCTGCTGCTTTTCGAAACTGGCCTGCTGCTGTGCCAGGCGCTCGGCACGTTGACGCTCGAATTCGCTGTAGCCCCCGGTGTACTGGTGCAGCCCGCGGTGCTCGATGTGGATGATCGAGGAGACCACGTTGTCGAGAAAATCGCGATCGTGGGAAATTACCACCAGGGTGCCGTCATAGCGTTTCAGCCAGCTTTCGAGCCAGACCACGGTTTCCATGTCGAGGTGGTTGGTTGGCTCATCGAGCAGCAGCAGGGCTGAAGGGGTCATCAGGGCCCGGGCCAGGCTCAGCCGAATGCGCCAGCCGCCCGAGAAGCTGCCCACCGGGCGTTGGTGTGCATCAGGCAAAAAACCCAGGCCGTTGAGCAGTGCGCCGGCCCGCGCGAGAGCGGTATAGCTGCCGGCCTCGTCCAGGCGAGCGTGCGCGGTCGCAATGGCGTGGCCATCGGCATCCGTTTCGGCACGCTCCAGGCGGGTTTCGGCTGCGCGCAGATCCGCATCGCCGTCGATCACGTATTCGATGGCCGGTCGTTCCAGGTCGCCGATTTCCTGGGCCATGTAACCGATGGTCCAGTCATCGGGCACTGACGCTTCGCCCTGATCGACGCTCATTCGGCCCAACAGCAGGCTGAACAGACTCGACTTGCCGCTGCCGTTGGCGCCGACCAGCCCGACCTTGTGGCCGGGGTGAATTGTGGCCGAAGCGTCTTCGAGCAGCGGCTCGGGGCCGTGGCGCAGGGTGATTCCGGAAAGTTGGATCATTGGGGTTGTTGGCAGGTTGGCTGGTTGCGAATGTCGGACGATAGCGATGCTGGCCGCGTATGGTAGCGCAGTAAAATTGCGCGCAAACCAGCAAACCAGCAAACCAGCAAACCAGCATGAACTACCGTCTCCGCCATCACCCCCGCGCCCGGCGCGTCAAGCTGCGCATCGAGCGCGATGGCGCCCTGGTGGTCACCGCACCCGCTCGGGTGCGTCGCAGCGAGATCGATCGTTTCGTCAAGGCCCAGGAAGCCTGGATCGCGCAGGTGCGCGCGCGCCTGGCAAGCCAGCGTCAAAGTCGGGATCCGGCAACCAGCGGGCTTCGCCCGGCCCGCCTCGACCTGCCGGCGATCGGCGAGCAGTGGGCGGTGATTTACGGCCCACATGGAGCAGGTTCGGTGGATCGTTGCCGCGCTGAACAGGTCGTCCATCTGCCCGAGGCCGAAGCGGAGGAGCAGATTGCGCGTCGTCTTCAAGCCTGGCTCAAGCAGCGGGCGCGGGCAAGCCTGACGCCGTGGGTCCAGGCGCTGTCCGCGCAGCACGGCCTGAATCCGGGCTGCCTCAGTTTTCGCAATCAGAAAACGCGCTGGGGCAGCTGCTCATCCCGCGGCAATATCTCGCTCAACGCGCGGCTGCTGCTGTGCTCGCCCGAAGCCTGCCGCTACGTGCTGATTCACGAGCTGGTGCACCTGGAGCACCCGAACCATTCGCCCGCTTTCTGGCGCCGCGTCGGTGAGCTATGCCCGGGCTATCGCCAGCACATGCAAGAACTCAAGATCGTCTCGAATCGACTGCCCGACTGGGTGACGGCAAGCTGACCACGAGCGACGACACCAGTACCAAGCACCAATTTTCAAACATTTCTCGATGTCCCATGCTTGAATGATCGAAGCCAATTCCGGCTTCGCTCGTCGGGGGGCCACTTCGGGTTCGCAGGTGGCTCGGCTCCCCGTTCAGGTCATTCAAAAATCGAGACTTCGGATTTGTTTGGGATTTGGTGCTTGTGATCCGGGCATTTCGAGTTCGAATCGCCGGCTCGATCGGCTGAGCCACCCCCGTAAAAAGGAAACGCGGCCAGCGGCCGCGTTTCCAGAGCACTGAGTTCGATGCTGCCGATCAGTGCGTCAGCAGCGGTGCGATCACCAGGCTGACGATGGCCATGACGTTGATCAGGATGTTCATCGACGGGCCGGAGGTGTCCTTGAGCGGGTCGCCCACGGTGTCGCCGACCACATTGGCCTTGTGCGCTTCCGAGCCCTTGCCGCCGAAGTGGCCCTTTTCGACGTACTTCTTGGCGTTGTCCCAGGCGCCGCCGGCGTTGGCCATGGTCAGCGCCAGCAGAACGCAGCCCAGCAGCGCGCCGCCGAGCATGCCACCCAGCGCCTCGGCGCCCAGACCAAAGCCGATGACCACCGGGCCCAGCACGGCCAGCGCGGCCGGCAGCATCATGCGCTTGATGGCAGATGTCGTGGCGATGTCGACACAGCGCGGCGCGTCGGGCTCGGCCTTGCCGTCGAGCAGGCCGGGGATTTCGCGGAACTGGCGGCGGATTTCGGTGATCATTTCGAAGGCGGCGTCGCCGACGGCGGTCATGGTGATGGCCGCGACCAGAAACGGGAAAATGCCGCCGATGAACATGCCGATGAGCACGTTGGGATCGGAGATTTCCAGCGAAAAGTCGGGCATGCGGTGGCTGACTTCGGCGATATAGGCCGAGATCAGGGTCAGCGCCGCCATGGCGGCAGCCCCGATGGCAAAGCCCTTGCCGATGGCGGCCGTGGTGTTGCCGAGCTCGTCGAGCGAGTCGGTGATCTTGCGGGTTTCCTCGCCCAGGCCGGCCATCTCGGCGATGCCGCCGGCGTTGTCGGCCACGGGGCCGTAGGCGTCGATGGCCATCGTCATGCCGACCGTGGCCAGCATGGCAACCGCGGCGATACCCACACCGTACAGACCGGCCGCAGCGTTTGCCACGAAGATCATCACACAGATCGCAAGCACCGGAATGACCACTGAGCGCATGCCGGTGGACAGTCCGGAAATGATCACCGTGGCGGCCCCGGTTTCACCGGAGTGAGCGATGTCGCGAACCGGCTTGCCGGCGGTGAAATACTCGGTCGACAGACCGATGACGATGCCGCCGGCCGCGCCGACCAGCGCTGCAACCCAGACGCCGGTGTTGATGCCGAGATACTTGACCAGGAAAAAGGCGAGCGCGATAAAGCCGATCGCCGAGGAAATGGTGCCCGTGCGCAGGGCCACTTCCGGGCTCTTGCCCGACGAGGCGCGCACCAGCAGGATGGCACCGATGGAGCAGACCAGCCCCAGAGAAGACAGCAGCAGTGGCAGCCCCATCACCGCCGAGCCTTCGCCCAGACCGTCGATATAGCCGCCGCCGGCCCGCTGCCACATCACGGTGGCCAGGGCCACGGTGGCAATCATGGCGCCGCAGTAGGATTCGAAGATGTCCGAGCCCATGCCGGCCACATCACCGACGTTGTCGCCGACGTTATCGGCGATCACGCCGGGGTTGCGCGGGTCGTCTTCGGGAATGCCGGCCTCGACCTTGCCCACCAGGTCGGCGCCAACGTCGGCAGACTTGGTGAAGATGCCGCCGCCGACACGGTAGAACAGTGCCACCACGCTGGCCCCCATGCCAAAGCCGTGGATGTTGTTTGCCGTCTCCGGATCGGATCCGAACACCAGGTAGAGCGTGCCCAGGCCGAGCAGGCCCAGGGAGGCGACCAGCATGCCCATCACCGAGCCGCCGTAGAAGGCGACGCTCAGGGCGCGGTTGGTGCCGTGTTCGTGGGCTGCGGTGGTCGTGCGCACGTTCGCGCGCGTGGCGGCAAACATGCCGAAAAAGCCGGCCATGGCGGAGCATACAGCGCCAACGAGGAAGGAGATGGCGGTCTGAATGCCCAAGCCCGACACCGACAGCGCCACGAAGATCACGGCGACCGACAGGCCGATCAGTATCAATTCACGGCGCATGAAGGCCGAGGCGCCCTGCTGGATCAGCTCGGCGATCTGGCTGGGCCGGCCCTCCATGGCCGGGTAGCGCATCACCACGCGGTACAGAATGAAGGCCACGATCAGGCCCACGACCCCGAGAACCGGGGGGATCATCAACTGGTTCATTTTGACTCCCGAAGATCAGGTCACAAATTGTTGGAATGCAAGCGCGAGCGTACGGCTCCGGGCAAACGCCCGGAACGCAAAATCGAGTAATTGTAAGGAAAAACCGCTATCCTTGCTATACTTCGCGCCTTGTTCGATCAGCCTGCCCGCGTCGGGTGGCGATATTTCAGGGCGCAGGTGAGGCAAGAAGCAGGGAAATGACCAGAGGGGTTTATTGGACATGGCTGATGTTGCCATCACGCTGTCGCTGAGCCGCAGGTCGGGCATGCTCGCCGCCGCGGTCTCGGCTGTCAGCCGGGCCGGACTGAACTTCAGAAAACACCGCTACATCGACGCCGACGCGGGGTATCGAATCAAGCTGAGTGCCGACTCGGAGCATGAGTTCGGAGACCCAAGGGCGCTTATCGACGAGCTGTCGACAATTCGCGGCGTTGCTGCGGTCGAAGACGTGGTTGTGGATGGGCGCTCGTTGCTCCATGCCGAACCCGAACCCGAACCCGAACCTGAGCCCGAGCCGGCTCCCGAGCCAGCGACAGAGCCATCACCGGCTGCCGCAGCGCCCGAGGAAGTATCGGCACCCGCGCCAGACGGCGCGGTAGAGCCGGATGTCTTTGGCGACATCGACGCCGCTCCGGAGGCATCATCCAGTTATCAATCCGGCTGGGATGAGGTCGTGGGCGACAGCGATGATGCGCCACGAGCGGGCGCCGAGTCACCGCCTTCACCGCCAGCGGCAGAGGCAAAATCAAGCGATTACACCGGTCGCTCCCGACTGTTGATGAGGCGCCGTCGCCGGCTCCGACGCTGATGGTCGCCATCATCATGGCGAGTGGCTGGCCTGCCGGAGCCGGTATCGGCAAGCACGGGGTGGAGCGCGCAGGCGGTGATTATGGCAGGATGATCCCAATCCAGACTTCCGCAAAACGGCTTTGCATACATGAACGTCAATGATATTGCGCCGGGCGTGAATCCGCCCGACGACTTCAACGCCATCATCGAAATACCGCTCGACGGCCCACCGGTCAAGTACGAGGTCGACAAGGAGACCGGCGGCATTCACGTCAACCGGCTGCTGGCCACGGCCATGCGCTATCCCTGCAACTATGGATTCGTGCCCAACACGCTGGCTGAAGACGGCGACCCGCTCGATGTGATGGTGCTCATCAGCGTACCGCTGCTGCCCGGTTCGATCATTCGTTGCCGTCCGATCGGTTACCTTGAAATGTCCGATGAGGCCGGGCGTGACGTCAAGATCGCGGCCCTGCCGATCGAGGCAGTCTCGCCGCTGCACGAGGATATCCAGTCCATCGACGATCTGGCTCGGTTCAGCCGCCGCAACATTCGCCACTTCTTCAGTCACTACAAGGATCTGGAAGTCGGTAAATGGGTCGAGGTGTTGGGCTGGCACGGCCCCGATGAGGCGCGCGGGGAGATCGTCAAAGCCATCGAGGCGTTCAGCGGTAACGCTTGATCGTTCAACTTGGTTGTTATTAACCCGGCGTCAATAGCCGGCCGGCAGTACGCCAGCCTCGTTCAGAATGCCGATCAGCGACCGGGTAAACCGGCCGCGGTCGCTGCCATCGATATGCGAAGTATCGGGTAGCGTGAGCTCGGCCAGCTGCGGGTGGTCGGCGAAATGCACCGTGACAGCGCCGGTGGCCTTGGCCAGCTGATTCCAGTACTTTTCGCGCGGATAGTGCTCGCGGTCAAGCGTCCAGTGATCGTCGGCAGTGGGCATGCGTAGAAATACCACCTTGCCGCCGCGCTGCTGGATGGCGGTGACGGCCTCGGCAAGAGGCTCGAGTGCGTCGAGCCAGCGCGCCGGGGAAGGTGGCGGCCGGCGCGCGTAGTCTGCGGCCAGTCCGTGGACGAAGTTCTCTCGCAACCCGGCGACATTTGCCCGGCTGTAGTCCGCCGAAATGGTGCGGTCGTCGAGCAGGCGGGTGTAGTGGTGTGGTGGGGGACGGTCGTCGAGCCAGCCCGTCAGCCGCCGGACCAGGTTGAAGTCACTGCCGGCCATGACCAGACGTTTTTGCAGCCCCGTGAGCAGCTGTCGCTCGATGCGGCGCTGGGGGCCGAAGTCGCGCTGATGGTGGCGCACCCAGGGTTCGCTCATGTCGCGATACCAGTGGGCCAGACCGCGTGCATCCACAGCCACGAGCAGCACGCCGGCAAAGTCCGGGTCATGGGCGAGGTCCTGCAGCACCGCGGTCGGATAGTGGCCATTGATGGCCAGCGAAGTGGCGCGCCAGCCCGGCATGCTTGATTCGAAGGCCTCCGTGGAGAAGGCGAGCTGAATCCGCGAGGCGCCGATGACGGTGAAATTCCGCGCTTGAGCGACAGTCGTTGCCCGGTCGCGGTGCAGGCTCCACAGATCGCGGTCGTCGTAGAGCGCCGGTTCGTGGCCCTGCTGGCGCCACAGCCACTCCCAGCCGGTCAGCGTTACGCCTGCGACCAGCAGGACCAGGACGATCACGGCGATGGATTGCGCCTTGCGTTGCATGCTCAGAACTGGAAGTAGATGAAGGCCCGGCTGTCGCCGGGGCTCATGAGAACGGCGGCCAGCAGCAGCCCGACCATCATCCCGCGAACGGGCCAGGGCAGTCGAGCGTGGACGCGCTCGATCTCGACGCGGCGCATGGCCGCATGCCAGGCGAGCAGCACCGCCATGGTCGCCAGCGCAAGCCAGCCGGCCGTGTTCATCGTCGACGCCGAGGCGCTCAGCAGGGCGGCGTAGAACGAACCGGCCTGCGCCAGGCTTTCGGCGCGAAACAGCACCCAGGTCAGCGTCACCATGACAAAGGTGATCGCCATGTACAGCGGCGCCATCGCGCGATGGGCGAGCAGGGCCGAGCGCCCGGCCAGCGGCCTGAGCGTGTGCTCGATGACCAGCCACAGGCCGTGGACCAGACCCCAGAGCACGAAGGTCCAGGCCGCACCGTGCCACAGCCCGCCCAGGCCCATGGTGATGACAAGACTGGCCAGGGTGCGTGCGCGACCATGACGATTGCCGCCGAGGCTGATGTAGACGTAATCGCGTATCCAGGTTGAAAGGGAAATATGCCAGCGCCGCCAGAAGTCGGAAAAGCCGACGGCGGCATAGGGCGTATGGAAATTCTTCGGCAGCACGAAGCCGAATACGCGCGCCGCGCCGATGGCGCACAGCGAGTAGCCGGCAAAGTCGCAGTAGATCTGGCCGCTGAACGACAGGATGCTCGACCACGCCTGCAGGGTGCCGATGCCCCCGGCAGCGGCAAAGCCGGCGTCGACCACCGGCGCGAATACGCTGTCGGCCAGCACCGTCTTGAGAAACAGCCCGCCGACCATCAGCGCCGCCCCCAATTCGAGATTGCCGGCCGTGATCGGTCGCGGGGCCGCCAGCTGGGGCGCAAACTGCTCGTAACGCACGATCGGGCCGGCCACCAGCTGCGGAAAGAAGCTCACGTAAAGCGCGTAGTCGATCAGGTCATTGCCGGGTGTAATACGCCGGCGGTAGACGTCGAAGGTGTAGGACAGGGTCTGAAAGGTGTAGAAGGAAATGCCGATCGGCAGCACGACGTCGAGCAGCGGCGCCTGGAAGGCGGCCAGGCCGAGCCAGCCGGCGACTTCGTTGTAGTTGGTGATGAAAAAGTCGGCGTACTTGAACCAGCTCAGTAGTCCGAGGTTGATCAGGATGGACAGCAGCAGCCACAGCTTGCGATGACCCGGGCGGTCGCTTTGGCTCAAGCGCCGGGCGGCGTGCCAGTCGACGACAGTGGAAATTACCAGCAGCCAGATGAAAACCGGGTTCCAGGCAGCATAGAACAGATAGCTGGCGGCCAGCAGTTCGAGCTTGCGTACGCGCCAGCCGCGACTGAGTGCCACCAGGCCCCACAGCACGACGATGAACAGCGCGAAGGTCAGCGAGTCGAAAGTCATTCGCGCTGAAGACGCCCGCAGTAGATCAGGGCGCGCTCTCCGTCTGCAGTTACCGCGGTCAGCGACAGCCAGGGCGCCCGCTGATTGGGCAGCTCGAGGGTGCAGGAAAAGCCACTTTGGGCCAGTCCGGCATGCCCGAGAACTTCAGCGACTTTTGGAGTGGGCAGGCCGACAGGCTGGCTGAAGGTCTGCTCGCCCAGGCGGATTGTCACACCGTCGAAACCGGCGTCATCGAGCGAGCCTGCCCAGCCGGCCAGATGAACCTTGCGCCCGGATGAGTCGAGATGAAGCTCGTCGAGCCAGCCCCGGGGGCCGCGTCGAAAACCATCCAGCTTCGAGAGGTCGCGCCGGCCCCGGGTAAGAACGTAAATATCCTGCTCGTGCGCCAGCAGTCGCGGCAGGCGCCAGAGCGACACATCGCGGCCAAGCTGCTCGTCTACGACGCGCTCGACATAGCCCGGCGTTACATAGGTCGTGCCGTAGATGGCCGGATCAAGTTCTGCGTTTTCGCTGCCGGCTATGTAGAGCAGGCCGGAAGCGGGCACGCTCATCGATGGCGGCAGTGTGGCCTCGTCGTGAACGCTGAAGCACAGCACCCCGTCGTCTTCGAGCAGCCCGGCCAGGCGAGCGAGCCAGCGTGCGAAAAGCCCGTCGGGCAGATGCGAGAACAACGAGGCCGCCCAGATCATGTCGAACCGGCGGGCCGGGCGGAAATCCTCCGGCATGGCGGTCGAGAGCAGTGCGTCGATGCCGTAGCGCCGGCGAACCCAGGCGACGGCATCGGCCTGGATTTCGGCTGCGTGGAGGTGCTCCTGGGGCAGCGTGTGCGTCAGAAAGCGCAGCAGGCGCCCGTAACCGCAGGCAAAGTCAAGCAGCTGCAGCCGGTCGAAGCGGCCGTACAGTCGCTCGATCAGCTGGCGCACGACCTGGTACTGCTGCAGGGCAACGGCAAAATACTGGCTGACGGCAAGATTGGCGTCGCCGTGGGCATTGAGCGAATGGGCCAGCATCTGGCAGTCGGGGTGGATTCTGGCATCGAGCCGTCCAGCCTGCAGATCCCGACCGTGGGCAGCCAGGGTTTCGGCCAGCTGTGGATCTTGCTGCGCGCGATCGGCACTGGCCTGTAGACGGGAGAGTTCGGATTCGCTCATATTGGTGGAAGTCTTGCCGCGCGACGAGGTGACGCGGAATGCTACCATTATGCGCCGCCGTGATCGCCTGGCGGACCACCAGCCTCAGCCTTTTCCAGAGTTCAGTTCGATGGAAGAACGAGATACAAACCTTCATTCGCTGCTGAGTCGCGCCCGTGCTGCGGAGCAGGGGGGCGATGAGCGGGCCGGCGATCTGTATGCCGAAGCACTGGATTGCGATTCGGCCTGCCTGGAGGCACACAACGCGCTGGAGCGCCTGAATCATGCGCGTCGATTCAGCCGTTGGATGCGCATCAATTGCAACATCCATCCGGACGACGACATCTTCCGTTTTTTCGCTCGCGACGGCCAGAGCAGGAATCCGGTTCGGGACTACCTGGCGGACGGCTGGCGGACGCTCAGCGAGCTGATGGTGCTGCTCGAGCGGCTCGATCAGCCACTGCTCAAGACTGCCAGCATGCTCGAGTTCGCTTCCGGCTTCGGCCGTTTCACGCGCCACCTTGCACCGCTATTGCCTGGGCGCCTGCGCTGTGCCGATATCCTGCCGGGGAGCATGGCGTTTGCCCGCGAACAGTTCGGCGTCCAGACGCTGGAGTCCAGTTTCGAGCCGGAGTCCATGGACTATCCGGCTCGTCATGAACTGGTCTTCGTGCTTTCGCTGTTCACGCACCTTCCGGTGGCTGACTGGCAGCGCTGGCTGCGTAGCCTTGCCAGAGCTGTCGAGCCTGGCGGCCTGCTATTGCTGTCGTTTCACAACGAAGGGGTCGCCGGTGATTTTGGCGTGACGCTGGATGATGCCGGCTGTTTTTTTACCCCCAGCAGTGAATCTCCGTCACTTGACCCGCAGCGTTACGGCACCACGTTTACCACGCGCGACGTGGTCGAGCGCGAGATACAGGCTGCGCTGGGCGTGGCGCCCGAGCTTTATCAGCCGCTGGCTTTCTGGGTGGGCCAGGATGCCGTGGCCATTCGCATTCCACGACGCTGAAGTGTGGCTAAACCCTTCCGCATGGCCTGGTATGACAGGCTCAGTCAGCGCGTTCGGTATCGCTTCGGAACGCTAGCCGCACCCAGTCATCCCGCTCACTGACATCGATCGGCTCGTCCAGCCCGGCGTAGGCCTGAATGACGGATTCTGCCTGTTCTGACAGGATGCCGGAGAGCACCAGCGTGGCGCCCGGGCGCAGGCAGGCCATCAGCTGTGGTGCCAGTTCGATCAGCGGGCCGGTGAGGATGTTGGCCAGCACCAGATCGAAACGCCGCAGGCGGCCATCGAGCTGTTCGAAGGTCTCGGGCAGCAGGCGCTCGATGCGGCCGGACAGATCATTGCGCCGGGCGTTTTCGCGTGTGGCCTGCAGCGCCTGCGGATCGTGATCGACGGCTACCAGCCGCCCCGCGCCTTTCAGCCCGGCCGCGATGGCGAGAACGCCCGAGCCACAGCCAAAGTCGAGCACATCCCGGCCGGTCAGTTCCATGCCGTCGATCCACTCCAGACACAGCGCGGTGGTCGGATGGGTGCCCGAGCCAAACGCCAGGCCCGGATCAAGCCGGATGACCAGCGGCCAGTCGGGCTCGGGGGTGACGTGCGAAGGACAGATCCACAGATCGCGGCCAAAGCGCATCGGTTGGTACTGGCCCATCCACGCCCGTCCCCAGTCCTGGTCGGCCAGTTCGGTGAAGCGCAGGCTCGCGGCGGCCTCGTCGAGCCCGGCCTGAGCCAGGGTGTCGGCGATCACCGTGCGGTCGATGTCGGTGTCGAACAGACCTTCGACGATGGTCTGCGGCCACAGCGGCGTGGTGCCGGGCAGGGGTTCGTGGACCGGTACGTCGGCCGCATCGAGCAGAGTGACGGCGTGTGCGCCGGCCTCTGACAGGGCCACTTCGACCTGATCGGCGTTTTCATCGTCTACGGTGACGCGGGCTTTCAGCCAGCCGGCAGGGGTTGCTGCATGGATCATTGCCAGTCTCCAAAGAGGGTTTGCAGGCAGGCAATCGCTGCCGGTCCCGCGGTTTCGGTTCTCAGTATGCGCGGGCCCAGCCCCACGCCGGTACTGCCTTGTCGCTCGAGCCAGCCGATCTCGGTATCGGTCAGTCCGCCTTCGGGGCCGATGATCAGTGCCACCCCGTCGTCGGCGGGCGCCCGAATGCGGCTGAGCGTATCTCCGCTTGTCGGATCCAGATGTAAAGGCCGGCCTGCCGGCCAGTCCATGGCGGTCAGTTCGACCGGTGGCTGCACGGCAGGCACGCACACTCGACCGCTTTGCTCGCAGGCGGCCACGGCCACCTGTTGCCAGTGGCGCTGGCGCTTGGAGGCTCGCTTGCCGTCCAGGCGCACTTCCGTGCGCTCGGTGAACACCGGCCGGACTTCGGTGACGCCGAGTTCGCAGGCTTTCTGGATGCACCAGTCCATGCGATCACCGCGGGCGACGGCCTGCACCAGGCAGATCGACAGCGGTGATTCGACGGTGACTTCGACTCGCTGCTGCAGCGCGACGCTGCAGCGATCACCCGGCCCGGTCGCCGTGATGGTGGCAAAGTATTCGTGGCCGTCGCCATTGAACAGCGCCAGCTGATGGCCTGCTTTCTGCCGCAGCACGCGTACCAGGTGTCGTGATGGGCCCGGCTCGAGCTCGACTTCGTGGCCGGCTTCGAGCGGCTGTTCAGTATGGATCCGTATGATGCGCATGATTCGAGCCTTTCAGATGGCCGCCGACAACTTGTTGCCGAGGAACAGTTTGCGCGTATCATGGCAATGGCAGCAACAGCCCGTAACGGACTCAATGAACCACTCCAACGCTCGTGCCCACGGCGGCTTCTCTTTGATCGAGATCCTTGTCGTGGTGGTTATTATCGGCATTCTGGCCGCGGTCGTGGTGCCGCGCGTCATGGACGAGCCCGAACGTGCCCGCGTGACCAAGGCCCGGCAGGACGTGCAGGCCCTGGTGACCGCGCTCAACATGTACAAGCTGGACAACTTCAATTACCCGTCCACCGAACAGGGTCTGGAAGCCCTGGTGCGCCCGCCCTCGGGCCAGCCGCCGGCGCCCAACTGGAAGCAGGGCGGCTACCTCGATCAGCTGCCTGCCGATCCCTGGGGCAACCGCTACCAGTATCTCAATCCCGGCGCGCATGGCGAGATCGACGTCTGGTCCTTCGGCGCCAACGGCACGGCAGGGGGTGAGGGAACGAATGCGGAAATCGGCAACTGGCAGAACGAATAGCCGGCGCCTGGCTCGCCCCGGATGCAGCGCAGGTTTCACGCTCATCGAGGTGCTGGTGGTGGTGACCATTGCTGCCGTGCTGGCATCGCTGGTCGTTCTTCGTCTGGGCAACTGGCGCTCGGGTGCCGAGCCGGAGGAGCAGTTGAGGCGCCTGGCGGCGCTGATCGAGTATCAGTGCGAGCAGGCGTTGTTCCAGGGGCGTCCGCGCGGCATCCGGCTGACGTCCGAAGGCTATGATTTCTGGCAGTCGACCGCCTCCGGGTGGCTGCCCCTGCCGGACGACGAGGTGGCCCGACCCCGTGCCTGGCGCGGCCAGGCGGCGCTGGATCTGGTGGTCGAACAACGCACCGTAGGCCTCGAGAAAGATCCCCCTGCCCCGCAACTGCTCTGCCAGCCGCTGGGCGAACTGACGGCTTTCCGGCTCGAAATGCGAGCCGGCGATCGGATGACGGCGCTGGCTGGCGAGCCCGGCGGTGTGCTCGCGCTCGAGGACGGGCAATGAGGCTGGCTGCGGGCTTCACGCTGCTTGAAGTGCTGGTCGCTCTGGTCGTGGTCGCCGTTGCCGTTGCCGCGCTCGGTCGGGCGGGCAGCCAGGTGCTCGACAGTCAGGCGCAGCTCGAGCAACGAACCTGGGCGCTTTGGGTGGCCGACAACGCTTTGGCCGAACTCGAGCTCGACGGTGGCGTGACCCCTGGTCGGCGTCAGGGCAGTGCCGATATGGGACAGCAGACCTGGCACTGGGAAATGTTGATCCAGCCGGCGCCGGGTGGCGAGCTGCTGCGGGTGGAGGTGGCCGTTTTTGCATCTGCGGCGAGCGAATCGCCGGTGGCCATGCATACCGGATTTCTGCCGCCGTGAGCGTTTCGCGCCAGTCTGCCGGCGGCTACACTCTGGTCGAGGTGCTGGTAGCGGTACTGGTTTTCGGGGTCATGTCGGCCAGTGCCTACGTGGCCCTGGATGCGCTCAGCCGGGCCGCCGGTGGCCACCGCGAGCGCAGCCAGGCCTTCGCTGCGCTGCAGCTGGCCGTGACGCGAATGGATGCGGATCTGCGCCAGCTCGCAGCCCGACCGGTGGCCGCGCCCGCCGGCCGGGTCGAGCCGGCCCTGCAGGGTGAGCCGCGGCGCCTGCGGGCTACCCGCGGCGGCTGGGTCAATCCGGCCGAGGTGAAGCGCTCCACGCTGCAACGGTTCGGCTGGCAGCTGTCCGGCAGCGAGCTGCAGCGCGTCCACTGGCCGGTCACCGACCGTGCCGCCGACGCCCAGGCGCAAGCCGAAACCGTGCTCCCTGATGTCGAGGCGCTGCGGTTTGCCTATCGCTCCGCCGGCGGCGGCTGGCAGGAGCATTGGCCGCCCGACGAGGCGCTGGCGCGCCTTCCGGCAGCGATCGAGATGAGGCTCGATACGCGCCGCTTCGGGCGGGTGCGGCGGGTGGTGGTGCTGCAATGATCATGCTGCAGCGCCAGCGCGGCAGCGCGCTTTTGATTGCATTATTGGCCGCGGCGCTGGCGATGGTGATCGCCACGACGCTGCTCGAACGCGGACAGCGATCGCTGGCCCGTAGCGAGGCGCTGCTGGCGACCGAACGCTCCTGGCAGTATGCCCGGGGGATGTCGGTGCTGGCCCGGCGCATGCTCGAGCAGGCCATGGCTGAAGGCGCCGACCCGTCGACCCTGGAGGATTCCTGGACGGCGCCTTTTCAGGTGCCTGGAGGCCTGGTTCAGGGCCGGCTCGAAGACCAGGGCGGGTTGTTCAATCTCAATGCGCTGGCGCATCCGGATGATGCCACGGCCTCGGCAGCCCGCGAAGCGTTTGCTCGCCTGCTCGAGCAGCAGGGTCTCAATCCGATCATCAGTGATGAGCTGGCAGACTGGCTGGATGGCGCCATGCTGCCGCGCCCGGGCAGTGCCGCCAACGACTGGTATGCCCGCCAGGATCCGCCTTATCGCACCGGGGGCGTTTTGCTCGCCAGCGCCAGTGAGCTGCGCTGGCTCAGAAGCGTGGATCAGGCGGTCTGGCAGGCGCTGGCCCCACTGGTTACAGCGCTGCCCGAGCCCGAGCTGCGGATCAACGTCAACACCGCCCAGCCAGAAGTGCTGGCTGCCGTGATCGCCGAGGTAGGCCTTGATCAGGCTCGGCGGGTGGTCGCCGAAGGCCCCTTTTCCGATGTGGTGCGGTTTGTCCGGCATCCGCTGATCGAGCCGATCATCGCACCCGACGAGCAGCAACACCTGTCGACTCGCAGCCGCTGGTACCTGGCCCGCGCGCGGGTCGTCATCGACGGAGTGGAGCGCGATTACTTCCGCCTGATGAGCGGCGCGGCGGCAGGTTATGATGGTTTTCGTCGTTTCAGCCAGGGGGTGCCCTGAACATGGCGCGTTCGCGCTCGGACAGCCTGGTCATTCACGCCGCCGGTGCACGCTGGTCCTGGGCGCTGCTCGATCGCGGCGGCCGAGTGGTCGAGCAGGTGCGCTGTGATCCCGCCGCGCCGGACTGGCCTGGTGATCGCCCGGCCACCCTCCTGATTGATGCCTCGCGTTGCCTGGGGCTGCGCCTGGAGCTGCCGCCTCTGCGCGGCAGAAAGCTTGAACAGGCGCTGCGTTGGGCGGCCGAAGAGCACCTGGCCGGCAGCGCCGAAGACGAACATGTGGTCGCGGGCCCGCGTGATGACTCGGGGCGCCTGCAATGCGTGAGTATCGCCAACCCGGTGATGGCGGAACTGGCCGACTCGCTGGCTCACGTGGACGCCGAGCGCATGCTGCCCGATGCCCTGTGCCTGCCCTGGCAGCCGGGCCGGGTCAGCCTGGCCGAGCACGAGGGCCAGATCCTGGCGCGCTGGGACGCATGGTCGTTTGCACGTTTTGATGGCGAGCTGGCCGCCGACATGCTGGCCGCGGCAGCGCCTGACGACGCTGGATGGGACTGGTATGGCGGTGATCCACCCGGATGGGTTGAGCAGCACGGTGCCCGAAACCTGGCCGATGGGCGGTCATTGCCGGCCATTCTGGCCGCCACGGCGGCGACGATCGATCTGAACCTGCTGCGTGGCGACTGGGCGCCGAAATCGGCGGCAAATATCAAGGCGCAGTGGCGCTGGACGGCTATTCTGGCAGCCGTTGCGGTCGTCACGCTCGTGGCGGGTGCGGCGCTGGAGCGCTACCAGCTTGGGCAGCGCTCGACTGAACTCGAGGCCGCCATCGAGCGGCAGTTTCGCCAGGCCTTTCCGCAGGTCGGGCGCATCGTTCGCCCGCAAGTGCAGGCCGAGCGCGAGCTCGCCCGGCTGCGCTTCGGTCAGGCCGAGGGCCTGCTGGATCTGATGCATCGTGTGGCGCCGGTCATCGATGGCCAGTCGCAGCTGGAGCTCGAGCGCCTGGACTATCGTGATGGCGTGCTTGAGCTGGGTCTGAGGGCTCCGGATGTGGCCGCTCTGGAGCAGCTGGAGCAGCGGCTGCGCGTGCTTGAACTCGTCGCCGAGGTGCAGACGGCCAGCATGGACGACCAGGGCGCGCAGGGGCGTATTCGCGTCAGTCGTGGAGGCGGCGCATGAGCATGAATGCATGGCAGCAGCTCGAGCCGCGGCAGCGCGGGCTGATTGCCCTGTCCGGGGTGGTGCTGGTGGCGGTGCTGGTCTATGTCTGGCTGTGGGAGCCACTGGCCGAGGCGCGTGAGTCCGCGCGCGCGCGTATTGCCGGCCAGCAGGCGCTGCTGAGCTGGCTCGAGGACGTCACGCCAATGGCCGAACGCCTGCGCCGGAACAGCGCTTCCGCACCGGATTCGGGCGAACGTTCGCTGCTCGGCCTGGCCGATGAGACCGCCCGCGCCAGCGGCCTGGCCGGCACGCTGGCGCGCATAGAGCCTGTCGGTGACGCCCAGGTGCGCGTGTGGCTCGAGGGTGCGGAATTTGTCGCCGTCATGCAGTGGCTGGAAACATTCTCGCGCAGTCACTCGGTTCGTGTCGATCAACTTCAGGTCGACGGGAGCGGCAGCGAGGGCCGGGTCAACGTTCGCGTCACTCTTGTCAGCAATGCGTAGAATTCTGTGGCTGATGATTCTCATGGTGCCGGTGATCGTCGTGATCACGCTGCCGGCACACGTGATCGTCTCGCGAGTGGACGTCGCCGAGGACCTTCGCAACGTGCAGGGGACCCTGTGGCAGGGCGAGGCCGTCTGGCAGCAGCCCGGAATGGCTGCCATCGACCTGCGCTGGCGCTGGAGCGGCTGGAATGGCTGGAGCGACTGGTCCTGGCAGGCGCAAGGGCAGGGGGTGGATCTGCGGGGCAGCTGGCAGCCGAGCATGGCAGCGACCCGCCTTGCCGATATCAGTGGCAGGATTGACATGCGTCAACTGGATGCACAAACCTGGTTGATCAGCGCCCGACCGCGCGGAGAACTTGAGGTGGACGTGGCCCGCGCAGTGATCGCGGACGGGCAGCCACCACAGGTCGACGGCAAATTGATCTGGCGCGATGCGCGGCTCGCGGGCGCGGTGGAGGAGTCGCTGGGAGAAATCACGGTGCGCCTGGATTCACAAGGCCGTGGCCAGCGGGCGGAAGTGGTATCCACCGAACCGGGTGCAATTCAGGTACGCGGTGATATCGACCTGGGGGCCGAGCGCTACGAAGTGGATCTGTGGTTGCGCGCCAGCGCCGAGCGCCCCGAGCTGCTGCGTCAGATTGCCTGGCTTGGCGAGCCGCAGCCCGATGGACAGGTCCGAGTGCGTCTCAGCGGCGCGCTGGGTTGGTAGGGATGGATGATCTGACAGGCGCTGTTGACCAGCAACCGCATAGTTGAGGAGATTTTTGATGATTGATCTGGCCCGAGCCATGGAGACAGCGCAGGCCGCCGCCGATGCCGCCGATGCGATTGCAATGCGCCACTTCGGGGGCGCGATCGAGGTCGAGGTCAAGCCTGACGAAAGCCCGGTGACGGCCGCTGATCGCGAAGCCGAGCAAGCCATTCGCGACGTCATACAGGGCGAGTTTCCCGATCATGCCCTGTTTGGCGAGGAGTATGGCTACAGTGGGGAGAGCGACTGCCTGTGGCTGATCGATCCGATTGACGGCACGCGCAGCTTCATTCGCTCGCTGCCCTTCTGGTCCACGCAGATCGCGTTGATGGTCAACGGCGAGCTGGTGCTCGGCGTGTCCTCGGCCCCGAGCTTTGGTGAGCGTGCACGTGCCATCCGGGGGCAGGGTGCTTTCATTGATGACCGCCCGGTGCAGGTACGCCAGCTCGACCAGCTGGAGCGGGCCGACGTGAGTTTCGGCAATCTGCGCAGCCTGGCACGCGGTGCCGGCTGGCCCTGGGTCGGTGAGCTGGTTGCCCGCGCGGCGCGCTCACGTGGCTACGGTGATTTCTATTCATACCATCGGCTGGCCGACGGCGGCCAGGATGTGGTCGTCGAAAGTGATGTCAATATCCTTGATATCGCTGCGCTGGCCGTGATTGTGCGGGAAGCCGGGGGCGTCTTCACCGATCTGGATGGTCATGAACCCGGTCTGGAAACCCGCTCGGTGCTGGCGGCCTGCCCCGAATTGCACCGACAGTTGCTATCCTCGCGCACATGAGCAAACGAGAATCCTCCCATCCCCTGCCGGTAGTTCACGCCCGGCGTGAGCGGCGCCCAGCCGACCTGTTTCGCGTTGAACAGCTTGATCTGGAGTTTGCCAACGGCGAGCGCCGCACCTACGAGCGGTTGATCAGCCGCGGGGTCGGCGGCGTCATTATTGTGGCCATGCCGGATGACGATCATGTACTGCTGATTCGTGAATACGCCTGCGGCGTGCATCGCTATGAACTGGGCCTGCCCAAGGGCCGACTCGAGCCGGGCGAGAGCCATACCGAAGGCGCCAACCGCGAGCTGCAGGAAGAATGCGGTTTCGCCGCACGCTCACTGACCGAGTTGGGCTACCTGACGCTGGCGCCGGGTTACATGACCCACCGTACACACGTCATTCTCGCCCGTGACCTCTATGAGTCGAAACTGCCCGGCGACGAGCCCGAAGAAATTGAAGTAGTGAAGTGGCCAATGAATGATCTGGTCAGCCTTATACAGCGTGATGACTGCACTGAAGGCCGCAGTATCGCTGCCCTGTACATGGCGCGGGATATAGTGAACTCAGGTTGAGTGATGGCCGCGCGGTGCGCGTCCCGGGTTGCACCGCTGTGCTGCGTCGCGGGTGAGATCAGTGCCAACTTTGATGGGCAGCTGGCACCGCTGCAACTGTGGGAGCGGCCTCCAGGCCGCGATCTTTTATGCGCTGAGTCGCCTGTACGGCTGATGCTGCGGGGTGTTGTGCGGGCCGCGGCACTTCCAAGAGCCTCAACACTTTTAAAGTCAAGATCAAAGTCAAAGGCGTTCCGCCCGCCTGCTTCGCAGGCTGATGGCGGGTACCTTTTTTCCTGCGCGAAAAAAGGCACGAAAAAGCGCGCTTTAAAGTCAACTTCAAGATCCCACGTTCCGGGGTTTCAGGACTTGCACCGGGAGGTGGCTGGCCCCTTCGGGGAGCGGGCTTCGCGAGGGCTCGGTCGGTGGATCCGGTGGCCGTAATCCGGATAGGATGAAGCCCGCAAGAGGGCAGCCCGGCTTTGATAAGCGGGCATCCGGCCAGGGGGAAATTACCCACGCCTTTGGCTTCGATCAGCGCCGTATCGCGGTCTGGAGGCCGCTCCTGCAGGTGCTGGCGTCAATACCCCGCCGGTGGCGCGCAACGCGCGGTGTAGCCCTCGCGAGCGCAAGCCGCCGGATCTTTCCCATGGCCACTTCCGGAAACTATCCCGGGCACCACGCGACCCGCCGGGCCAGAGCGAAGCCCCCGCACCGAAGGGGCCAGCCCGCACAGCAACCGAGTCCTTGAGACAACCAAGCGTTGGACCTTGACGTTGAAGAGCGATTTTTGGTTACTTTTTCAGCTCTGGAAAAAAGTCACTCGCCATCAGCCTGCGAAGCAGGCGGGAGAAACGCCTTTGACCTTGATTTTGAAGTGTCGAGACCACCTCATCGACCCGCGAAGCTTTCTCAGAACGGTTTGACGATCACGAGCACCACGATGACGATGAGAAACACCGCCGGGACTTCATTGAACAGGCGATACCACTTCGAGCTGTGGCGGTTGTCACCGCGGGCGAAGGCCCGCACAAGCTGCCAGCACCACAGGTGATAGCCGATCAGTCCGGCCACCAGCGTCAGCTTGACGTGCATCCAGGCGCCGTTGCTCAGGTGCCAGGGTTCGCCGATCAGCGTGGCCAGGCCGAAGGTGACCGCCAGCGCGCCGCCGATGTGGGTGATGCCCAGCAGGCGCCTTTGCATGATCTTGAGCAGCTCGACGGTGTGCCCCGTGGGATTCTCGGTGGCATAGACGAACAGCCTGGGCAGATAGAACAGGCCGGCGAACCAGGTGACGACGAAAATGACATGAAACGCTTCAACCCAACGCATGGGGCGCTCCTGCGGACTGGTCCCGGTTCATAGTGCCCGCACGGGCCGGGCTTTGCTATTGTCGGACGGCATCGCTGGCGGTTCTGATGGCCTTGAATTCGGAGCCGTCTTTCCACTGCGGCCAGCGCTTCGAGTCACCCAGGTCTCGCACGATGGTGTGAAACAGCTCGATGTCCTCTACGGCACCGCGCAGATCCCAGTCGGGGCTCCAGCTGTCACAGGTCTGGTGGTAGCAGTTGCCGACATATTCTGCCACCCAGGCATCGCCGGCTTCACGGCCGCCTTCCACCAGGTCATTGCCGCCGGCGATGCCCATGATGAGGAGCACGGGCACGCCCTTGCGGGCCAAGGAGAAGTGGTCAGCGCGGAAGAACAGCCCGTTCTCGGGCAGGCTTTCCGGGGTGAGCACGCGGTCCTGCAAGGCCGCGGCGCGCGCCAGGTCTTCTTCCAGGTCGCTCTGGCCTTCGCCAACCAGGATGACATCCCTGGCCGGGCCTGCGGTTTGCAGGATATCCAGCGTCAAATTGGCAACCGTTTTCTCCAGTGAGTAGATGGGGTCTTCCACATAGGCGGCCGAGCCGAGCAGGCCGCTTTCTTCAGCGGTCCAGATAGCGAAAACGACGCTGCGCTCGAGCGGTTCTTCGGCTTTGAGCACGCGCGCCAGCTCGAGGATGCCGGCCGTTCCCAAGGCGTCATCGTTGGCGCCGGGGCGCACCGTGCGACCCTGTTCATCCGGCTCGCCCAGGCCATAGGCATCCCAGTGGGCTGCCAGCATCAGCGTCTCATCGGCGCGGGTGGTGCCGGGCAGCCTGGCCAGCACGTTCTCGCTGTTGATGGTTTCTGTGCTGACGTCGAGATCTGCGCTGAAAGTGACGCCTTCCAGCTCAAACGCCTGAAAGTCGGGGCTGCGGGCAAGCTTGCGCTGCTCATCCAGATCCAGTCCGGCGCTCTCGAACAGCTCGCTTGCGGCATCGCCGGCAAGCCAGCCCTGCAAGGCAATGGGGGGCGCAGACCCTTCGGGACGGATCAGAGAGAGCAGGGATCCGGGACCGGACGAAGCCACGGACCAGCCATAGCCGGCAGCCTTGTCTTCATGCACGATCAACGCGGCAATCGCGCCGCGTCGCTCGGCTTCTTCGAACTTGTAGGTCCAGCGGCCGTAATAAGTCATGCGGCTGCCGCCGAAAAGTCCGGCTACGGGCTCGTCGGGCTGCGCCGCAAAGTCGGGATCGTTGACCAGAAAAACCACCACCTTGCCTTCGAAGCCGGTGTCTCCGAAGTCATCCCATTGACGCTCCGGTGCGTCGACACCGAAGCCGGCAAATACCACCGGGGCCTCGGCAATGGTGACTTCTGCCTGCGACCGGGCCGTCTTCACGGCCACATCGGTGGATTGCTCGAGGTCAAGCCGCTTTCCCTTGATATCAAAACCAAAGCTGCTCGCAGGTTCAAGCTGGGTATGCTGCAGCACAACCGTCTGCGTCCAGCCGCCATCCTCGCCGCCGGGCTCAACGCCGATGGCCTTGAACTGGTCTATAAGGTACTTGACGGTCTTCTCTTCTCCGGGGGTGCCCGGGGCGCGGCCCTCGAACTCATCGGACGCCAGAACCCTGACTATTTCAGAGAGGTTTTCGGCGCTGACGCTCGCTGCATGGGTGTTGAAAGACAGCAGCATGGTGCATGCGACCATCAGCAGGGTGGTGGGCGTGGTTCTGAAAGACATCGCGGGCTCGCTGGGGTGATGAGCAGGCGTGTCAGTCTAGCAGCAAAGAACAACCGCTGGAAATCACCGCGCTGCGCCCCCGTTGCGGCATCAGGACGC
The DNA here is from genome assembly GCF_056324145.1 of Wenzhouxiangella sp. YN1. Classification (NCBI taxonomy): domain Bacteria; kingdom Pseudomonadati; phylum Pseudomonadota; class Gammaproteobacteria; order Chromatiales; family Wenzhouxiangellaceae; genus Wenzhouxiangella; species Wenzhouxiangella sp. YN1. The sequence continues at coordinate 63,412 of NZ_JBJNIO010000123.1, forward strand.
GACCGGGGCTGCGACCTTTCATGGATCAACGGCGCTTGGGTTGCCGCCGCCGGGGCGGGTGGTCACTTGACGCCGACCCGGTCGGCAATGTATAAAATACGCGCACATCACAAAAAATTCATGAATTTACAACGTCATGGGTTTAAAAAAACGAACGTGCTGATCCATCCGGTTTGGGGCATACCATCTTGAAGCGGTCATCCGGCCGCTTTCTTTTTCCTGGCCGCCACCCGGCTGAGATCACCCGGTCCTCAACGGCAGCGGAAGGGGTGGCGAAGCGGCCTTCCTGGCCATCTTGCTCGGGCCATTGACGACCCCGCGTACGGGATTGAAGGCAAAGCGAGCAAACACCATGTTTCCGTTGTCCAAGGTATCGACACGTCCCGGAGCAGCAAATGAGTAACACCGAACCCATGATCTTCACCCCGTCAGCCGCCGCCAAGGTCCGCGAGCTGATTCTCGAGGAGGGCAATCCCGAGCTCAAGCTGCGCGTCTACATCACCGGGGGCGGTTGCTCCGGGTTTCAGTATGGCTTTACCTTTGATGAACAAATCGAGGACGGCGATCTCACCGTTCAGCGTGAGGATGTCACTCTGGTCATCGATCCCTTGAGCTTTCAGTACCTGGAAGGCGCCGAGGTGGACTACAGCGAAAGTCTGCAGGGCGCGCGTTTTGTCATTCGCAACCCGAATGCCGCCACGACCTGCGGCTGCGGCTCCTCTTTCGGAGTCGGTTGAGCAGTTGCTGCGAGGGGGCGCGGCTCAGGCCCCCGCGGTCGGGCAACGGTCGAACGTGCGTCCCTTGATGCCTGTCTTCAGCCCGGCAGCAATCGCACCGGTTGCGGGTTAATATCGCCAGGACATGACTGTCCTTATCGTTCTTGTCGGCCTGTTGCTGAGCCATCACGTGACCGCCTTCGGTCGCTGGCGTGACTTTCGCTGGCTGCTCTGGCCCGCCGGCCGCCTGCGTTCGCGATTTTCTCCGATGCCCTGGCTGCTGCTGGCTGTCATCATTGCCACGGTGGTGCTGGCGGCGTGGCTGGCCACGGCCGTGGCGGTCGCTGTGCTGGGTGGTTTCGGCTGGGCGTTGCTGGCTCTGGCAACGCTGATCTACACGCTGGGGCCGCGCGATCTGGATGACGACATCGAGCTGATCCTCGAGCAGCCTGAACATGCCAACGGGCGCCGGGCCGCGCGAGCATTGGGGTTGACCCCGGATTCCAGCCCCCAGGCCGGTGGCGCGGCGGTTGCGCATGCCGCACGCAGGCGCTGGTTTGCGGTTCTGTTCTGGTTTGTGCTGCTGGGCATCCCCGGCGCGCTGCTTTATCGCTTGTCGCAAAAGGCCATGCAGATCGAAGATCTTTCCGAAGGCGAGGTCGACAGCCTGGCGCGGTTGCGCTGGATCCTGGAGTGGCCCGTGCTGGTGCTGATGACCGCCTCTCTGGGCCTGGTTACCGATCTCGACCGGGTGGTGCAGGCCTGGAAGCATTATCACCGTGATCGCGCCTGGTGGATCGTTTCGCCGCGCCTGATCGATGATGTGTTCGGCGCTGTTCTGGGCGATGAAACTTCGCTTGAAACCGGTCTGCGTCGCGGCCACCAGCTGGTCTGGCGTATGCTGGTGCTGTGGCTGGTGATCATGAGTGTGATGCTGATCGCGGGCTGGTTGGTGTGATGTGCCGGGTCTCGGGGGGTTGAGGGTAGGCATGCGGTGTTTGATCTGTCTTCAACTATCAGGAGAGTTGCTGTGAAACGTTTATTTATCTTGATTGCCGGCTTGTCTATTGCCGGGCTTGCCTCCGGTGAAACCTGGGTTCGCTGCGGTGGTGTCATCGATGTGGCCGCCGGCGAGCGGCTGGATGCGCATACCGTCGTAGTTCGCGATGGGCAGGTTGATGAGTTGCGTTCCGGTCACCCCGCCTGGGCCGATGGCGTGGAGCGCGTCGATCTGTCCGAATTGACCTGCCTGCCGGGCCTGATGGATATGCACGTCCACCTGAGCTCTCAGTCCAGCCCTTCGTCGTATATCGAACGGTTTACCCTCAACGAGGCCGACGCGGCCTTGCGTGCCGCAGATTATGCTCGCAAGACGCTGGAGGCTGGCTTTACCACCGTGCGCAACCTCGGGGACAGCTTCAATGAAACCGTGGCGTTGCGCGACGCGATCAATCAAGGCCGTGTTCCGGGGCCCAGGATCTTTACCGCTGCCAAGTCATTGGCGACGACCGGCGGGCATGCCGACCCGACCAACAGCTGGCGCTCGGATCTGGCCGGAGCTCCGGGTCCCAGAGAGGGCGTGCTCAACGGCGTTGCCGAGGCCCGTGAAGCCGTGCGTCAGCGCTACAAGGACAACGCCGATGTGATCAAGATCACGGCTACCGGCGGTGTGCTCAGCGTGGCGTCCAGCGGCGACAACGCCCAGTTCCGCATGGACGAGCTCGAGGCGATCATCCAGACTGCCGCAGACTACGGCATGCACGTTGCCGCGCACGCCCACGGTGCCGAAGGCATGCGCCGCGCCGTCGAGGCCGGTATCCACTCCATCGAGCACGGCACCTTCATGACCGACGAGATCATGGCCCTGATGGTCGACAGAGGTACCTGGTTCGTACCGACCATCGCGGCAGGCAAGTTCGTGGCCGAAAAGGCCGAAGTCGAAGGCTACTTTCCGCCGGTCGTGGCGCGGAAGGCGGGGCAGATCGGACCGCAGATGCAAGACACCTTTGCGCGTGCTCATGCGGCTGGTGTGCGCATCGCTTTCGGAACCGACACCGGCGTGAGCGCGCACGGCGAAAATGCTCAGGAGTTCGGCTACATGGTCGAGGCCGGCATGAGCCCGGCCGATGCCCTGCGCTCGGCAACCATCCACGCCGCCGAGCTGCTCGGCCGCGAAGACGAGATCGGCCGCCTCGAGACCGGCTTCGCCGCCGACCTGATCGCTGTCGACGGCAACCCGCTTGAAGACGTGACCGTGCTGGAGAACGTCCGCTTCGTCATGCGCGACGGGCAGGTGTTCGTCGATCGTTCGGACGCCAACTGATGGCGTTCACGGTCAACCATCGAAATCCTTGAAACGCAAAGACGCAAAGAATTAAGGATTGAAAACCATCGACCACGGAAGGCACGGAAGGCGCGGAAGAAGAAGTTCCTTCAAAAAAAGTTGGGTTTCTTTTTCCGTGTGATTCCGTGTCTTCCGTGGTTTCAATGCTTTTATCTTGATTGGCGTTTCCTTTGCATTCTCCGCGTCATCGCGTTCAAGAGGTTCTGGTTTTCGGGCCCCTTCAATCCGCATAGCCGCTGAGTTCGAGATAGCCGTGCCCGAGCTTCTCTCCGGTGTCGGCCGCGCGCACGCCCACGGCGCCTTCCCAGTAGCTGACGGTGCCGTGCCAGCGCTGGTCATCGAAACGGGCTTCGACCTCGAGTGACAGCTCCTCCGAGGGCAGCTCGATGGTCCACTCCAGCGGCCATTGATGACCATCGGCGTCGCGCCAGTGGCGCGTGGGGGTCAGGCGGAAGTCTTGCGGGCCCAGCGTTCGCGCTCTGCCGTCGGGGTAGACCACCTTGCCGGCGGAAAAGCGCGCGGATCGGCCGTCGTCGGTGCGCAGGCGGAAGGCCATCAGATCGCGGCCGTCGTCGAGCTGCAGCGAGAACCAGTCCCAGCCGACCATGTTGTCGGTCAGCTGGCTCGAGCCCCACTCGCGGTCCAGCCAGGCCAGACCCGCGACCGCAACCCGTCGATCATCGACCCGGACATGGCCGCTGGTGGCCAGGCGGGTGATCGAGTAGTAGTACGAGGCGTTGCCCGGCTGCGGTCCTTTCTGGCTGTAGCCATTCTCTCCCTGCGGCACGGGCGCACGCAGCGATTCCATTTCCAGGTCCAGGGCAAATTCCTCGGTGCCGGCCTGCAGGCTGAACTGATCGCCGCCGCGTCTGACCTCCCAGTCGCGCAGCCACCAGCGATCTTCGCTGGCGCCGGCCAGGCCCAGCGCGCCGCGGGCGAAGCGCTCGGCCTGGTGAAAGACGCGGCCTTCCACGTCGCTGAGCGCCAGGTGGGCCATCCACACGGCCTCGGCGCTCCAGGCCGAGTCGGCGCGGCGCGCGTGGTCGAGCGCGAAGCGGAACAGCGTGAACTGGAAGCCCCAGCGGTCGCCATCGGGGCCGTCGAGGTTGCCGGTGAAATACCACCATTCGTTGCGGTAGCCCGGATGCGCGGCATGGTCTGCGGGAAAGATGAACGGTCGCGGTTCGGTCACCCGGCGAAAGGTCTCGGGTGCGTCGGTGAGCAGCCCGCTGGCGCTCAGCCTGCCGTCAATGCCCGGCTGCGCCCGGGTCTGCCAGGCCAGCCAGCCGATCAGGGCCAGGGCAACGACAGCGACGATGGCGAAATCGCGGCGCATCATTCCTCCTTGAGCTCGCCGGCCGGGTCGCGGCGGCCGATGCGCCAGGCCGGATACACGCCCGCCAGCAGCCCGAAAGCGAGCGCCAGCGGCAGCATGACGGCCAGCGGGGCCAGCGGCCAGCTCAGCGGCAGGCTCCAGCCAAACGCGCGCGGCTGGATGACCAGCGACAGGCCGATGTGGATGGCAAGCGAAAGCGGGACCGCTACCAGGGCGGCGGCCAGCGCCAGCCCGGCGGTCTGGCAGACGACGAGGATGTGCAGGTTGCCCGGCGTCAGCCCCAGCGCCCGCAGGGTGGCATAGTCGCGCCGGCGCTCCAGCCCCAGCGCCAGCAGCGCGCTGACGAGCGCGATGGTGGCGATCAGGCCGACCAGCGCGGCTAGCGCCCAGGAGATGCGGAAGGTCCGGTCGAAGACCGCCAGCGTGTTGGCATAGACCGCATCCCTCGAGGTGAGCCTGAGCCCGGGATCGATGGCGTGCAGCTGATCGGCCAGGCGTGCGCTGTCGATCGTCGCGTCTTCGTAGTAGAGCGCCAGGCGGTCGGTCAGCGAGTCGCCGAACAGCCGGCGGTAGAGCGGCAGATGAATGGCGACGGTGCCCATCTCGCTGGCATAGTCGCGATAGACGCCGACGATCGGCAGCCTTGTGTGGCCGCCCGGCGTGCTCAGCTCGATGGTGTCGCCGGTGCCGAGCCGTGTTCGCCGCGCCAGCGGCTCGGAGATGATTGCCGCCTCGTTGGCGAGCACTGCCCGGTAGGCTGCGTCCGGATCACCGGCCAGCCACTCGAAGCCGGCCCAGCCGCGCGGCGGCAGGCCGTAGGCAATCAGTTCCCGGCCGTCGGCGAGCACGCGGCGGCGCGCGCCGGAGGTATCGGCCAGGCCGGGCAGGGCGGCGATTCGCTCGACGGTGGCCGCATCGAGGCCGCCGTGGCTGGCGGTGACGTAGCTGTCGGCGCGCAGCAGGCGGTCGATCCAGTCGTCGACCGCGGCGCGGAAGCCGAGCACCATCATCGCCAGGCCGACTGCCAGCGCCAGCGCCAGGCTGAGCGCGGCCAGGGCCGGGCGAATGCGCTTCTGGCCGGCCAGAAGCAGCGCCAGGGCGCGCCCGGGCAGGCGCCGCGGTGCGACCCGGCTCAAGGCCGAGAGCACGCGCACGCCCAGCTCCGGCGCGAGCAGGGCAAAGCCGCCCAGGGCGAGAAACAGGGCGGCAAAGGCCACCTCCAGGCTGCGGCTGGCCGACACGATGAGGGCCGCCAGGCCCAGCAGACCGAGCGCGGCGGTCACGCTGAGCAGCCGGTGTTCGGCCTGGGCCGGGGGCAGGCGGAGAAGGCGGCCCGGCGGAATCCGGCGCGCTTCGTGTAGCAGGCCGAGCACCGAGATCAGGGCGGTGCCTACGGCGCCCAGCCACAAAAACAGATACAGGCCGGCCTCGGGCTGCACGCGGGCGGGCGCCAGCAGGCCGTAGAGTTCGGCAACCGGGGTGCGCACCAGCCCGATCAGGCCGGCGGCCAGCAGCGTGCCCAGCACCAGGCCGATCAGCGCGGCCAGCCCTGCCAGCACGGCGGTTTCGGTCAGCAGCAGTGCGGTGATGCGACCGCTGGTCACGCCAACGGCGCGCAGCATCGCCAGGCTGCGGCGGCGCTGGACCAGCAGGAAAGACAGCACGCTGAAGATCACGAACAGGCCCACGGCGAGGCTGATCAGGCCCATCGCCGTCAGGTTCGCGCGCATGCCTTCGGTCAGCCGGGCTGCGGTATCGCGGCGCTGGGTGGCGCTGCTCAGTTCGAGGTCGTCCGGCAGCCGCTGCTGCAGCCAGTCGCGGGCTTCAGCCGGGGCGTTGATCCAGCTCAGTTCGCCCTGGCGGCCGGTCAGGTCCTGCAGCGCGGCAATGTCCATCAGCAGGCGATCGTCGAGGTCCGGCCCGGTGGCCACCGGGCCGATGAGTTCGACTTCGAAGCTGCGTTCGCCGAGGCGAAGGGACAGCGCCTCACCCTCGGCCTGCCCGAGACGCTCGAGCGTTGACGCATTGGCCGCGGCTGCGGCGGGCCATTCGAGCAGGCGGGTGAGCAGCCCGGGCGGCAGCAGGCTGCGGCCGTCGCCGGCAAAGGGGTCGATGCCCAGCAATTCGAGACGATGCTCGCCGAGGGCCACCCGCTGCTGAAGTACGGGAGTCAGCGGTGGTGCGCCGTCGTGCAGTGCCAGCCGGCGGTAAAGCGTCTCGTCCAGGGGGCCGCCCGGTGACGTCACGCGCACGCTGTCGCGCCCGGAAAGGGCCACGGCCGCGCCGTCGAGCGAGTCGACGAGCACATCGCGCATCAGCGCCACGCCAGTCATCACCGCCACCCCGGCGGCCATGCCGGCCAGCGCCAGCGCCAGCTGGCCCGGGTGGCGCCGGAAGAACCGCCGGGATGATTGCAGCAGCAGATACATCAGTCTGCGTGCAGACGGCCGCCGCGCAGGCTCAGCCCACGGTCGCAGATTGCGGCTGCGGCGGGGTTGTGGGTGACCAGTATCAGGGCACAGCCCTGAGCCGCCGTGATTCGGTCGAACAGCGCCAGTACGCGCTCGGCCGTGGCCTCGTCGAGGCTGCCGGTGGGCTCGTCGGCGAGCAGCAGCTCGGGCCCGTGAATCAGGGCGCGGGCGATGGCGACGCGCTGCTTTTCGCCCCCGGAGAGCTGGTCGGGCATCCGCTCCAGCAATTCGGAGATGCCCAGTATTGCGGTCAGTTCGCCGGCCCTGTCGTTGACGTTGCTGCCGCCGCCCCCTGCAGGAGCATCAAGGCCGTTGAGCCACAGCGGCAGCGTGATGTTTTCGCGCACGTTCAGCGAGTCGATGAGATTGAAGTCCTGAAAGACCAGGCCGATGTTGCGCGCCCGAAAGCGCGTCAGCCCGGGTTCGGCAAGGTCGGCAAGCCTCTCGCCGAGCACTTCCACGACGCCAGCGTCGGGCCGATCCATGCCGGCGGCGAGGTTGAGCAGCGTGGACTTTCCCGAGCCGGAGGCGCCCATCACGGCGACACGCTCGCCCCTTGCGACGTCAAGATTCAGGTGCTCGAGCACGGTCACCACCCGTGCACCGGCGCGGAATCGGCGGGTCACGCCGCGCAGCGCCAGTGCGGTTGACGAGCGGTTTTCGGTCATCGACTGAACTCCTGTTTGACGCAGGCCGGGAGTCATTATGGAAGAAACTGCCCGTTGATGGGGCTCTGCCCCCGGTGGGGAGGAACTTTCCGCTGCCGTGCCGCTCTTAATCAGCGGAAGCCCTGCGGGCGATTTTCGCAATTGGATTGGTGTTTGTGCATCATCTGTGGTAGCCTTACAACCAACCTTGGCAAAACCGCAACGGTTGAACCAGGGTCGCAGGGCGCGAAGCGAGGTACATCACTCCGACATAATTGCCCCTCCCGTGACCCGGGAGGGGCTTTTTTTTGAGTCAACCGACAATAACGATCCAGATCCGGAGTCATCGACATGCAGCTGACGATGTTGAAAGGCAAGATTCACCGCGCAACCGTTACCCGGGTCGAGCGCGACTACGAAGGTTCCTGCGCCATCGACGAAACGTTGCTCGAGGCAGCAGGGATTCTCGAGCATGAACAGATACATATCTACAATATCACCAGCGGCGAGCGCTTCGTGACCTACGCCATTCGCGGCGAGCGCGGCAGCGGTGTGATTTCGGTCAACGGCGCCGCGGCTCACAGGGCGGAACAGGGCGACCTGGTCATCATTGCCGCCTATGCGCGCATGTCCGAGGCCGAGGCAGGCGAGCACGAGCCGCGTCTGGTCTATCCTGACGCCGACAATCGAGTCGTGCGCACTGCCGGGCGGATTCCTGTCCAGGCCGCCTGATTTTCAGGCGCCATCGTTGCAAAAAAACAACACCCCGACTGTTGCTGCGCTGATGGCTGCCGATCCCGGCCGGGCGCAGGATTTTGTGCGCAGCGGCGGCGGCTGGTGCCTGGACTTCTCGCGGGTGCCCATGACCCGCGAAGGGCTCGCGGCTCTGGAGGCGCTGCCGGCAGCATCGCGGTTGAAAGCTGCCGTGGAGCAGCTGTTTTCCGGCAAGGTGGTCAACCCCAGCGAGGGCCAGCCGGCCCTGCACATGGCGCTGCGTGCTTCCAGGTCCTTTCAGGGGCTGGAAGCCAGCGAAGCCGAGCGCGTGCTCGCCGAGCGCGATCGTTTCCTGGGTGTGGCGCGCCGGCTCCACGCCGGCGAAGCCGGCCTCACCGACCTGATTCACGTGGGCATCGGCGGCTCCGACCTGGGGCCCCGGCTGGTGGCCGACGCCCTGAGTGGCGATGACAGCGCGGTACGCGTTCACTGGCTGTCGACGCTGGACGGTCGCCGTTTCGAGCGCCTGTGTCGACAGCTGGATCCGGCCACCACCGGCCTGGTGATTGCCTCGAAGTCCTTTTCCACTGAAGAAACCCTGCTGCTGGCCCGCGCCGCCAGGGAGTGGCTCGGCAGCGGCTGGGCCGAACGCTGCTGGGCCGCCACGGCCAATGTCGAGCGCGCGCGGGCATTCGGTCTCGACGACGCGCACATTCTTTCATTTCCGGCGTGGACGGGCGGGCGCTTTTCACTCTGGTCTTCAGTCGGCGTCAGCGCGGCGGCCGCGATCGGCGTGGATCGTTTCGAAGCCCTGCTGGCCGGCGCTGAAGCGGCCGATGACGACTTTCGCGATCGGCCCGATGCCGCCGGAGCGGCCACATTTCTGGGCCTGCTGATGCATTACCTGCGTCGCGAGCTTGACTGCAAGACGCTTGGCTTCGTCAGCTACGAACCGCGCCTGGCGCTGCTGGCCGACTACCTGCAGCAGCTGATCATGGAAAGCCTTGGCAAGGGCGTCGAGCTGACGGGCCGGCTCGTCGACGGGCCGACGGCGCCGCTGATTTTCGGCGGCTGTGGCACCGATCTGCAGCACTCGATCTTTCAGGCCCTGCATCAGGGGCCGGATTCACATCCGCTGATTCTGATCGGCGCGCGGCAGGGTGGGCATGATCGACCGGATTGGCAGCGGCGTCAGCTGGCGCATCTGCTGGCCCAGGCCGAGGCCTTGTCCAGCGGTCGTGCCGAGGGGCAATCCTTTCAGCGCATGCCGGGCAATCGACCCGTGGCCACTCTGCTGATCGACCAGCTTGATGCCGCCTCGCTTGGATGGCTGCTGGCCAGCTTCGAGCAGGCGGTCTATGCCCTGTCGGTGATCTGGCGGATCAATCCCTTCGATCAGTGGGGCGTCGAGGAAGGCAAGCGCCTGGCCTGCGAGATCAGGCGCCGGCTCGACTAGCCGTCGCCACCCTCGCCTTTGCGGTTGGTGCTGTTGATCGGAATGGTGATGATCGGCAGACCGATGGCATCGTTGCGTGTGCGCGCCTGCAATACATCGCCTCGATGCTCGGTTCCGTTCGGCCCCAGAAAGTAGAACATCTCGGCCACGCCGTGGAATTGATCGAGTGTGATCAGGTTGATCCGCGCGGTCTCGCTGAGGCCCGGCACAAAACCGAGTGGCAGCACCAGCCCTTTGCTGCTCTGATCGGTGCCCAGCGCGGTATAGAAGACTTCCAGCCGGATCTCGGCTTCGTTCGGCTCGTCGACCAGCTGCATGTCAAAGCGCCGGGCCAACTCCACTCCCAGGCGCCAGTCTGCATACCGCTGGATATCGGTGTGGTTGACGAAATGGCTGGACAGGTGCACGCGCTTGCCTGAATGCGGCGCGAAATCCCCGGCCGGCAGATGCTGCATCAGGTCGTCGATGCTGTGTGTCACCAGCTGCTGTGCACTCGCCCCGACGAGCGAATCCTGAACCTGTCGCGATGAGCAGGCGGTCAGTATGATCAGGCAGAAAACGATGAGAGACAGGCGGCAGGCGCTGTTCGACATGGCAGGTTCTCGTGCTTCATTGAAGTCAACCGGGGTCGAAGGATAACAGCCCGACATCAATTCGGCTTGCACCCGGGGAGCGGGCAACCGACAATGCCGCTTCCCCGGCCGTTGCCAACCCATTCGAGCACATGTCTGCAAGTTCTCACGCCCCTGATCTGCCGGCAGAAATCCGGCGAACGTTGCTGCTCGCCGGTCCGCTGATCATCGGCCAGGTGACCGGCTATGCGATGACGGTCGTCGACACCCTGATGGCCGGCCGGCTGGGCGCGCTCGATCTCGGCGCGGTTGCCGTGGGCTCGTCCATCTGGACTGCCGGCATGGTGTTCATCGTCGGCATGCTGATGGCCGTTTCCGCCGCGGTCTCCCAGCTGGAGGGCGCCGGGCAGCGTCGCCAGGCCGGCGAATTGACCCGCCAGGCGCTCTGGCTGGCCCTGTTGGTCTCGCTGCTGCTGTTCTGGCTCATGCGTCGCGGCGGCTGGGTGATGTCGGCCATTGGTGTGGAGCCGGCCGTGGGCGAGCTGGCCAACCGCTACCTGCTGGCCATCAGCTGGGGCATGCCGGCGCTGGCGGGCATGACCGCGCTGCGCTTTTTCTCCGAAGGCATCGGCTACACGCGCCCGACGATGTACATCGGCGTGGCCGGCATTGTGTTCAATGTGCCGCTCAACTACACCTTGATGTTCGGCAAGCTCGGCATGCCGGCTCTGGGGGCCGAGGGCTGTGGCTGGGCCACGGCCAGCGTGTTCTGGCTGCAGCTGCTGATGATGGCGGCCTGGATCCTGTGGCAACCTCGCTATCGTCCGTTCGCGGTCTTTTCGCGTTTCAGCGGGCCGGTGTGGCGCGAGATCTTGGGTCTGATCAGGCTGGGTCTGCCGATCGGGGTCATGGTGTTCTTCGAGGTCAGTCTGTTCATCGCCAGCGCTCTGGCGATCGGTACCCTTGGCACGGTGCCGGTGGCTGCGCACCAGGTGGCGGTCAACTATGCCGGGCTGATGTTCATGGTGCCGCTGGGCCTGGCGGGGGCGATTACCGTGCGGGTGGGCAACGCGGTTGGTCGCAAGGACCGCGCGGGCGCCCGCCGCGCCGGCGTCGTCGGCATGCTGATGGCGCTGGGGTTCGGGGCGCTGTCGTCCGCGCTCATGGTGCTTTTCCCCGAGGCCATCGTGCGCCTCTACACCGCAGACGCCGAGGTCGTCGCGCTGGCCGTCAGCCTGTTGTTCTTTGCTGCGGTCTTCCAGCTGGCCGACTGTCTGCAGGTCTCGGCTGCCGGCGCGCTGCGTGGCCTTGGAGATACGCGCGTGCCCATGTTCTACAGCGTCGCCGCTTACTGGCTGGTGGGCATGAGCCTGGGCTGGTGGCTGACCTTCCGTCAGAACTGGGGGCCGGCGGGCATGTGGTGCGGCATCATTGCCGGTTTGACGGCTGCGGCTTTTCTGCTGAGCTTCCGGTTTCTGCGCACCACCACTTCTGGCGAACGCGTCCGCACGCTCGCGGCGGTGCAGAGTGCGCCTGAGTGATTCACGACGTCAATGACTAACGGCATATTGTGAGCTTCTGCGGAGACTGAGTAGAATGGCTGTAGATCCTTCCTCGCCAAAAATTCCTCAATGACTCTGAATTCGAGACCCAACGTGCTCGTCCGGCTGTGGCTGGGCTTCTGGCGCGGCCTGACCGCATTTCGCATGGCCGTGTTCAACATCATCTTCCTGGTTGTGCTGGCGCTGTTGATCCGCGTGTTGTTCTTTACATCCGATCAGATCATCGTCGATGCGCAGACGACGCTGGTCATCGAACCCGAAGGTACGATCGTCGAGGAATACACCGGGACCGTGCTGGATCGTGCCCTGGGCGAGGCCATCGGCCAGGCAGCGACCGAAACCCGGCTGCGCGACATTCTGGCGGCTCTGGACGGCGCCGCCGAAGACGATCGCATCGTGCAGGTCCTGGTTCGCACCGACAAGCTTTGGGGGTTGGCCCCGGGGCTGCAGAGCGAGCTGGCCGATGCCTTTGCGCGCTTCCGTGAGACGGGCAAGCAGGTCATCGCCTACGGCGGCACGATGATGCAGGGGCAGTACATGCTGGCTTCGATGGCCGATGAGGTCTGGCTGGATCGGGACGGCATGTTGCTGCTCGAGGGCTACAGCCAGTATCGGCAGTACTATGCCGAAGGCCTCGAAAAACTCGAGGTCGATGTCAACCTGTTCCGCGTCGGCGAATACAAGTCGGCGATGGAGCCGTTCATCCGCAACGACATGTCCGCGGCCGACCGCCGGGCAACCGAAACCTGGCTGAGCGATCTCTGGCAGAGCTGGCTCGATCAGGTAGCGATTCATCGCGGCCTGCCGGTGGAAGTGCTGGTCGATCTGACCGAGAATTTTGCCACCGTGGTCGAGGCGGCCGACGGCAATCTGGCCGCCATGGCCCTGGAGCGTGGGCTCGTTGACCGACTTGTCAGTCGACCGGAGCTGCGCGCCGAGCTGGCCAATCGTGGCAGTGCCGATGCCGACAAGGGGTTCCGTCAGATCGGGTTTGCGACCTACGTCAAGGCCTCGCAGCAGTGGCGGCCAGGCGCCGATCAGGTGGGCATCATCGTCGCGCAGGGAGCGATTGTCGAAGGCAACCAGCCGCCGGGTACGATCGGCTCGGAGTCGACTTCGCGCCTGATTCGCCAGGCCGCGCGCGACGACAGCATCAAGGCCGTCGTGTTGCGCATCGACTCGGGCGGCGGCAGCGCGTTTGCCTCGGAGGTCATCCGCAGCGAGCTGATGGCGCTCAAGGAGGCCGGCAAGCCGGTGGTGGTGAGCATGGGCAACGTTGCCGCATCCGGCGGTTACTGGATCGCCATGGGCGCTGATGAAGTCTGGGCCTATCCGACAACGCTCACCGGCTCGATCGGCATTTTCGGATTTTTCCCGACGTTTCAGGACACGTTGGCGAAGATTGGCGTGCATACCGATGGCGTCGGCACCACGCCGCTGTCCGGCGCCCTGCGTGTCGACAGTGCACTGAAAGAGCCGGCACGCAATCTGCTCCAGAGTTTTATCGAGCATGGCTATCGCGAGTTCACCCGGCTGGTGGCAAAGCACCGCCACATGTCGCTCGAGGAGGTCGATGCGGTCGCTCAGGGTCGCGTCTGGAGCGGTGCGCAGGCCCAGCGTCTCGGGCTGGTTGATCAGCTCGGCACGCTCTCTGAGGCGGTTGCTTCGGTGGCGCGCAGCGCGGGCATCGGCGAGCGCTATGAGGTGACCTATGTCGAGCCCAGGCTCTCGCCGGTCGAGCAGTTCCTGGTCGACATGGCATCGGCCTCGGTTCGGATGGCTGCGGCCCACTCCACGACTCGGGTCGCGAGCTGGCTTCCCGGCGAGCTGGGGCAGACTCTGCTCGCTGACCTGCGATTGGTGCTGAATCAGACGCAAACCGGCCGACCCGGCGTCATGGCGCACTGCCTGTGCCGGGCGCCGCGCTGAGCGCCACGGAAACGCGTTTCAATCTCGACCTGCTTTGAGTATGATGGCCGCTTCGCTCTGGCCGGGCGGGGACGGAGGCGGTCGACGCGATCCATACACCAAACGGGGATGAGTTCAACCCATGCTGGCTGCCGTAACTGATTTTCTCTGGTCCTATGTCCTGGTCGTGGTGCTGATTGCGCTTGGCCTGATCTTCACCGTCGCTTCACGCTTCGTCCAGCTGCGCTACTTCGCCGAAATGTTTCGCGTGCTCGGGCAGGCCTTCAAGCACCACACCGGGCATGTTTCTTCCTTCCAGGCGCTGACGCTGAGCGTGGCCGGGCGCGTGGGCGCCGGCAACGTGGCCGGTGTGGCAGTGGCCATCACCCTGGGCGGTCCCGGCGCCGTGTTCTGGATGTGGGTGGTCGGCCTGATCGGCATGGCTACCAGCTTTTTCGAATGCTCTCTGGGGCAGGCTTTCAAGACCATTGATTCCAGGACGTCCACGTTCCGTGGCGGCCCGATGTACTACATGGAGCGCGGCCTGGGCAGCCGCAAGCTCGGCATGATCTTCACGCTGCTGCTGCTGTTTACCTTCGGTCTGGCCTTTGTGGCGCTGCAGTCGTTCACGGCCTCATCCTCCCTGGAAGAAGCCTTCGACATTCCCATGCATGTCACCGGTATCGTGATGACCATTGTCGTGGGCCTGACCATCTTCGGGGGTGTGCAGCGCATCTCCCGTGTCACCGAGGTCATCGTGCCGGTCATGGCCGTGGCCTATGTCATCGTTGCCATTGTTGTCGTCGGGCTCAATGCCGGCGAGGTGCCGGGCGTGCTGGCGCTGATCGTGAAGTCCGCCTTCGGGTTGGAGGAAGCCGTCGGCGGCGGTATCGGTGCTGCCATCATGATGGGCGTGCGGCGTGGTCTGTTTTCCAACGAGGCCGGCCTGGGGAGCGCACCCAACGTCGCGGCGGTAGCTTATGTTCCGCACCCGGTCAATCAGGGCATTGTGCAGAGTTTCAGCGTCTTCATCGACACTGCCATCATCTGCACGGCAACAGCGCTGATCATTCTCATTGCCGGCATGCACGAGCAGAGTTCGGTCGACAACGGGGTCGTGCTGACCCAGCTGGCGCTGCAGCAGCACGTGGGGCCCTGGGGCCAGACTTTTGTCAGCGTGATCCTGACACTGTTCGCCTTCAGCTCGATTCTCTACAATTTCTATCTGGGCGAGAACTCCTCGAGCTGGATGACGCCCGGCAATCCGGTGTTCTTCATCATGTTTCGGGTGCTCATGCTGGTGCTCATCCTGTGGGGATCGATGCAGGATCTGACCACGGTGTTCAGCTTTGCCGACCTGACCATGGCGCTGCTGGCAGTGTTCAACCTGGTCGCGCTGGCACTGCTGATGAAAGTCGCATTCCGCCTGATGAACGACTACGACCAGCAGTCGCGCGCCGGCAAAGTGCCGGTTTTTGATCCGGACAAGTTTGCCGATCTGAACATTGATCGCGAAGCCTGGAAGGATGCCGCCGATTCGATCGATCGCGTCAGGAAATAGGGCGCGCCCTCCGTGGTTCTCATGTTTTGCAGAGCAGCGCCGCGTCTGGTCGCCTGTTCGTCAGGCCGCGGCGCGGTGGCGCTTGAGATAGACCAGCAGCTGTGAGATGGCCGCCGGGGTCATGCCGGGAATGCGGCTGGCCTGATCGATGGTGGCCGGGCGGGTTTTCTCGAGTTTTTCCAGCAGCTCGGACGACAGCCCCTTGACCGTCTCGAAATCGAAGTCGTCCGGAATGGGTTTTGCGGCTGCACGGCGCTGACGCCTGATTTCCGCGCGCTGGCGATCGAGGTAGCCGGCGTAGCGGATCTGGATGGCGACCTGGTCGGCAACGTCGTCGAGCTCGACCCCCGGGCCGATTCCCTCGATGTCCATCAGCGCCGCATATTCGACTTCCGGTCGCCGCAGCAGCTCCTCGGCGGTGACGTCCTTGCGGATGTCGATATCCAGGGTTCGGGCCGCGCGCTGTGCCAGCTCGGACCGCGCCGGAACCCGCAGCGCGCTCAGGCGCGCGCGCTCGGCCTCGATGGCTTCCCGGCGAGCGCAGAAGCGACGCCAGCGCGTATCGTCGACCAGGCCGAGTTCGCGCCCGGTTTCGGTCAGCCGCAGATCGGCGTTGTCTTCGCGCAGGTGCAGGCGAAACTCGGCGCGGCTGGTGAACATCCGGTAGGGCTCGGGCGCGCCCTGGGTAATCAGATCGTCGATCAGCACGCCGATGTAGGCCTGGTCTCGCCCGGGCGTCCACGGCGCCTGTCCGCGCGCCTGACGTGCGGCATTCAGGCCGGCGATCAGGCCCTGTGCTGCAGCCTCTTCGTAGCCGGTGGTGCCGTTGATCTGACCGGCGTAGTACAGGCCGGCGAGGTGGCGCGTCTCGAGGCTGGCGCGGATTTCGCGCGGGTCGAAGAAGTCGTATTCGATGGCGTAGCCCGGCCGGGTGATGTGCGCATGCTCGAGGCCCTGGATGGAGCGCACCAGTTCGATCTGCACGTCGAAGGGCAGGCTGGTGGAAATGCCGTTGGGATACCACTCGTTCAGCCCCAGGCCCTCGGGCTCGAGAAAGACCTGGTGCGAGTCCTTGTCGGCGAAGCGCACTACCTTGTCTTCGATCGAGGGACAGTAGCGCGGGCCGCTGCTCTCGATCTGGCCGGCATACATCGGCGAGCGATCGAGGTTGGCACGAATCAGGTCGTGCGTGGCCTGCCCGGTGCGCGTGACGTAGCACGAGACCTGCTCGGGGTGGTGGTCGCGTTCGCCCAGGAACGAAAACACGGGTCGATGCGCATCGCCGACCTGCTCCTCGAGCCGGGGCAGGTCGATGCTGCGCCCGTCCAGCCGCGGCGGGGTGCCGGTCTTGAGTCGGCCGACGCTGAAAGGCAACTCGCGCAGGCGTGCGGCCAGGGCGTTGGCCGGCGCGTCGCCGGCGCGGCCGCCGGCCAGTTGAGTCTCGCCGATGTGGATGCGGCCGCCGAGAAACGTGCCGGTGGTCAGCACCACCGCGGCCGCGCTGAACTCCAGGCCCATGGTCGTGCGCACGCCGGTGACGCGATCGCCTTTGACCACCAGGTCATCGACCGGCTGCTGGAACAGGGTGAGATTGTCCTGTGCCTCCACGGCCCGGCGGATGGCGTTGCGGTAGAGCGTGCGATCGGCCTGGCAGCGCGTGGCGCGAACCGCCGGCCCCTTGCGCGCGTTGAGGCGTCGCCACTGAATACCGGCAGCATCGGCCGCCTGGCCCATGATGCCGCCCAGCGCGTCGATTTCGCGCACGAGATGTCCCTTGCCGATACCGCCGATGGCCGGGTTGCAGCTCATCTGGCCGATGGTTTCGATCGCGTGGGTCACCAGAAGCGTGCGCGCACCCGTGCGTGCTGCGGCCAGCGCGGCCTCGGTGCCGGCATGGCCGCCGCCGATGACGATGACATCATAGCTGTCGGGATAGCGCATGAATCAATAGCCAAGTGCGTGATTAAGGGCGTATTTTAACCGTAATCCCGGGGGTGACGAAAGCCGCCGCTCCGGGCGGCTCCGGCGGCGGCCGGAGCGGTCATGTGCGCCAATCCGTCTGGCTTGCGTCAACGGCGGCGGAGTCCGCTTCGATCATGGCCTCCAGTTCGGGCAGGGCCATGCGCTGCTGGGGGCGGCCGTCGACCGGGCTGGGTGGTGCCTGGCGTGCCTGTGGCCCGATCATCTGGATCAGCTCGACCACGTGGCCGCCGCCTTCCAGGACCACGATTTCGAGATCGCGTGCGCTGCCGTCATGCCATCGTATGCGCCGGGTTTCCTGGCTGAAGGGCAGGTGACGCTCCATCAGGAAGTGCACGATGGCGTCGGGGTCGTCGCTGAACACGTGCAGGCTGATGCGCGAGTGCTCGTCTGCGGTGCCGTCAAGAACCGGGCCGACCAGGCGAGGCCGGAAGGGGGCGAACAGACGCATGGCCGAGGCCGCCGCTGAGCGCAACTCGAGCAGATTTGCCGAATGCTCGACCCCGCCGTAGAGGCTTTGCCATTCACGCAGGGCACGCTCGACCTCGCTGTTGGACGGCAGGCCCGTTCTTGACGAGGCGCCCACCCGCCGGGCGGCTTTTTCCTTGGCGGCCAGATAGCTCTTCTGGCCCTCGGTCGCGATGATGCGCGCGGCTTCGGCAGCGACTTCCT
Organism: Wenzhouxiangella sp. YN1; assembly: GCF_056324145.1. Classification (NCBI taxonomy): domain Bacteria; kingdom Pseudomonadati; phylum Pseudomonadota; class Gammaproteobacteria; order Chromatiales; family Wenzhouxiangellaceae; genus Wenzhouxiangella; species Wenzhouxiangella sp. YN1. Next base: position 81,351 of record NZ_JBJNIO010000123.1, read on the forward strand.
GCCGGATTCGGCTGTTACGCATGATGTGTCTTTCGCTCATGATCAGACCCTCCCGGACACGCTAGAAAACCCGGTAGGGGTCGGTTTCCTTCCCGCCGGCCTTGTCGTCTGCCATCGGCGGCAGATTGTCGCTGTGGAACCACTCCGGGATGGCGCCGGGTGTTCCGGGGCGGGCGCGCAGACCCGTTTCCGGGTCGATCAGCGCCCGGGAGATGCCCACCGGCACCGGCCGATGGGCTTCGGGGCGACCCTCCAGTGCAATCTGCATGAAGTTCACCCACAGCGGCAGGGCAGTGCGGGCCCCCTGTTCCTGGCGTCCCAGTGATTCGTTGCTGTCCATGCCGACCCACACAACGGTGACGATGTTTCCGCCGTAACCGGCGAACCAGGTGTCACGCTGATCATTGGTGGTGCCGGTCTTGCCCGCCAGGTCGTCGCGCCCCAGGGCCAGCGCCCGGCGCCCGGTGCCATGGCGGATGACGTCGCGCATCATGGAGTCGATCAGCCAGCTGGTCTGGGCGCTGAGCGCGCGCTCAGCGCCGGTCGGGCGCGGCGGGCCGATGAGTTCGCGACCGGAGTCCACTGGTTCTTCCATGTCGGGCGACTCGCTGCCTGCAAGCTCGGGCCGGCGCAGGCGCGGGGCGTTCTTTTCCTCGACTGATGGCGGCGCCACGGCGTCGGCTGCGGTCGGGTTTGGTGGCGGTATGTCGGCGCAGTGCTCGCAAGGCAGTGCCCACTCGGTTGCGAACAGTGTTTCACCGTCGCTGTCGCCAATGCTGTAGAGATACTCGGGCTCGATGCGGTAACCGCCGTTGGCAAAGGGGGCAAGGGCGGAGGTCAGCTTCAGCGGCGACATCGATGCGCTGCCCAGAGCCATGGAGGGGCCGTTGGGCAGCTGTTCGCGATCGAAGCCGAAACGGGTGATGTAGTCGCGCCCGTAATCTACGCCCATATCCATCAACAGGCGCACGCTGACCAGGTTACGGGAGTTGACCATCGCCTCGCGCAGTCGGGTCGGGCCGAAGAAGCGGTGGCTGAAGTTGGTCGGTTTCCATGCGCGCTCCATCGACGGATCATTGACCACAACCGGAGCATCGTTGACCCGTGAGGCGGGCGTGTAGCCGTGATCCAGCGCCGCGGAATAGATGAAGGGCTTGAACGCCGAGCCTGGCTGCCGGCGGCTTTGTGTGGCGCGATTGAACTGGCTGTGGGCAAAATCGAGCCCGCCGACCAGGGCGAGGATTTCGCCGGTTTCAGCGTTCATGCTCACCAGCGCGCTTTCGGCCTGCGGCAGCTGTGCCAGCTGCCAGCTGCCATCGTTCTTGCGCAGCCGCACGATGTCGCCGGCGGCCACGACATCAGCGGGTGTTTCCGGCGCCGCGCCGGTTGCATCACTGCTGATGAACGGGCGAGCCCAGGACAGGGCTTCGAACGGCAGCGTTACCGAACTGCCATCGGCCAGCTGCAGGTAGGCGGCCTTCTCGTCGGTCGACAGCACCGCCGCCGGCTGCAGCCCGGCAATCGGTCGCATCGATTCGAGGCGTTCCGATACCGCCTCGGAATCATCGAGCCCGGCGGCATCGATCCGGTCTTCCGGCCCACGCCAGCCATGGCGACGGTCATAGGTCAACAGGCCCTCGCGGACGACCTGATTGGCTGCTCGCTGCAGGCGGCCCCGAATGGTCGTCCGTGCCACCAGTCCGTCATTGTAGGCCGCTTCCGAGCCGACCAGATCGACGACATTCTGCCGCACCATTTCCGCCACCCAGGGTGACTCGAGCTCGACGATCGGACCGTGATAACTGGCGCTGTTGGGCTGAGCCAGCGCCAGGCGATATTGCGGTTCGGTAATGTGCCCCAGCTCGAGCATGCGCCCGAGAATCCAGTCGCGACGTCCCATCGCCTGCGCCGGCCCGGAAATCGGATTGTTGCGCGACGGCGCCTTGGGCAGGCCGGCAATCATGGCGGTCTCGGCCAGCGTGAGCTCGTCGAGCCGCTTGCCGTAGTAGACCTGGGCGGCGGCGGCCACGCCGTAGGCGCGATGCCCGAGAAACTCCTTGTTGAGGTAGAGCTCGAGAATCTCGTCCTTGCTCAACTCCCGCTCGATCTTGAAGGCAAGCAGCATCTCGCGTAGTTTTCGCGTGACCGAGTAATCGGTCGACAGGAAAAAGCGCCGCGCCACCTGCTGGGTGATGGTCGATCCTCCGGGAACCCGACCCTGGCCCATGCTCAAGGCATACAGCCAGACCGCACGCGCCGTTCCCCGCCAGTCCACCCCGGGGTGGCTGTAGAATCGGTCGTCCTCGGCAGAAAGGAATGCCTGGACAAGTTGCTCGGGCATCTGATCGAGCGCGACCGGCCGGCGGCGCTGCTCGCCGATCTCGGCCATGAGCTCGTCATCGGCCGAGTAGATCCGCAGCGGGACCTGCAGCTGCACGTCCCGAAGCGACTCGACCGGGGGCAGGGACGGAACGATCGTCAGCCAGATGACAAGAGCGCCAATTGCTGCGAGAATGAACAGCAGCAAAAACAGGCGGATAGAAAAAACTATTAAAGGCTTTATTCGGGCCATCAGTTATGGTAAATGTAGGCACAGTGAAGACAGGGCAATGCACGTCTTGGACGGGAACCGAGGGCAAAAGTGCCCGTGAACTGAGGTCCGGACGACCTTCGATCAGAGGGTAGCACGACTTGTACCTGGCCAGACCGGCACTGTGAGGGGTAGTGTCCGGTCGGCCAACAAAGCACGAGCCAGTCATGAACGGCCGGCCGACCAGAGGGCGAAAGACAACAACATGAGCAACTTTCTGAGAAAGCTGTTGGGCGCCGCGCCGCCGCCTTTACTGGGCGTCGATATCGGCACCAGCAGCATCAAGGTGCTGCAGTTGGGCAGCAGCGGTTCAAGCTATCGCGTCGAAGCGTTTGCCATCGAGCAAACGCCCGACGGCTCGATCAGCGAGGGCACCATCACCGACACCGATCGCGTGGCCGAGGCGGTCAAGCGTGCCATCAAGCGCTCGCGCGCCAAGGCCAGGGACTGCGCCATGGCCGTCAGCGGTTCGGCGGTCATTACCAAGGTCATCAACCTGCCATCGGATCTTTCCGAGGACGATATCGAGGCCCAGATCGAGGTCGAGGCGGGGCAATACATCCCCTACCCGCGCGATGAGGTCAGCCTGGATTTCGAGGTTCTGGGGCCCGCTCCGCGCAGTGCCGAGCTTGTCGAGATCCTGCTCGCAGCCTCCAAGACCGAACATGTCGATCTGTGTCGCGAGGTGGCCGAGCTGGCGGGGCTGGGTCTCAGGGTCGTCGATGTCGAGTCCTACGCCATCGCCAACGCCTTCGATCTGGTACGCAGGCATGCAGGGATCGACGAAGGCGAGGCGATCGGAGTGCTGAATATGGGCGCGACCGCATCCACGTTCATCGCGCTTCGCGGCAATCGCACGATCTACAGCCGCGAGCATGCCTTCGGCGGGCAGCAGCTGGTCGACGATTGCATGCGGCGCTACGGCATGGATTCGGAGCAGGCGGCCTTTCTGCAGCGCGGCGAGACCCCGCCGGCCGGATTCGAGGACGAGATCCTGGAGCCATTCCGCGAGAACGTGATCCAGGAGATCAGCCGTGCGCTGCAGTTCTACTCCTCTTCCAGCGATTACTCCGGAATCAACACGTTGTTCCTGACCGGCGGGGCGGCGTCCACACCCGGCCTGGCCGAAGCGGTCGGTGACGAGGTTGGCATTTCCTGCGAGGTGGCCGACCCCGTCGAGGGCATGCGCCTGGCGCCGTCCATCGATGCCGCCCGCCTTGAACGTGTGCGGCCGGCACTGACTACAGCCTGCGGGCTGGCCTTGCGGGGGTTTGACTGATGGCCAGAATCAATCTGCTGCCCTGGCGCGAGAATCTGCGCCGGGAACGACAGCGAAACTTCATGATTGCACTGGCCGCCACGGCCGTGGTGGCAATTCTTCTGGTATTCGCCGGCTCTTATATGGTCGAGCGCGAGATCAGCGGGCAGGATGATCGCAATCAATATCTGCAGAATGAAATCCGCACGCTCGACCGCGAGATCGCGACCATCGAGAAGCTCGAGGCCAAGCGTGATGATCTGCTGCAGCGAAAGGAAGTGATCGAGCGCTTGCAGGAGAATCGATCGATGATGGTGCATCTGTTCAATTCGCTGGCCCAGACCGTGCCTGAAGGGATCCGCCTCAATTCGGTAGGGCAGTCCGGCGAGCGCCTGACCATTCGCGGAACAGCGCAGTCGGAGACCCGGGTGTCCGATTACATGCGCAATATCGAGCGTGCTGAATGGATGCATGATCCGGAGCTGAGCATCATCGAGGCGATCGAGCAGTCCGATTCCGGCTTTGAACCTTATCGCTTCGAGCTGCGTGCCCGGATTGCATCACCCAAGACGGTGGCGCAGGAAGAGGCCGCTGCAGAAGCGCTGGAAAAGGAGGCCTGACCAATGGATCTGTCTGAACTCAGAGACCTGGATTTCAGCAACATCGGTTCGGCCTCCACGGGCGTCAAGGTGTTTTTGCTGGCGGTGCTTACGGTCGTCATCCTGGTGGGTGGTTATTTCTACATCGTCAAGGGCAAGCTCGAAACGCTCGAGCGGCGCGAGCACACCGAGCGTCAGCTCAAGCAGGAGTTCGAGGTCAAGGCGGAGAAGGCAGCCAACCTGTCGGCCTACGAACAGCAGCTGGCCGAGATGGAGGAAATGCTCGAAGCGATGCTTCTCCAGCTGCCGTCGAAAACCGAGATGCCGGCGCTGTTGGTCGATATTTCGCAGACCGCACTGGGTGCCGGCATCGACAACGAACTGTTCGAACCCCAGTCGGAAATCAAGCGCGACTTCTACGCCGAGCAGCCCATCAAAGTGCGCCTGGTGGGCAACTATCATCAGTTCGGCAGCTTCGTCAGCACGGTTGCATCGTTGTCGCGTGTAGTCATCCTGACCATGAGCGATATTTCGCTTGAGCCGGTCGAGGGTTCTCAGGGGCGACTCAGGTTGCAGGGCGTGGTCAACACCTATCGTTATCTCGACGAGACCGAGGGTGGGGCCGTCTCGGCAGGAGGCGTACGATGAGCTCGAGCATGCGAAATCTGTTGCTTCTGGCAATGATCGTGTTGCTGGCCGGGTGTCAGCGGGGAACCGGTGATCTGGAAGACTGGACGGCTCAGGTACGCGCCCGCGAGCCGGATCCGATCGAGCCGATTCCGCCGATTCGCACGCCGGAGCCGGTGACTTACGATGCGATGGGCCTGCGTGATCCCTTCCAGCCGGCTCGAAGCGAAAGCGAGGACGAGGAAGAGATCAGCGAAGAAGCCCGTGAAGAGGGTGGTGGGCTGCGACCCGATCCCAATCGACGCAAGGAGTATCTCGAGAGTTTCCCTCTCGATACGCTGGCGATGGTTGGCACGTTGACCATGGAAGGTGTCCAGTACGCACTCATCGAAGACAACGAGGAAGTGGTCCATCGAGTGCGGGAGGGCAATTACATGGGACAGAACCATGGCCTGGTCACAGACATCAGTGCCAGTCGGGTCGAGGTGCGTGAACTTGTGCAGGATGGTCGTGGCGGCTGGTCAGAACGCCGGGTACGCGTGACCATGGCAGAAGACTAATGAATACCGGTAAGGAATTGAACATCATGAGCAAGTCTTCATGGGCGATGAACGGGAGATGGGCAATGAACAGCAGTAGCAAAGCGCTAACGCTTCTGGTCGGGCTGTTCTGGATGGTTTCCATGGCCCAGGCCACGGAGTTGACCGATATCCAGGTCGAGAGCGGAACCGACGAGGTTCGTTTCATACTCGAGCTGGACGGCGAGCCGGGCGAACCATCTGTATTCACCACCGAGCAGCCGCCGCGAATTGTGCTTGAGCTGCCCGACACGAACTCCCGCGTGAATGCCTCCAGGGTGCCGGTCGGTGCAGGCCCGGCGCGCAGCTACACGGCGCTGAGCGCCGGAGGGCGTACCCGTCTGGTGGTCGATATGGCTCGCAGCGCTCCCTACGATGTCGAGGTCAGCGGCAGTCGTGTCACCCTGGCGGTCCAGTCCAGCGGTGCCGGCACCACCGCCACGGCCGTGGCCAGCGCAGAGGGCACCGCTTCGTCGGCGAGCACCGAACATTTCGAGGTAACGGGCATCGACTTTCGCCGCGGAGCGAATGGCGAGAGTCGGGTGCTTGTCGACATGAACCGTCCGGGAGTCAATATCTCGGTCAGCGAACAGACCGGCGGCCTGCGCGTGGTGTTGTTCAACAGCGAACTGCCCGATGATCTTTACCAGCGCCTCGACGTCACCGACTTTGCCACCCCGGCGCAGATGATCACGCCGGAGCAGCGCGGTGACAATGTGCGCCTGAATGTTGAAGTGGCCGGGGCCTACGAGCACCTCGCCTACCAGTCCGACGGCCAGGTCGTGGTCGAGCTCAGTCAGCCGGAAGAGAAAACGCCGCAGGATCGCGAGCTCACATTCTTCGAGGATCGCGACTATCAGGGCAACCGCATGTCGCTGCACTTCCAGGATATTCCGGTGCGCTCGGTGTTGTCGTTGATCGCCGATGTGTCGCAGCGCAACATCGTGGTTTCGGACTCGGTCAGCGGCAATCTGACGCTGCGCCTGACCAACGTGCCCTGGGATCAGGCGCTTGATATCGTGCTCGAGACCAAGAACCTCGACATGCGCGAATCCGGTAACGTCATCTGGATTGCGCCCACCCAGGAGATTGCCCAGCGTGAACAGGCCATTCTGCAGGCCCGCGTCGAGCGCCAGACGCTTGAACCGCTGCGCACGGCAATCCTCCCGCTGAGCTACGCTGATGCCGGCGAGATGGCCGCCTTGATCCAGTCGGCCTCGGGTGGTGCCGGCGAAGAGGCTGGCGGCGGCTCGACCGGCCTGCTCTCGCCGAGGGGCTCGGTCACCATTGATCAGCGCACCAATACTCTGCTGGTCAACGACACGGCCGATCGCATCGATGCTGTTCGGGAGCTGGTTGGTGATCTCGATCGCCCGGTTCGTCAGGTGCTCATCGAGTCACGCATTGTCATTGCGCGCAGCGACTTCAATCACCAGCTCGGCGTCCGCTTCGGTGTCACCGGCGCGCGCCAGGATTCCCGCGGCAACCTCTACACCATGGCCTCGACCAACGAAGGCACCGATCAGATGGTGCGCGATGGCCTGGCCAATCGCCGCTCGGGCAGCGGCTCGAGCACGCCGGTGGATCTACCGAGCCTGAGCGACCGCCTCAACGTCAACCTGCCCGTTGCCAACCCGGCCGGAAGCCTTGGCTTCAGCGTGCTTGCTGCCGATGTGCTGCTCGATCTGGAACTCAGCGCGCTGGAAAGCGAAGGCCGCGGCGAAATCATTTCCACGCCGCGAGTGATCACCGCCAACCAGGCTGAAGCCTATGTGCTGCAGGGCGTGGAGATTCCGTACGAATCAACCCAGGGTGGCTCCATGGCCGGCGCCATCAACGTCGAGTTCAAGGAAGCCGTCCTCGAGCTTCGCGCGACGCCACTGATCACGCCGGACAACCGTGTTCAGCTCCAGCTTCAGGTCAAGCAGGACACGGTGGGTGAGCTCTACCCCAACGGGCGCGGCGGTTTCATTCCCTCGATCGACACCCGCGAGCTGTCGACGCGAATCCTGGTCGACAACGGCCAGACCGTGGTATTGGGCGGAATCTTCCAGGAGGAGCGCTCCTATCAGGAGCAGAAGGTGCCGGTTCTCGGCGACGTGCCGGTCCTTGGAGGCCTGTTCCGGCAGCGTGGAACCGAGGATCTCAAACGGGAGCTCCTGATTTTCGTGACGCCGTCCATTCTTGATGAGCGCGTATCGGCTGACTGATGCTGCAGCGCAGCAACGTAGCCATGAACAAAGCAGCGATGAACACCACATCAAAAAACTCGGGATTGAGATTCATGAAGACAATCAGATACGGAATCATTCTGGCAGCGACTGCCCTGCTTGCGGCCTGCGGGGGCAGCTCTTCAGGCAGCTTCGATAACGGTGGTTCGGCGAGCATGAGTATTGCGGTCGAGTCCAGCCAGGTGGCCACCAACAGTTCCATTCAGGTCACGGTACGCTTTCGTGCCGCCGACGGCTCGGCCGTGGCCGACGGAACCGAGGTCACCCTCAACTCCAGTAATGCCAATCGCGGCGTCGTTTCGGCGATGGGTGAGTCCTCGGGCGCTTCTGCCAGCACCACTACCAGCGGTGGCCAGGCCAATTTCAACTTCACCGCACGCTCGAACACCGGCAGCGTCACGCTCACCGCCTCTGCTGCCAACCCCAGCGGTGCCGGAACGGTTTCCGCCACGCGTGAGATCGAAGTGATCGAGGACCCGGGTGCCGAGGGACGGCTGCAGGTCACGGGTGCCCGCACCATGCCGCCCAACACCGAAGGCGTGGAGATATTCATGGGCTCTCCCTTCATCAACGAGCTTACCGTGCGCTACCGCAACGCCGATGGCAGTGCCGGCAGCGTCACCGACGGCAAGATTGCCGTGGGCATCTCACCGGTGAGTCGGGCAGCCTATTCCACCCTGGATGATCCTGAAACCGAAGACATCAACGAGTTCTACGTACTGATGGGCAATGGCCCGGTCAATATGGCGGCAGGCGTGGCCACCATCTTTGTCCACAGCGATACGCAGCCGGGCCCGGTAACGGTGACCGTATCGGCCCAGGACGCCACCACCGGAGATACCTTCTCCGAGGACTTCGAAATCCAGATTGCCGAGGGCGCCGCAGACTTTCTGCCGGCCAATCTTGACTTCTCGGTGCCTACCGACCCGATTTACATTACCGGCTCGGGTGGCAGCACGAGCAAGAACATGACTCTGTTCGTCGATGACTCCGGCGGCAACCCAGTGCCCAACCCCGAAGGCGGTGGTGCCGGGTTCAACAACGTGACCCTGACCCTCGACGCCCCCGGCGACAGTCAGGCCCGGCTGAGCGGGACGGGGGCTTCCGGGTCGGTCAGCGGCAGCGAGATTGACGTCCAGTCAGTCAATGGCGTGGTGAATTTCTCCCTCAACGGCGCCACGGAAACCGGCGGCCACAGGATCACGGCGACCGCCGACCGGGCCGACAACAACGTCGACAATGATTTGCTCGACCCGATTACCGCCGAAACCACGGTCAAGGTGGGCGACGGCCGGCTGTTCAGCCTCGAAATCGTCAGTCCCTCGGTCAGTGCCATCCATGCCAATAACACGGTGGGCACCATCATCACTGATGAAGAACCCAATATTGATCCGGACACGGGCGTGGTCATTCCGCCCAGCGCCGACGGCACCTATTCCCTGACCGTCACCGCGCAAGGCAAGGACCAGGCCGGCAATCCGGTGCTTTCCGGTACGCCCATTGATTTTGGCAAGATCGACGCGCCGTTGACGAAGACGCTGCCGCGTGAGTTCGTGTTTTCAGGCGGCGACGGCAATCCCGAGGAGGGCGGCAATCTGTTCAGCGCCCAGAACCCGCCGGACGGCTTCTTGCCCAGCGCGCCGGATGTTGACGAGGCAGTGGAGCCGGGCGACACCCTGGTGCTGCTGGGCAAGGATATTCCCGGCAACCGCGAACACGAAGCCGCTCGAACCGTGGCCAGCGTGGTTGACAACCGCACCGTCACGGTCACCGAGGACTTCAATCCCAATAACGGCAGCGGTGTCATCGTCGACGATAGCTTCGTCATTCCCTGGGTGATCGGTCGCGCGCGTTTCGGCGCAATCGACAGTCAGGCCAATCTGAGCACCCAGGGACGCGGATCGGTCAAGCTGACCTATCCCATCAGCGCCGTGGGGCGTCCGTTGGTGATCTGGGGGCAGGGCCACCGGGTCGAAGACGGCGGCAGCAAGACCGTGGGTCGTGTTCATGCGATGACTTTCCCGGGTATTGCGCCGGCGCAGCTGTCGGCCACGCCCTCGTCAATTCAGGGCAACTCGACGACCACCGTGCGGCTGTGCTACACGGACGCGTTGAATGCGCCCATCAACAACGTGTTCATCCGCGGCGATCTGGTCGAGGGCCCGGCCAGCGGTAGGCTGGATGGACGGGCCATGCCGGCCACGACCGAAATGCCGACTGGCTCCAGCGGCAACGGCTGCACCGTCACCGAAGTCAACACCAGCGGCATGCTGCCCGAAGGTGACGAGTCACTGATTCGCTTCAGCGCCGGTAGCGCAACGGCGGACGTCAAGGTGGTGCCACCGGGCTCGGCCATGCTTCAGGTCAGCCCGTCCAGCTACACTGATCCGAGTGATAGCGTCGTGAGTGTAAGGCTGACGCTGACTCTGCTGGCCAGCGGCGGCGATCCGATGCCTGGCGTTGACCTGGTCGGCGAATGCAGCGCTGACGACGGCGGTACTCTGAAGCTGACGTCTGGCCCCGGCGTGACCGACGCCGACGGCAGGACAAACGCCCGCGTAGAAGTTGGGCTCACGGAATGCACCGGTGATCCTGATTCCGAGGGCTTCCCGCGCCTGGGCCGCTGTACATTCACCACATCCAGTGGCTCGCCGGTGGGCACTTTTGTCGCTACTGGCGTCAATGCCAGCGCCAGCGGGGTCTCACCACCTTGCACGCCCTGAGGGGGCTGAGGGGCCATCTGTCCACGAAACCCAAGGCCCGGCACTGCCGGGCCTTCTTTTTGCCGGGAAGCAGTACAATGGCGGCATGCTTCACGATGACCGTTCCGGCAGCACGCCGCTGCTTGTCAATGTTCCCCACGCGGGTGTCGAACTGCCGCCAGAGCTGGCCTCCCGGCTGAGTGGCAACAGCCGTGAGCTGCCCGACACCGACTGGCATGTGCATCGATTAGCCGAGGCAGCCGCCGGATCGGAAGTCTCGGTGTTGTGCGCCCGTTATTCCCGCTACGTGATCGACCTCAATCGCGGCAGCGACGACAAGCCGTTGTATGCGGGCGCAACCACTGGCCTGGTGCCTACCGTGAATTTCGACGGTTCACCGGTCTATGGTGAAAGCCCGCCCGACGAGGAAGAAGTCGACGCGCGCATCGAGCGCTACTGGCGGCCCTACCACCACAAGCTCTCCGCCGAGCTCGAAGCCCTGCGCCGCCGCCACGGCTTTGCGGTGCTGCTTGACCTGCACTCGATCCGCAGTGCCATTCCCCGGCTGTTCGAGGGTCGGTTGCCCGACCTCAATCTGGGCACCTTTGAAGGCCGGAGTTGCGACCCCGAACTGCAACAGCGGGCGGCCGACTTGCTGGCCGACGCAAGCGGGTTCTCCAGCGTGGTCAACGGCCGCTTCAAGGGCGGGTTCATCACCCGTCACTACGGTCGTCCGGAGGCAGGCGTACACGCGCTGCAGCTCGAGATTGCCCAGGCCTGCTACATGGACGAGTCACGACCCCGAGACTGGGACCCGACCGCCGCTGCTCCGCTGATCGCGCAGCTGAAGCAGCTCATCGATACGCTCTCGCAATGGCGCCCGGCATGACGCAAAGGCTGTACTGTTCACGGGTTCTCCTGGCCACGGGCTGGCGTGAGGACGTCACCCTGGAAATCGACGCCAATGGCGTCATCACCTCGGTCATCCCCGGCTGCGCCGAAGGCGCCGAGCGCCTGTCCGGGCCGGTGCTGCCGGGCATGGTCAACGTCCACTCGCATATTCACCAGCGACTGATTGCCGGCCTGACCGGCCGCAGCGCCGGGGCGGAGGACAGCTTCTGGAGCTGGCGCGAGCGCATGTACAAGGCCGTCGGCCTGCTCACAGGCGAAGATTTTCGCGCCCTGGCGGCCTGGGGCTTCATCGAGCTGCTCGAAGGCGGCTACACCACCACCGGCGAGTTTCACTATCCGCATGGTCTGGACGGGCAGCAGCCTGCCCAGACCGCCGGGCAGGTGCTCGACGCGGCTCAGCAGGCCGGCTGCGCCCTGACCCTGCTGCCGGTCTGGTATCGCTACGGCGGCTTTGGCCGCCAGCCGCTCGGCGAGCGCCAGCGGGCCTTCGGCATGGAGCTCGAGCAGATCGTCGAGCTGGTGACCTCTCTCCAGCGCGAGGCCGGCGGCCTGCAGCGCATCGGTGTGGCGCCGCATTCCCTGCGCGCCGTCGACGCCCGCGATCTGCCGCAGCTTCTGAAAGGCATCGGCGAGGGGCCGGTTCACCTGCACATCTCCGAACAGCCCGCGGAAGTGGCGAGCTGCCTCGAGCACCACGACCAACGCCCGATCGACTGGCTTCTTGAGCACGTCGACATCGACAGCCGCTGGTGCCTGATTCACGCCACCCACGCCAGCGAAGACGAAATGCAGGCCCTGGCTGAACGCTCGGCGTTGGTAGGCATCTGCCCCACCACCGAGGCCGATCTCGGCGACGGCCTGTTCCCGGTACGCGAGTATCTCGACCGCGGCGGCCGCATCGCCATCGGCTCCGACAGCAACCTGGTGATGTCGGCCGCCGAGGAGCTGCGCCTGCTCGAGTGGGGGCAGCGGCTGCGCCTGCACCAGCGCAACGTGCTCTGCAACGCCGATGAGCATATCGGCACCGGCCTGTGGCGGCAGGCGGCCGCCAGCGGCGCCGCCGCGCTCGAGCAGCCGGCCGGCGCTCTCGAACCGGGCCGGCGCGCGGATCTGGTGATCCTGGATAACGCCCATCCACTGCTCGCCGGTCTGCCGGCGCCCGAGATGCTCGACGGCTTCATCTTCGCGCACGCCGCCGGCATGATCGATCAGGTCCGGGTCGGCGGCCAGAAGATTGTGTCCGCAGGCCGCCATCCGGCCAGGGCGGCGCTGGAGACGCGCGTGGCCGGGCTTCGTCGACGGCTTGTCGAGGCCACGGCGTCAGCATGAGCCCGGGCCCGTCACATTCTCCGGCGGCCGAGCGCAACCGCCAGCCCATTGGTGAAATTTTGCAGCGCTGGCTCGAACCCGACGCGCGCGTGCTCGAGATCGGCGCCGGCAGCGGCCAGCACGCCGCCTGGTTCCATTCCCTGCTGCCCGGAGTGACCTGGCAGGCCAGCGATCTGTCTGAAAACCTGCCCGCGATCCGCGCCCGCCTGAGCGCCGAGGCGCCCGATCTGCCGGCGCCGCTGGCGCTGGACGTGATGGCGACCCGGGACTGGCCCGATGGCCCGTGGGATGCCGTCTATACCGCCAATACCCTGCACATCATGCCCTGGGAGTGCACGCCGGTGCTGCTCCAGCGTGCAGCCGAGCGAGTGCGCCCCGGCGGCCTGCTGGTGATCTACGGCCCCTTCCGCGACGGCGAGCGCTTCGATACCGACAGCAACCGACGCTTCCATCAGCAGCTGGGCTCGACCGACCCGGCCATGGGCCTTCGCGACATCGGGCAGGTTCACCGCGAAGCGGAATCCTGTGGCTGGACGTCCGAGGCTGAAATTGCCATGCCGGCCAATAATCGAATCGTGATCTTCAGGAGACAACAATGAGCGTCAACTATGATGAGCTGGCCCGGCAGGCCGAAGGGCTGCTGTCCGGGCAGAAGCACCGCATTGCCAACGCCGCCAACCTGAGCGCGCTGATCTACCACGCGCTGCCCGAGGTCAACTGGGTCGGCTTCTATTTTCTCGAAGGCGACGAGCTGATCGTCGGCCCGTTTCAGGGGCAGCCGGCCTGCGTACGCATCGCCATGGGCGAGGGCGTGTGCGGCACGGCGGCGGCCACCCGGTCAACGCAGCGCGTCGAGGACGTTCAGGCTTTCGAGGGGCACATCGCTTGCGACCCGGTTTCGCGCTCGGAAGTGGTGGTGCCGCTGATTGTCGACGACCAGGTCATTGGCGTGCTCGATCTCGATAGCCCGCGGCGCGGCCGCTTTGACGAGGCCGATCAGCGCGGGCTGGAAAAGCTGGCGGAAGCCTACGTCAGGTCGCTGGGCTGAACCAGCGTGCGGATTTGCCCGCAGCCGGGCGCGGGTGGCATGTCGGCATCGATGATGACCAGCGTGCCGGGCTGGATGCCCAGACGCGGGCGCTGGTTGGTGAGCCACTGCACCAGCCACTCGAAACCGGGGTTGTGGCCGGTCAGCAGCAGTGATTCGGCGTCCTGATGCTTTTTCAGAATGCCGACCAGATCCTCCTCGAGCGCCTCCCACAGGTCCGGCTCGACAATGTGCTCGGGCCCTTCGAGCCCATCGAGCATCAGCTGCGTCGTTTCGCGGGTGCGCACCGCAGGAGAAACACGCACGGTCGACGGAACGTCCAGACCCGACTGCTGAATCCACTCCCCCAATTTGCGCGCGGTTTCGCGACCGGACTCGGTCAGCGGGCGCTCCTGATCCTTCTGGTCGCGCGCAGCCGAGCAGGCGCGCGCATGACGTAACAGCCACAGCTCCATCCGGGCAGGCCTCTCCATTGATTGCAAGGGGCGTCAGCATACCAGCGCGCGAACCTTTGTGCGTCGCTTCCATATCCGGCCCCAGTTCGGGGGGCGCAGACTACGCCGCTTTCCGCTTTCTTCTCGCAGGAAAAGGCTTGTAACCACGCAAAACAAGGAAAACACGGAATACACGGAAAGTGAATTGAAAACCGTTAACGGAAACGCTTGCAGCGCCCGTCCGCAAGCCGCCGGGTCAATAGCAGTGCGAGCGACTGGTTTGATCAAGCGCGTCGGCTCAGCGCAGCGCCGCCAGGCAGGCGGCGACGTCCAGATTGCCGCCGCTGATGATCACGCCGGTACGACGGCCGGCAAATCGCTCCGGATCGGCCAGTATGCCGGCCAGTGCGGTGGCGCCTGAGGGCTCGGCGGTCTGTTTGAGCTGTGCCCAGATCAGCTCCATCGCCGCCAGGATCTGCTTTTCGGTCACCGTAGTCACGGCGGTGACGTGGCGCCGGATCAGATCGAGATTGCGCTCGCCCACCAGCGCCCGCAGGCCGTCGGCGACGGTGTCGGGTTGATGGTCCGCAACCCGGCGGCCGGCGGCCAGCGAACGCGCGGTATCGTCGGCGCCGGCCGGCTCGACGCCGACCACCTCCGGTGGCCGCGTGGTTGTCAGTGCGGCCAGGGCCGTGCCGGACACCAGCCCGCCGCCGCCCACCGGCGCGACGATGCAGTCGAGATCCGGTACCTGCTCGATCAGCTCCAGCGCCGCGCTGCCCTGGCCGGCGATGATGCGGTCGTCGTCATACGGTGGAATCGGTTCCAGGCCGGTGTCGACCAGCCGGGCAAGCATCGCTTCGCGCCCGGCCTGCGTGGGCTCGCAGAAATGAACCCGGCCGCCGTGGCGGCGAACATTGTCGACCTTGTCGGCCACCGCACCCTCGGGCATCGCAATCTCGGCGCGCAAGCCACGCTGCGCGGCCGCACAGGCCAGCGCTGCGCCGTGGTTTCCGGATGAATGCGTGGCCACGCCGGGGCAGTCGCTGTTCAGCAGCGACACCGCATGGCCGGCGCCGCGCAGCTTGAACGAGCCGGTGTGCTGCAGGTGCTCGCACTTGAAAAACAGGCGCGCGCCCGTCACTTCATCAAGCACATCGGATGTCATGACCGGAGTCGTTCGGATCATCGACCGGATCCGCTCCCGGGCGCGGACAACGTCTTTCGGGGTCAGCGTGGATTCGACAGGCATCCGCCCATGATACTTGCCCGATCGAACAGGAGCCCGCTCATGTCAGCCCGTGGTGACCAGCCCCGCACCCCCGTTTTGCGCCAGGACTACCGGCCGCCGGCCTGGTGGGTCGAGCACGTCGAGCTCGATTTCGACCTGGACGCCGCCGCAACCCGCGTGAAAAGCCGCATGCGGGTGCGCCGCAATCGTGAGCTCGGTGAGCTCGAGTCCGCGCCGCTGACCCTGTCGGGTGCCGGCCTGGAAACCAAGCGCGTCGAGATTGACGGCGAGCCGGCGCAGTTCGAGGAGCGCGCCGGCGACGGGATGCTGATCGTCGAGAATGTGCCTGAGCGCGCCGAGGTCAGCATCGAGGTAGTCGTCCACCCCGACCGCAATACCGCGCTCGAAGGGCTGTATCAATCCGGCTCCATGCTGCTGACTCAGTGCGAGGCCCAGGGCTTTCGCAAGATCACCTGGTTTCCCGACCGCCCCGACGTGATGGCCACCTACCGCGTGCGCCTCACCGGCGATCGTGAGCGCTTTCCCGTTCTGCTGTCCAACGGCAACTGCGTCGAGTCCGGCGAACTCGACGACGGCCGGCACTTCGCCGTCTGGGAAGATCCCTTTCCCAAGCCCAGCTACCTGTTCGCCATCGTCGCCGGCGATCTGGCCGAGCTGAGCGATACCTTCACCACGCGCTCGGGCCGGGAAGTGACCCTGAAATTTCATTCCGAGCCGGAGAACATCGACCGGCTCGACTACGCCATGGACAGCCTCAAGCGCGCCATGGCCTGGGACGAGGAACGTTTCGGGCTGGAATACGATCTCGACATCTTCCACGTCGTCGCCACCCACGATTTCAACATGGGCGCGATGGAGAACAAGAGCCTCAACGTCTTCAACGCCCGCTACGTGCTGGCCGACCGCGAAACCGCCACCGACGCCGACTATGCCGGCATCGAGTCCGTCATCGGGCATGAGTACTTCCACAACTGGACCGGCAACCGCGTCACCTGCCGCGACTGGTTCCAGCTCACGCTCAAGGAAGGACTGACCGTCTACCGCGATCAGGAATTCAGCGCCGACCAGCGCTCGGCCGGCGTCAAGCGTATCCAGGACGTCGCCGATCTGATGGCACACCAGTTTCCCGAGGATACCGGCCCGATGGCCCACCCCGTCCGGCCCGAGCGCTACGTCGAGATCAACAACTTCTACACCGCCACGGTCTACGAAAAGGGCGCGCAGGTGGTGCGCATGTACGAAACCCTGCTCGGCCGCGCCGGTTTCCGCCGCGGCCTGGATCTCTACTTCCAGCGCCATGACGGGCAGGCGGTAACCTGCGACGATTTCCGCCGCGCCATGGCCGACGCCAACGAGCGCGATCTCGAGCAGTTCGAGCGCTGGTACCGCCAGGTCGGCACGCCCACGGTCGCGGCCGCCACGCGCTTTGACGAGGCAACCGGCGAGCTGGTACTCAGCCTCTCGCAGTGCCTGCCCGAGCACCCGGACAACCGCGACATCGGATCGCTGATGATTCCGGTAAAGGTCGGCTTTCTCGACGCCGACAACCGCCCGCTGCCGGTCACCCTGGCCGGGGAAACGGAGCAGGGCCCGGAAACCCGCCTGCTGGTACTCACCGACGACAAGACCGAGTTCCGCTTTCGCGATCTGCCGACCGACGCTCTGCCGTCGCTGCTCCGGGACTTCTCCGCCCCGGTGAAGTTCGATTACGACTACGCTAGCCGCGACCTGGCCCGCCTGGCCGGCTTCGACCCCGACCCGTTTTGCCGCTGGCGCGCCATGCGCGATTTGAGCCTGCGCGTGCTCGGCGACCTGATCGAAGGCCGCGACGGGCACGACGCCGAGCTGCTGATAGAGGCCTGGGCGGCCGTGCTTGACGGCTCGGATGCCGATCCCGCGCTGGCTGCCGAGCTGCTGAGCCTGCCCTCGGTGGGCGAACTCGCCCAGGATCGCGATCCGGTCGATATTGAAGCCATCCACGCTGCACGGCAGGAATTGATCGGCCTGCTGGGCGAGCGCCTGGAGCGCGCGCTGCGGCAGCGCTTCGATGCCCTGGCGCCGAGCGATGAATGGTCTCCCGATGGCCCGGACGCCGCCCGCCGACGCCTGCGCAACGCGGTACTCGGCCTGCTGGCCGCCGCCGGCTCGGAGTCGGCCGCCGAGCTGGCCTCGAATCACTATGCCCGGGCCGACAACATGACCGACCGGCTCGCCGCCTTGCGCGCCCTGGTTCACAACGGGCTCGAGGGCGCGGATCGAGCGCTGACCGACTTCGAGCAGCGCTTCGCCGATGATGCGCTGGTCATGGACAAGTGGTTTGCCGTCCAGGCCACGCGCGCCGACGAGGCGGTGGTCGACGACGTGCGCCGCCTGATGGGCCACGCCGCCTTCCGGCTGAGCAACCCCAACAAGCTGCGCGCGCTGATTGGCGCGCTGGCGATGAGAAATCCGGTGGCCTTCCACCGCGCCGATGGCGCCGGCTACCGGCTGGTGGGCGAAGTGCTCGAAAAGCTCGACGAAATCAACCCCCAGATCGGCGCCCGCCTGACGACCTGCTTCAACCGCTGGCGCGCCTTTGACGACAAGCGCTCGGCAATGATGAAGGACCAGCTCCAGAAGTTGGCGGCCAAAAAGGGCCTGTCACCCGACATCGGCGAAATCGTCACCGCGGCGCTGAAGGAGCGTAAAGACTGAAATCCGGAACCACGGAAGCCACGGAGTTCACGGTCAATCGCCTTTCCCGGAAGGCTGCAGGTCAACATGCGATCCGCTCCGGCTCTCGGTAATCAGTGCCCCCGCTCTGGGCCATGGCTCTCGCCAGCGGAAAAAAGCGTCGAGCAGCGCCACGCACAAGGCCGCCGACAGCGCCCCGATCAGCGTCAGCACGATCCGGGTGAACGTCGCGTAGCCGGGATCCTGGGTCGAAAGCGCGCCGGCGATCAGCGCCAGGGTTACCGAGAAAGCGTACTGATACACGTTGGCCGGATGCGGGCCCTGGAGCACGCGGTTGCCCAGCCACAGGCCGCCGAGAAAGATCAGCCCCAGAAGAATCGGGAGGTGCGGCGACAGGGTGAAGAGAAAGAGCGCCAAGAGCGCGATCGCGCCGCCGTAGAACGTGGCCCGGATTCGCTGCCGGGCCTCGTGAAAGACCGCGCGACGGGTCGGGAAGACGACGACCATGGCGGCGATCACCGCCATCATCATGTCCGAGGGCTGCATCACGGCATACAGCCAGAAGCTCAGCCCCAGAAGCACCGTCGCGCGAATCGCGGCTCCGACGCTGACGTTGCCCGGCGTGGGTATCGGCTCATCGACGTGCTGCTCGCGGCTTCGCGGCGGAAACAGCAGATAAACCAGCGGCCCGATCACCAGCGCCACGAGCGATGCCTGGACGAACCCGTCGCGCATCGACTCGACGGTCGCGCTCCCGTGCATGCCCATCACCGACAGCAGCACCGCCATGATGACGATCAGCATCCCCGCCTGGGCGCCGGTCTTGAGAATCATCCGGAACCCGGCGAAGTAGACCAGCCACATGGCACCGATGTAGACCAGCGGCATCGGACGCAGCTGCTCGACAAGCCAGGTCATGGCACAGACCAGCACGATCATCGCCACGGGCCCGCCGATCGCCTTGCCGGCATTGAAGGCCTTGCGCTGCGCGCCGATCATGCCCGCCGGCAGCGCGGCGATGATCGGCGCAAGCGCCGGGTCGAAGATCGCGATGGCCAGGTAGGAAAGGGCGCCCGTTGCGCCCAGGCGCAGCGCGAACAGCGGGTCATCCTCGGTTCTCGGGCGCGGGGTGACGTACATGGCTTCAGTGCAGGTAGCTCGTCCACGAGCGCAGGCGCTGCAGCGTGCGGCCGACAAGCGCGATCGGGTTCAGCGCGCCGTGCGCAAAGACCAGGGCGTGCACCTTGCCGCCCACCCGCGCTGATCGCGGCCAGGCATCCATTCCGTCGGCCAGCTCGATGCGCACCGGAATCCGCCGCGCCGGTTCGAACCAGCGGTTGGCGGGCTGATTCACCACCAGGCCGCCCTGGCTGCTGCGGCCCGGGTCGATGCCCCAGGCGATGCTTTGCACCCGGCCTTCGAAAATCCGCCCCGGCACGGCATCGAACAGCAGGTGCACGTGATCTCCGGGGTCGACCGCGCGCAGCTGGTTCTCGCGAAAATCGACGGTGACCCAGGCCGCCTCGGCGTCGATGAAGGTCATGGCCGGGTTGCCCGACGAAATGAACTGGCCCTCCGAGAGCGTGACGCTGGTGACCACGCCGAAGTGAGGCGCCCGCACCGACGTCGAGGCCAGATCGTACTGGGCACGCTCGAGGCGCGCCTGGGCGGCGAGAATGGCCGGGTTGTCGCGGCCCCTGGGCCCCAGCTCGGCGCGCGCGCTTTCCAGGTTGGCCTGTGCCGAACGCAGGCCGGAACGGGCGTCGGCCAGACGGGCGCGTGCCGCGTCGGCATCGGCCTCGGATACCAGGCCGCGTTCGGCCAGCCGCAGGATCCGGTCGACCTCCGAGCGGGTGGTGTCGAGCTGGCTGCGTGCCTGGGTGACGGCCGCCTGCGCAGCCACCAGCGCGGCGCTGGAGGCGTCGATGCTCTGAGTCGTGCTCGCCAGCTCGGCTTCGGCCTGCGCGACGGCGAGCTCGAAAGGTCGCGGATCGATCCGGAACAGCTCGTCACCGGCCTCGACAACGGCATCGTCATCCACGGTCACCGCCGTGACCTGGCCGCCGATCCGCGGCGCGATCTGGACAACCTGGGCCGAGACCGTGCCGCGCGACGAGCTGGGGGCCAGCCGATCGCTCAGGGCGTAGTACACCACCAGCGCGAGGAGCAGCAGAATGATTCCGATTGCGATCGGTGCGGCCGGATTGCGGGCTTCGGCGGGTTCGGTCTTGCGGGTGTTCGTGTTGTTATCCGGCATCTGGAATCTCCCTGAGCCTGCTCGCTGTCGATGGCGGCCTGGTCTCCAATTGTCGAAGCCCTTGCCGCGGCAAGAAGCGCCGGTATCTGTACCAGGGCATGAACGTAGCTGCGAAAGCGCCGTGCTAGAGTAAATTGTTCTTCGCAGGGTGCCCTGATGGATGGACGCCTGCCGTTTGCAGTGTGTGTCAGCCAGCCGAAGCAATCAACTGAAACCGCCCGATTGGCTCGAAAAAATCAAAAGCACAGGAGTAGGTCTCATGCAGCATCTGATTCGCGCCATCGCCCTGGCTGCGGCCGCCGCGAGCGTCGGCTGCGCGACCACGCCCGCGCAGGATGCCGGCCCGGACGAGCGTCGGCAGCCCTCGCAATCGCCGGCGACGGCCCAGGGCTCCGATCCCGAACAGCTCGGCTGGATGCAGGGTTTTCCGCCGCCTGATGACAAGCTCATCCGCTTTACCGACCCGGATTATTTCTCTTTCCCGAAGCTGCGCTGGACGGTGTGCCACTTTCGCGAGCTGATGCCGACCGTCGGCGTCGATAACAGCAGCGGTGCGGCCCGAGCGCTGCCGCGCGCAATCGATCCGGCGATCGGTGAGGTGACGTTTGCGCCCATGGGCAGCGACAAGACGATGAGCTGGGACGAAGCCTTCGACGCCAACTACAGCGACGGCGTGATCGTGCTTCACCACGGCCGGGTGGTGTACGAACGCTACGCCGGCTGCCTGACCGAGCGCAGCCTGCACGGCGCCATGTCGGTCACCAAGTCGCTGACCGGCCTGTTGGCTGAAATTCTGGTGGCCGAAGGCCGGCTCGACGAGCGCGCCCGGGCCGGCGATCTGATTCCCGAACTTCAGGGCAGCGCCTTCGGCGAGGCGACCGTTCGCCAGGTCATGAACATGACCACCGGCCTGGACTACTCCGAGGACTACAGCGACCCCGACGCCGAGGTCTGGACCTACGCAAAGGCCGGCAGCCCGCTGCCCAAGCCCGAAGGCTACGACGGGCCGCGCAGCTATTTCGATTTCCTGCAGACGGTCGAAAAAAGCGGGCGCCACGGCCAGGCTTTCGGCTACAAGACCGTCAACGCCGACGCGCTCGGCTGGCTGATTGCGCGCACGACCGGTCAGTCGGTGGCCGAGCTGCTGTCCGAGCGCATCTGGAGCCGCATCGGCACCGAGCGCGAGGCGTTCTACACCGTTGATTCCATCGGCACGCCGTTCGCGGGCGGCGGCTTCAACGCCACCCTGCGCGATCTCGCCCGGCTCGGGCAGCTGATGCTCGATGACGGCCGCCTGGCCGGCGACCAGATCGTCCCGCCGCAGGCCATCGCCAGCATCCGGCGCGGCGGCGACCCCGACAAGTTCGCCGTTGCCGGCTACGACACGCTGCCGGGCTGGAGCTACGCGAGCATGTGGTGGAACAGCCATGACGAGCACGGCGCGTTCGCCGCGCGCGGCGTTCACGGCCAGACGATCTGGATCGACCCGGCCGCCGACATGGTCATCGTGCGTTTCGCTTCGCATCCGGTCGCGGCCAATGCCGCCAACGACGCGACCTCGCTGCCGGCCTACCGGGCGGTGGCCCGCTACCTGATGGACAAGAATCCGATGCCCCATGATGATGCGCTGCTGCGCGGACGTGAGTGGATCATCGAGGATGTGGCCGGTCGCGGCGTGATCGACGACACCCGGGCCAGCCTCGAGTTCTTGCCGGACGGTCGCCTGGCGGGCAACGCCACCTGCAACCGCATCATCGGCAGCTACCAGGCCCAGGAAGGCGGGCGCTTGAGCCTGTCGCCGACGGGCACGACGAAAATGGCCTGTCCCGAGGCGTTGATGAATCAGGAGCAAGCCATACTGACGCTCTTGTCGGTCATCGAGCGCTACCGCATCGATTCGACCGGAGCGCTGATTTTGTCGACGATCGAAGGCCCGGTCATCAGGGCCAGGCAACAATAGCTTTGTCGATAGCGGTTGCTGGGCCGGTGGTGCTGCGGGAATCTGCGGGAAAGTCTGCGTGATACGTCGAATGCTCTGGATATTGTTCATTACCGTTTGCGTCAGCCTGCTGGCGGTGATCGTGGCGCGATGGCTGTTCGCGCTGCCGGCCCACCAGGCTGAACCGACGACTGCGCTGGCGCCCGCAACCGCGGGCCGGCTGGCCGAATCGGTGGCCGCGGAGACGTCCCGGCATCCGGGACGGTCCGGTGTCGTGTCGCTTTCCGACGGTGCCAGCGCCTTCGCCGCGCGATTGTTGCTGGCCGATGCCGCCAGCTCGTCGATCGATGCGCAGTACTACATCTGGCACGGCGATCTGACCGGCTACTTGCTGCTCGAACGGCTCAAGCGCGCGGCCGACCGCGGCGTTCGCGTGCGCCTGCTGCTCGATGACAACGGCACCGCCGGGCTGGATGCCGAGCTCGCGGCCCTGCACGCGCATCCCAACATCGAAGTGCGGCTGTGGAACCCCTTCAACCTGCGCACCCTGAAGGCGCTTTCCTACGGCTTCGACTTTTTCCGCCTCAATCGCCGAATGCACAACAAGAGCTTTACCGTCGACAATCGTGTCAGCATTCTCGGCGGGCGCAACGTCGGCGATGAGTACTTCGGCACCGGCTCGGCCGCGCTCTTTGTTGACCTCGACGTACTGACCGTCGGCCAGATCGTTCCTGAAATCTCCCGGGATTTCGATCGCTACTGGAATAGCCGGTCGGCCTATCCGGCTGACCAAATTGTTGCTGCCGGCGAAAGCCGGGATCCGGTCGGCGAGAGCCTGGCGCGTTTCCGCGACAGCGAGCAGATGGCGCATTACCGGCAGGTGGTCGAGGCTTCGAAGTTGTTCGAACAGATCACCAAAGGCGCGCTGGATTTTGAATGGACCCGGGCTACTCTGGTCAGCGATGATCCGGCCAAGGGGCTTGGTGCTTTGCCGCGCAAGGACCTGCTGACCGGTCATTTGGCAGAAGCGCTGGGGGATGTCTCGGAGCGTTTCGACGGGGTATCGCCGTATTTCGTTCCCGGTGAGGAAGGCGTCAAGGCCTTCACCCGTCTGGAAAAACACGGCGTGAGCGTGCGGATGCTGACCAACTCCATGGCCGCCACCGATGTGTTGCCCGTTCACGCCGGCTACGCCAAGCGGCGCGACGATCTGCTCGCGGCCGGGGTGCAACTGTTCGAGCTGCGTCCGGCCGCCGCGCCGGCCAAACCGTCGGACATCCTCGGGCCGTTCGGTTCTTCGGCGGCCAGCCTGCACGCCAAGACCTTCGCCGTTGACGGTGATCGCATCTTCGTGGGTTCATTCAACTTCGACCCGCGCTCGGCACGCCTGAATACGGAAATGGGCGTGCTCATTCACAGCGAGCACATGGCCGGAGGTCTGCACCGGGCCTTCGACCAGGGCCTGGCCGGACTGGCCTGGAAGGTCCAGAATCGCGGCGGTGGGATGGTCTGGACCGACGCTGCTGACGCCAATGCTGCGCCGCTTGAGCGCGAGCCCGGCAGCAATGCCTGGAAGAATGCCGCGATCACTGTGGTCGGCTGGCTGCCGGTCGAGTGGTTGCTTTAACCTCTGCTCAGCCCCGCGTTTCTTTCCAGAGCCACGCGGTCCAGCACCCGGGTCCAGGGAAAGTGCGGGCCGGGATCGAGTTTGCGGTGGACTTCGATGGCTGCATCGTCGCTGGCCGCGACCGTTCCGGTATCCAGCTCGTCGTGGCCGGCGATATGGCGCAGCCCCGGCAGCCTGGATCGTAATTCTGACAGCAGCAGGATCAAGGCCTCGATCTGGGCGGTGCTGTAATCTTCCGGCCAGTCCTGATGGCGGCTGTCGAACCAGTCGGGCCAGCGCCCGCGGTTGACCAGTTCGATACCGACCGAGTTCCGGTTGTGGCCGCGCACGTGGTGCGCCACCCGCTCGAGCGCCACCCACTGATGAACCGAACCGTCGCGGTCGATGTAGAAATGCCCGCTGTTGCCCGTCTGCGAACCTTGGTAGTGAATCCGCTCGCCGTACTCGCGCGCCGTTTCCAGATCCGGCAGCTCGGTGGCGTGAATCACCACCAGCTCGATCGACGCGAGCGGGCGCTCGTCGAGCCGGTCGACGTAGCTCAGCGGGTTGCAGTTCATGTCCAGCGGTACGGTAGTAGTCATGGCCCAAGAAATTCCATTCCGTGAATTCCGTGTCTTCCGTGGTTCAGGATTTCTTTTTCCGAAGTTTTCGCTTGGCGTCTTTGCGTTTCAAGGGTTTTGATTTTCAGCTGTCACTTGCCCGAGATGCGATCGCATCCAGCGCGGCGTCGAGGCGTTTGCGATCAAACCATGCCCCGGCGCGCATCACGCCCAGGATCGAGCGCGTATTGTCGATATCGTCCAGCGGATTGTTTTCGAGCAGCACCAGGTCGGCCACGCAGCCCGGCTTAAGGCATCCGCGGTTGGTTTCGCCGAGGTATTCGGCCACGTTGGTCGTGGCGGTTGCCAGCGCCTCCGCCGGGCTCAGGCCGGAGGCGACGTAGAGCGAAAGCTCATGGTGAATGGCATCGCCGGGCACGCTCAGGATCTGCGGCGAGTCGGCGCCGGCCAGGATCATCGCGCCGGCCTCGTGCAGGGCCTTGATGAGCCTGCGGCGCAGCTCGATATAGCGCTCGGCATTTTCTTCGGAGCTGTAGCTTTCGCGCATCCGGCCGATGCGCTCGCGCCAGCGCGCGGCGGTGTCGGCCGCAATCCAGCGCATGGCGTCACGGTTCATCAGCGCCTCGATATCGCCGGTGGCCCAGTTCTCGATCAGGCTCTGGGTGGGCACGTTGGCGATGCCTGCATCGGCCGTGCGCCGCGCCAGTTCGGAGATCTGGCCCGCGTCCATGGCCGCGATCAGGTTTGCTCCGAACAAGCCGGGGTCGCTACCGTGGAGCTCATGGTTTTCCGGCACCATCTCCTGAGCATAGCCGTCGAGATGATCGATCGTGCCCTGGCTCGACTCCAGCACGCGATCGAGGCCCACGGCCACCGAGACGTGCCCCGAATAGCCGATGCCCAGCGCGTCGGCGCTGCCGGCGATGGCATCGAAGGCTTGCGGCCACAGGCCCGGGTGCAGCTTGAGAAAATCGTAGCCGGCCTCGTGCTGGGCCAGCACCATGCGCCGGGCGTCCTCGGCCGACGAGACCGAGCCGCCATTGAACGACGGGCCGGAGGTGATCAGGCGCGGGCCGGGAGTCTGGCCGTCGGCCAGCTTCTGGCGAAGCGCCAGATGGCCGGGCTCGCCGAGCATGCCGCGGATGGTGGTGATGCCGTGGGCCAGCCACAGCATCAGGGTGTCGTGAACGTGCTGCTCGCCGTCGAGCATTGGCGGTACGTGTGCGTGCATTTCCGCCAGGCCTGGAATCAGGTAACCGGCGTCGCTGACAACCTCGCTGGCAACGGCGGTGTCAATCGAATCGGCCGCGACGATGAAGCCATCGCGAACGCCCAAGTGCATCGGTTCGGACACCGTCGCCCGGTCGATATCGACCAGGCGAACATTTTCGAAAACAAGGCTCTCGCCATGAGCGAGCCCGGCAAGCAGCGCTGCGGTCAGGACGATGGATACTCGGCTCCACATGGTTGGCTCCTCGCGCAAGAACGATCGAATGGCAGCTTCGAGTGTAACGGATGTCTCCCCGCGCGCTCGAAAGTGGGGCCCTGGTGCCCGGCCGACTTGCCGCATTCAGCCCCCTCCAGTAAAGTGCTTGCGGCTGATATCGGCCTGCAGACTGTATCCATTTTGATCGCCAACCCGCTCGAACGTCTGTTGTCGCGCTCCCCCCAGGACTGGGAGTTGTCCGCTGCTGCCCTGCACAGACAGCTTCGGCGGGAGCGGGCGCTGGTGGAGGAGTTTGCCAGCCGTGTGCCGCCGATTCCGCTCGTTCAACACCGCACCGGGCAGGATGACTCTGCGCTCGGTACCGCCGCGTTTGCCGATCTCGAGGCCCGGCCGCGCCGGATCTTTCCCACCGATGATCCGGCGGTGACATACGTGGAGCTGACGTTTCGCTATGCATCGGCTGAGGGGGATACGGCACACGAGCTGAATCTCGGCCATACACGGCTGTATGCGCGCATCGAGGATCCGCTCTACCTGGAAGGCCGTGGTCATACGGTGGAACAGGTTCGCGACTCCGAACGCTTGCGCTCGGCCTACTTTCGGCGCGTGTTTGCGCTCATGGCCGTACAAAGCGACTGCAATCTCGAGCTGGCCGAGTGGTTCAACGAGCTGATCCTGCCCGAGAGAGATGCAAGCGAGTTCGATCTGCTCGCGGCGATCCAGACCTTCAACCACAATATCGTCAAACAGCGGCGTTCTCCCGGCGGCGGGCGCGATGCCTTTCAGCGCGCCATGCATGATTACGACTTCAGTGCGCATACCCCCGAGGAAGGACCGATTTCCCTGCGCCTGTCGGTGCGTCCCCACCGACAGGAAGACGGCAGTCATTCACAGTCGATCACGCACGTGCTGGTGGGCAATTCACGCGGGCCTGCCTTGCGTACGGCCAGCGGCAAGGTCATGTTCGCGGCGGCCGGCGGAAACGTGGAGCGGCATTTTCGCGCGTTTGTCGAAAGCCGCAGCGCCGAGCGGCTCAACAGCCTGGAGCGGCGCTCATGGCGCAAGAATGCCGAAGAGAGAATCTGGGGCGGGCCCGGCGAGTGCGAGGCCTGGTTCCACAACCACGAGTCCTTTGTCATGAAGGGGCTGGAGTGGTCGCTGGAGCGAGACAGCAATGACGCGCCCAGGGTGGTTGGCAGCCACCGCAACGTGGCGGTCTACCGCAGCGGTTCGCATCGGGTCGCCGTCAAGGCGGTGCCCTTCGAGTCAGCCGGCGATCTGGTCCGTCTGGCTCAGGCGCATCAGTACGTTCACGGGGTTCAGGTGCCGGCGCTGATGGCGCAGGCAGACAGCTGCCCGGAGCTTGCGGGCGAAATCCTGGCTGCCGCCACCGGGCTTCTCAGCGAACGCAGGTATACGCGCGACATTTTTCCGGCCTCGGCCATGAAACTCTTCGAGCAGAACTGGACCCGCTTGTTCACCCGCAATATCGGGCCGTTGCTGCACCAGGTGACCGTGGACTATGAACACAAGCTGATGCTGACGGTGCTGGATTGGAGTGAGCACGGCATGCTGTCGGACATGGTCGCCCGCCGCCGCCTGCTCGAGGACTGCTCGCTCAGCCATCGACTGCGGATGGCCGCCAACCTGTTCCGCAATGGCTACCAGTTGCTGCAAGATGACGTCACGCACAGCGATCTCAAGCCGGAAAATATCGTCAACCAGCCCGGGCCCGCCTATCGCGCGCTCAAGAAGGCACGACACAAGGGTTGGGAGAGCCTGACCATTCCCGAGCTGGAGGGGCTGATGGATGGTGAAGCCACCTTCGAAGGAGATTTCTCCGGCATTCATTTCGGGCGCGAAGGAGCCATTGACAACCTGGCGAAGGGCGAGGGCCTGCCAACCTCGATTCGCTACTCGAGCTGGAAATTCACCAGCCTGGGTCTGAGCGAAGGAACGCAGCCCACCGCGCTGCGGCAGCAGAAGGGGGTGCTGCCCCGAATCGATGCGCTCTTGCTGGAGCAGGATATTGCCAACCGCGGCACGACGGCGTGGGAAATCGTTTACGGCTCGCTCATCGACTGCCTGCCGCCGGAAGAAGAAGCACGGCGTCTGCGGCGTCGGAAAAGCGCTCAGGAGAATGTTGCCCGCCATCTGGCCGAGGCCATTCGTCTCAAGCGGCAAGGGCGCGTGGACGCGGGGGTGATGCAGCAGCTCGAAACGGCAATGCAGCAGTGCGACAGCCGCCTGCTGGATGTCGTCAGCCTGCGTTCGGAGACCGTCAGCGACAAGAAGCGAATCACGCCTCTGGTGCAGCACGCCAGGGACAACAGCAGTGGCCTGGCTGTATGGCTGGACCCGCGGGTGATCGAGATGCTCGACCATCTGGTCTGCGATTTCCGCCGCGACCAGGTCACGCGCAGCCGGGTGGCAAAGCTGTATCGCACGGCTGAAACCCTGCTGCGCGCCGAAGCAACCCGACTTGAGCGCGCTGACCGCCAGACCGCCAATGCGCGGCGGCGCCGGATGCTGTCCTACCTGCAGGTCAATCGTCTGCACTTCAATCCGGACTGCGGTCTTCTCGGGCTGGCTGAACTGCCACGGCAGCTTCGGGAGTTTGCCGAGCTGGTTGATCGGGTTCCCGACGCACGCGCGGCCCTCCGCGAATTCACCACCACCTGGAACAACATCCGCCTGTGGGACGTGAGTGTTGTCGAGGCGCTGGAGGAGCTGCGACAGGCGCGGGGCGGTGAGCCCGGCGCCGGCGACAGCGGCCGTGAAGAGCTCTACCAGCTGGTACGCTCGACGCTGCTCAGCGAGCACGCCAGGCTGGTCAGGCTGGAGTCCCGCGTCGACGAACAACGCATGCAGCCGCCGTTTCTCGGTCTGCTCGAGCGGCGGCGCATTCGGCTCTACGACGCCGGTGGCAAACTGCGCTTCAGCCATACTGTCGAGGCCTGAACCGCCCGCCGCCTGGGAATCGTGGTAGCGTGCAATGCATGCAGATGATTGCCAGATACCCTTCGCGTTCACAGGCCGAGGAGCGCGCCGCCTTCCTGCGTTCACGCGGTATCGTTACTCAAGTCACGGACATGACCTCGTTGCGGCTCAATCTGGCGCATCGGGGCCGGTTTCGGGCTGCGCTGTGGGCGGTGCTGGGCGAGCAGGCCGAGGATGCCGCTGCCTTGCTCGAAGATGCCGATCATCGGGCCACCACCGCGCTCGACGAGCACGAGCTCCAGCGGTTCGAAGACGAGGGCGCGGAGATTGCCCGGCGCACGCTGATCCGCTGGCTGACGATCACGGCGTTGGGTCTGGCTGCACTGGCAGCGCTGATCGTGGCGCTGGGACTGTAACCGCATGCCGGAAGGGCCGGAGATGTACCGTGCCGCGCGCGATATCGCCGCTGCGGTGGGGCAACGCCCGCTGGAAGAGGTATGGTTTGCCTTCGAGCGCCTGAAGCCCTGGTCGCAGCGCTTGATTGGCCAACCCCTGGCACGGGTCGAGACGCTGGGCAAGGCATTGCTGCTGTGTTTCGCTGATGACACCACGATCTATACCCACAATCAGCTCTACGGGCGCTGGATGTTCGCTGCGGCCGGGCGCCGCCCCGATACCCGCCGGCAGCTGCGCCTGGCGTTATCCACCGACGAGCGCTCGGCGCTGCTCTACAGCGCCTCGGAAATCCTGGTGATCGAGTCCGGCAGGCTCGGCGAGCACCCCTTCATCGCCCGGGCCGGTCTGGATATCCTTTCCAGCGGCGCGGAGGTCGAGCGCGTGGCCGAGTGGATCAGCCAGGATCGTTTCGGCGGCAAGCGTCTCGGCCATCTACTGCTTGATCAAGGCTTTCTGGCCGGCGTGGGCAATTATCTGCGCTCGGAAATCCTGTACGTCGCCGGCTTGCACTGGCAGCATCGACTGCGCGATCTCGACGATGCTGCGTTATGGGGGCTGGCGGCAGCCGCCCATGGGCTGATGTGGCGCTCGGCCGAGACCGGCGGGCTGACCAACGATCCCGATCGCATCGTGCAACTCGAGCACGCCGGCTGGCCGCGGCGTGACTATCGGCATTACGTATTCAATCGCGACGGTCAGGTCTGCCATGCCTGCAATACGCCGATCGAGCGCATCAGCGTCAGTGGTCGGCGCCTGTATTGCTGTCCGAGCTGTCAGGCCCGGCGGCGTGCTTTTTGATTGGCCGGTCTCGCCAGCGCTCGGCCACGCGCAGCGCGTGCGCCGTGTCACGGGCAAAGGTCAGCTGGCGGCTGACGCGGCGAATGCCGGCCCGCCGAAGCTTGACGATGATGCGCGGCTCGGCGTGGGTGACGATCAGGCCGACCTTGCGTTTGGCAAGCTGCTCGAGCATGGACTGGAAAACGACAATGGCCGACATGTCCATGCTGGGCACTTCGCGCATGTCGAGGATGACCATTTGCACTTCCGGTTCGAGCCGGTGCAGGGTGGCCAGCGCGCGTTCGGCCGCGCCGAAGAACATCGGCCCGCGCAGCCGGTAGGCGGCGAGGTCGGTTGGCAGGTCCCGCGGCAGGCCGCCTTCCTTGCCGATCATCGGCTGCGAGGCGGTCACGTCGGCCATGCGCTGAATGAACAGCATGGCCGCCAGCCCCACACCCACGGCCACGGCCACCACCATGTCAAAGACCACCGTCAGGCCGAAGCAGGTCAGCAGGATGGCAACATCTCCGCCCGGAGCGGTTCTGAGTATGCGCAGGAAGTGTCCGGCTTCGCTCATGTTCCAGGCCACGACCAGCAGCAGGGCAGCCATCGACGCCATGGGCAGTTGCGACAGGATGCCGGCCAAGAACAGCATCGCCAGCAGCACAACGGCGGCGTGTACCATCCCCGCTACCGGCGACGCCGCACCAAAGCGCACGCTGGTTGCGGTGCGCGCAATGGCAGCGGTCGCCGTGATGCCGCCAAACAGGGGGGCGACCAGGTTGCCGATACCTTGACCGACCAGCTCCGAGTTGGGGCGGTGTCGGGTCCCGGTCATGCCGTCGGCAATCACGCCGCACAGCAGCGACTCGATGGCGCCGAGCATGGCGATGGCCAGGGCCGGGCCAAACAGGTTGCGCAGCAACGCGAAATCAAGCTGCAGCGGTGTGCCGTCCGGGCCGGGAAGATGCCACGGCAGGCTGAAATGCGGCAGCCCCGGCGGAATGCCCTGTCCGGAGACGCCGCCCAGCTCGTAGCTGAACTGGCTGGCAATCGTGGCCACTTCGAAGCCCGGCCAGTAACGCGCCGCCAGCCAGGCGCCCAGCCCGGCAACAAGCAGCGCAATCAGCGGCGAGGGTACGGCACTTTTCAGGCGCGGCCAGCCCAGGAGAATGCCCAGGGTCAGCAGGCCCACGGCCAGGTCCTGAAAACTGGTGCTCGGCAGTGCCAGCACGATGTCGTGAACCTGCTCCAGGAAATGCCCACCTGATTCGGTGGCAACCAGTCCGAGCAGATCGCGAATCTGCAGCGTGGCGATCACCACCGCAATCCCGGCGGTGAAGCCGACCACCACCGGATAGGGAACGAAACGGATCATTCGGCCCAGGCCGGTGGCGCCCATCAGCACCAGCAGCAGGCCGGCCATCATCGTGGCCAGCAGTAATCCGCCCAGGCCGTGCTCGGCAACCACCGGCATCAGTACCACCACGAAGGCGGCGGTGGGGCCGGAGATGTTGAAGCGCGAGCCGCCCGTGACAGCGATCAGAAAGCCGGCAACAATGGACGTATACAGACCGTGCTGCGGCGGCACGCCAATGGCAATTGCCAGCGCCATGGCCAGCGGAATGGCCACGATGCCGACGGTCAGCCCGGCAAGAATGTCGCGTTTGAGTTCGTTGAGCCCGTAACCGGCGCGCAGGGTGTCGATCAGGGCTGAAAAAGGGGATCGATCGAGAAAGTTCGAGGGTGCAGTCATAGGCCCCTGATTATAGCGCTGGAGAGTGCCGGCCCGCGTCTGCGCTTGACTCGGTCGGCGTCAGCCGACAATCTGGTCGCCACCCGGGATCGTGAGCGCCATCCCGACGACGGCTTGCCAGCCTGGCGTACGCAGCAAAAGAGGTGAGGTCATGAAACTCTACACGTTCCCGGAGGCGCCCAGCCCGCGCCGCGTTCATCTGTTTCTCGCCGAAAAAAGCCTGGAGATCGAGCAGGTTTTCGTGGACATGCGCAAGGGTGAACACCTGACGCCAGCGTTCGCCGCTGTTCACTCCGATCTCACGCTGCCGGTGCTCGAGCTCGATGATGGACTGCGTCTGGGCTCCAGCGCGGCCATATGCCGCCATCTCGAAGGCCTGAAGCCCGAGCCGCCGCTGCTCGGAGTGACGCCGCAGGAGCGCGCCCGCATCGATGACCGTGATCGCTGGGTGGAAATGAACGGTCTGCTGGCCGTCATGGAAGGCTTTCGCAATTCGCTCGAGGGCTTCAAGGACCGCGCACTGCCGGGTCGGCGCCCGGTCGCGCAGATTGCCGAGCTGGCGCAAAGAGGGCGTCAGCGCTTCGACTGGTTCATGCACGACCTTGACGGTATGCTCACCGCGCATGATCACGTTGCCGGCAACGAGTTCAGCGTTGCCGATATCACCGCGCTGGTCGCTCTCGATTTTGGCCTGCGGGGCTTGAAGATGGAAATGCCCGCCCGAGCCAGGGCGCTCACGGCCTGGCATGCACGCGTTTCCAACCGCCCGGCCATCAAGGGCTGAAGAGCGCTCTGGGTCCAGTCAGTTCGACGGCCAGTAATGGCTGTCGGGCAGCGGCCGTGGCCCGAAAATGGCCTGACCGACGCGGACCACCGTGGCGCCTTCGGCGATGGCTATCTCGAAGTCGCCGGACATGCCCATCGATAGCTCATCGAAGTGCATATCGACCGGTCCGTCCTGGCGCAGCCGTTCCCGAAGCCGGTACATCAGGCGAAAGCAGTCTCTGACGCGCGAGCGATCGCTGGTCAGCGCGGCCAGGGTCATCAGGCCGCGCACCCGCAGGGCGGAGAAGGGTTTGAGCGCGTGCGCGAAATCGATCGCGTCATCGGGCTCGAGGCCGTACTTGCTTACCTCGCCCGAGCTGTTGATCTGGATGAATACGTCCAGGCTCCGGCCTTCCATCTGCAGGCGCCGTTCGAGCGTTTCGGCAATCCTTATTCGATCCAGCGCCTGGAACTCGTGGGCAAAGCGGGCCACGTACTTGGCCTTGTTGCTTTGCAGGTGGCCGATGATCGACCAGCGCGCGTCCAGGTCGGACAGGGCTTCGACCTTGCGCTGAGCCTCCTGGACCTTGTTTTCGCCAAAGCTTGTGCAGCCGGCCTGCCAGGCCAGGCGCATGCGGCGCTCGTCGACGGTCTTGCTTACCGGCAGCAGCGTGACCTCGGCCGGGTCGCGATCAGCCTGTTGGCAGGCGGCCGCGATCCGGCGCTTGACCGCGGCGAGGTTGCCGGCAATGTCAACGCCATCGGCCGCGGCCTGGTGGTGGGCGTTCGAGTCGCTTTTTCTCACTGTTCGGCCCGGCCTCCGCAGGTATCTTGCACGAGTTTGCCGATTTCATCGGCCAGCGCCGCGCGTGCGCCCGGTGCCAGCGCGTGCCCGGCGGCCGCAGCGTGGTCGATGCGGGCAAAGACCGTTGCCCCGTGGGCGCGCACTGCGGCTTCGAGCCGGTCGATGGTCTCGCTGACCGACCAGGGGCTGGCCAGGGTTTGCAGACCCTGGTCCTGGTGCGGCGGTGTGCTTGCATCGGGCATGGCGTTTTCCTTCTGATCAGTTCTTGAACCTGCTGGCCCACTGGCCTGACCGGGCAGCGTCAGGTTCCGTCGTGGTTGTCGGCGCTGTATGTTTCCCTTTCGGGATCCTTGCGCCACACCAGGTAGGACAGCACGGTCGACACGAGTGCTGCGCTTGCAACGGCTGCGGCCATGACGATCCAGGCGGTCTGGCCTTCCGTGATCCACAGCGCCGGCAGCGAGATCAGGCCAGCGGCCATGAACAGGCGCGCGCCCCAGCGGTGCGTAACGTCCCAACTGCGATCCGACGACAGGCTCCATGGCGTACGGATGCCGGCAAACCAGTTCGGTCGCGCCTTGCCCAGCGCGTTGCCGATGACCATGATGAAGACCGCGACGACGCTGCCGATCAGCCTGGGCATGGTCGACCCGCTCATTTCGACCAGACCGACTGCCGAGAGGGTAATGACGCCCTGCGCGATGGCCAGAATGAACAGCGAGCCGAGCCAGCCGGCCAGCCACAGCGGTTTCGACCGCTGCAGGTTGCGACCGCGCGGGTCGATGGCCGGTGCGATCGCGAAGATCGCGATCAATACCAGCGCGATGCCCGGAATGGCAAGAAAGGCCTCGATGGGCCCGGCGGTGCGATCGACCTCACCGGCCATATTCCAGTGCACGGCAATGGCCTGACCCTCGGGGGTCATCAGCCAGCCGGCCAGGCCGAGCAGTGCGATCGCGACAAACAGCGGAATCGAGAACAGCAAACCCTTGCGAACCATCATTCCTTCTCCTGTTCCTGTTCTTTTTCACGTTCGTTTTCATGCGCCTGGCTCTTGCCCGCGCCGAGGATACTCATCAGCGCGCTCATGGCTTCTTCGGCGACCGAGACGTTGAGCCGGTAGCGGATGGTGGTGCCGATGCGTTCGGCCTGGATCAGCCCGGCGTCTCGCAAGGTGGCAAAGTGGCGCGACATGGTCGGTTTCGACACTGGAAACTCGTCGGCCAGCTCGCCGGCGGAAAGCGGCCCGCTTCGCAGTTTTTTCAGCACGGCCCGCCGGACCGGGTGGGCGAGCGCCTGGAACAGATCCGTCATGGATCTAATTTAACAGGCACGCTAATTAGCGTCAATGCTAAATATCATTTTCCTGATGCTGACGAAGCAGCCGCGAAGCCAGGCCAACGCCAACCAGCCCGATGATTGCGCCGGGGCCGGCGCCCAGGACCAGCGCGCCGGCCAGGCCGGCGAACAGGGCGAAACCGCCGGCCAGGATGGCGGGCGTGGAATCGCTAGCGGGCGGTGTCCTGCGGCGGTGTGTTTCGATCCAGGCGACGATCGCCAGCACCGGCACGACCATCAGCAGGCACAGGCCAAGCCACCACAGCCGGCCGCTCCAGAAGCCGGGATCGCCAGGCGTGCCGGCGTCGATGGGCGCGCCGAGTTTCTCGCCCAGCCAGGCGGCGGGCAGCTCGGCCAGCTTGTGCCACAGATACAGCGGCATGCCGAAGGCGCCGAGAAAGGCGACGATGCCCGCCAGGCGCTCGCGATCAAGCAGCCAGCGCGCGGGTTTTTCGCACAGCAGCACCAGGCCGACCTGCAGCCACATCACGCCAATCAGCGCGAGCGTTGGCGGCAGCATGTTGCTGTTGCCCTCGAAATCCAGCCCGACCATGCCGACCGGGTAGCCGCTTTTGACGGCAGCGACGAGCCAGGCTGCGCCCAGCGCAAGCAGCCCCAGGCCCGCCAGCGCCCCGTGAAATCGGCGCCGTTTCCAGGCGATGCCGAGCTGCTGCGGCAGCAGCCAGACGAAGAGCGCATTGAGCCAGCCGATGCCGCCTTCGGTGGCGGTCACGCGTGCACCCAGGCTGGCCCACTGCGCGGGCCAGAAGGCGCCGGCGCGAAGGATATCGACAGCCGCGGCCAGCGCGATCAGCGCCACCACCGCGCTCAGTCCGAACCGGCGGTCGACGGTCACGCCCGCCGGCAGCAGGGCCTGGACGGCCAGCAGCATGACCAGAAACCACAAATGGATGGTCAGCGAGCCGCCGAAGGCGCCAAGAACACGGCCACCGGAGAACTGTGCGATGACGGCCAGCAGCGTCAGCGCAGCCATGTAGGTGAGCGTGGGCCGGGCCAGGCGCAGGGCGCGGGCGCCCCACCACCGGGTTTGCGAATGGCCCTGGTGCAGGCGGCGGGTCACGCCTTGAGTGCTCACGGCAGCCGAGACGAACACGAACAGCGGCACCACCTGCACCAGCCAGGTGAACAACCCGGCCGCGGGCCAGACCTTGAGGATGTGATCGGTGGCAATCAGCCGGTCGTCGGCCAGCCGCGGCAGCGTGGCCAGCCAGTGGCCGAAGACGACGACCAGCAGCGCCAACGCGCGCAGCGCGTCGGGGTAGATATCGCGTTGAGGGTCCCGGGCCGAGCTCAGGGTGCGCTCCTGAAGGAGACAAAACCCGAGTATAAACGCCGCCCGGGTCGGCGTGCGCGGCGGCGCCAGGCCAAGGCGCCGGAAAACGCAATGACCCGGGTCAAGAAATTGTTATAATGCATCTCAAATACCCTTTTAACCAAGAGTCAACAACGACAATGCCCGACAGATCCACCCTGCTGCCGCCCGAGCGGCCCTTTGTGGTCAGCAAGTCGCGCGTGGCCTCGGCCCCCGACTCCGATGCTGCCTGGACGCGACTGATATTTGCCTACATCGGCTTTGGCACCTTCTGGCTGATCATCGGCACGCTGGCGGGCGAGTATCTGGGCCTCAAGTTTTCCTGGCCCGACCTCGATCACATTTCCTGGTTGTCTTTCGGGCGCCTGCGCCCGGTGCACACCAATACGGTGTTCTGGGGCTGGGGCTCGCTGTCACTGATCGGGCTGGCGCTTTATGTGGTGCCCAAGACCAGCCAGAGGCGCTTGCACAGCATTCCGCAGGCCTGGGTGGCGCTCGGTCTGATCAACCTGGCGGTGCTGGTCGGCGATCTTCTGCTGATGGCCGGCATCAACAGCGGCGGCCAGGAATATCGTGAGTTCATCTGGCCGGTGATGGGCGTGTTCTCCGCCGGGGTCATCATGGTGGCATGGAACCTCATCCGCACCATTGCCGGCAGGGCCATCGAGGAGATCTATATCTCCAACTGGTACATCATGGGCGGCTTTCTGTGGACTGTCGCCCTGATGGTCATCGCGCATATTCCGACCTATCAGAACACCGGCGTCAGTCAGACCATCATCCAGGGCTACTACATGCACATGGGCGTGGGCATGTGGTTCACCCCGCTGGCGTTGGGGGCCACTTACTATTTCCTGCCGCGGCTGCTCAACAAGCCGATCTATTCCTATTCTCTGGGGGTGCTGGCCTTCTGGACGCAGATGGTCTTCTACAGCATGATCGGCGCGCATCACTTCATCTATGCGCCCACGCCCTGGGCGCTGCAGACGGTGGCCATCATTTTCAGCGTCGGCATGATCGTTACGCTGGCGGCCGGAACCGGCAACTTCCTGATGACCATGAAAGGCAGCGGACGCACCATCGCCCGCAGCTACAGCTTGCCGTTTATCCTCGTCGGGGTCGTGTGCTACTTCGTGTTCTCGCTACAGGGCACCTTCGAGGCCTTCCGTTCGCTGAGCAAGGTCTGGCACTTCACCAACTTCAC
Organism: Wenzhouxiangella sp. YN1; assembly: GCF_056324145.1. Classification (NCBI taxonomy): domain Bacteria; kingdom Pseudomonadati; phylum Pseudomonadota; class Gammaproteobacteria; order Chromatiales; family Wenzhouxiangellaceae; genus Wenzhouxiangella; species Wenzhouxiangella sp. YN1. The sequence continues at coordinate 118,788 of NZ_JBJNIO010000123.1, forward strand.
CGTCGCCCACTCGCATCAGACGATGTACGGTTTCGTGGTGTTTTTGATCTGGGGTGGCATCTACGGTCTGCTGCCGCGCCTGACCGGGCGTGAGCCGTCCGCCCTGCTGGCCGGAGTGCACTTCTGGTTTGCTCTCGTTGGCCTCGTTCTCTACTCCACTCCGTTGATGATCGGCGGCACTCTGCAGGGCTACAGCTGGATGTCGGATGCGCCCTTCATGCGCTCGGTCACGCTGATGGAGCCGTTCTATCTGTGGCGAGCCGTGGGCGGTACCCTGATGTTCCTCTCGCATCTGGTGTTTGCCTGGAACCTGTGGCGCATGCGTCCGCAGGGTGACGGAGCACCCCGTGGTGCAGCAGCAGAGGAGGTGCAGGCGTGAGCTTCCATCGTAATCACTGGATGCTGTTTGGCACCATCTTCTTCGGCTTCATCTTCCTGGGCATCATCGTTGGCATTGCGCCGGCCTACTGGACCCAGGCTCAGGTCGAGGTCAACTACACCGGCGACACGCTCTCCGACCTGGAAAGAGAAGGATTGGGCGTCTACATTGCCGAGGGCTGCGTTGCCTGTCATACCCAGCAGGTCCGGCCGCTGGAGATGGATGCGGACTTCGGCCGTCCGTCTGCGCGCGATGACTATGCCCGCATCGGTGGGCCACTGGATATGTGGCGACCCTATGCCCCGGCGGTGCTGGGCAGCGCGAGAATCGGCCCGGACCTTTCCGACGTCGGCTCGCGCCAGCCGGCTGAAACGTGGCAGTACATGCATCTGTACAACCCGCGTACCGTGGTTGAAGACTCCATCATGCCGGCTTATCCGTGGTTGTTCGAGGTCACCGACAACCCGGACGAGGATGCTTTCGTTGTGCCATTGCCTGACGAGTTTGCCCCCGGAGACGATCTGCAGGTGGTTCCCAATGATCGCGGCCAGGCGCTGGTGGCGTATCTGTTTGCGCTCAAGCAGCCGATCGAGCGGCGAGCGGGCGCGGCTGCTTCCGGAGCCTCTCGCGAAAAGTCGCAAGATGAATCCGAAGCGAAGACAACAGCGTCGACGACAACCGCCAACGGTGAAACGCTTTACAGCAACAATTGCGCAGCCTGCCATCAGGCCAGCGGGCAGGGCGTGCCCGGCGCTTTTCCGCCGCTGGTCGATGACCCGGTTGTGGTCGCCGACGATCCCACTGAACATATCGATATTGTGTTGTTTGGTGCCCATGGCCGCGAGATCAATGGCCAGACCTATGGCTCGCCCATGCCGCCGTTCGGGCACTTCAGCGATGACGAAATCGCCGCCATGATCAACCACGAGCGCACCAGCTGGGGCAATGACGCACCGACGGTCAGCCCCGATGATGTTGCGGCCCGGCGCGAGGAGGGTAAGCAGAACCAATGAGAACGCACTGGATGAAGATGGTGCTGATACTTGCTGCGGTGTTCTTGCAGCCGCTGTGTCATGCTCTGGCACACGCGGCGGAAAGCGCCGAGGAGCATAGCGTGATCGAATACGCGATCGTCGGCATTGGCGTGGTCGTTGTCATCGCGGTCTTGGTCCTGACGATCAAATACTTTCTGCGCCCCGGCGAAAAAAGCCAGCAGCATATCAAGCGCCGAATTCTGGATGAAGAAGGTCAGGGTGATCGTGATGACAACTGAGAAGACAGAGGATCGCAATCGTATCGAGGCCTATCTGGATGACGATCCGGATCCGATCGTGGTTCATCGGCCGCCGGCGCGCTTCCAGCTCGATACCACGCGCCTGGCTGACGGTCCGCATACGCTGCATATCAAGGCCTGGGACAGCAACGGTCAGCAAGGGGTGCGCTCCATTCCCTTTACCGTGCGCAATGGGCCGGGCATCTCGGTCAACGGGGTCAGAGACAACGACGTGCTCGAAGGCGACATTCCGATTCTGGTCAACGCCTATGGCGGCCGCGGTGAACTGTACTGGGAGCCCTCGCGCGCGGAAACGCCGTCGCCCATCCCGACCTGGATCTGGGTGCTGCTGATCTTCATCGTCGCCTTTGCTGCGTTCTATGGCTTGCGTCAGTGGAGCCCGCCGGCCGACATGGCAGATACTCCGACCTACAGCAGCCCGCAGGAAACCGCGGATGGCCCCGACTGAAGCGGCGTACTGGCCTGCGGGCAGGCGACCGAATCAGGGGCGCTGATCCGCAGGCATGAAAAAAAGCCCGCCGACCTTTCGGGTCGACGGGCAAACCGGCTTGGGATGAACGGTTCATGTTGCCGTCAGGGCAGGACGGCTCCGTTCTTTTTTATGCCTGCGGCCAGTCCGACTCGCCTTGGGACTGGTTGCAGTGCTGCTGAACCGCCGAGCTGTATTCGCTCTGGCTCAGGCCCTTTTCGCTTTGCTTGTCGATGTCGTCGAAGGCATCCGCCAGGCAGGGCAGGGCACGTGCTTCACTCTTGCTCACGTAACCGTCACCGTCGGCGTCAAGCTCGTCGAAGCGCGGATTCTGCGCAATGGCCGACGAGGCCGCAAAGGTCAGGGCGATACCAAGGGCGAACAGGGATTGTTTGCTGAGATTCATCATGGTCAACTCCTTGTATGTAGTGTTTTCCAATTGTGAGTCTCGTGTGACTCGCCCTGATTAATGCAGCTGCCGTGCCAAGTTGGAAAATAGTTTTAGATTCAGTAACTTGCGTTTCCAGGCCCGTGCGGTATCGGTAACACCTGTTGCCTGCAGGCGACGCTGGTCCGGTGTTCCCACGACAAAGCCCGTCGGTAGCGGCGCCGGGACTGTCGCCAGAGAGCGACATGTGGCGCAAGGTGTTGAAAAGTCAGGTAAATAAAGTGGTCAATTGTGGGTGCTGAGCCGCCAGAGCGGCGGGATCATTCCTTGAAATCAGCCGGCTCGAGCTGGTGGCGCCCCAGCAGGCGGTAAAACTCGGTACGGTTGCGGCCGGCCAGGCGGGCCGCTTCGCTGACGTTGCCTTCGGCCATGCGCATGATGCGCACCAGGTAGTCGCGTTCGAACGCATCGCGCGCCTCGGCCAGGGGCCGCACTCCGGTTGGATCCCGGCGCAGCGCGCGTCGAATCAGGCTGTCGGGCACCGGGCCCTTGCGGCAGAGCACACAAGCCTGCTCGACCACGTTGGCGAGTTGGCGCACGTTGCCGGGCCAGTCGTGGCCCAGCAGCACGCGCAATGCCTCGCGCGAGAAGCCCTGAATCCGCTCGCTCGCGGGGCGGTCGGCCTGCAGTTGGGCAAGGAAATGCTCGGCCAGCGGGACGATGTCTTCCGGCCGGTCGCGCAGCGGCGGCAGATCGAGCTGGACGACGTTGAGACGGTAGAACAGGTCTTCGCGAAAGTGGCCGTCGCGAATGGCCTGTTCGAGATCGCGATGGGTCGCCGACACGACGCGCACGTCGATGTCGACTTCTTCGGCTGCACCAACGGGACGCACCTGCTTTTCCTGCAGCGCGCGCAGCAGTTTGGCCTGAAAGGCGGCCGGCATGTCGCCGATTTCATCCAGCAGCAGAGTGCCGCCCCGTGCCTGGACGAAGAGACCATCGCGGTCGCTTTCGGCGCCGGTGAAGGCGCCCTTGCGGTAGCCGAACAGCTCGGATTCGAGCAGTTCGGCGGGAACGGCCGCGCAGTTGATCGCCACAAAGGGCCCGTCGTGCCGCGGGCTGGCCTTGTGAACGGCGCGGGCGATGACCTCCTTGCCGCTGCCGCTTTCGCCGATGATCAGCACGCTGGCATCACTTTCGGCCACCAGCTCCAGCTCGGACAGCAACGTTTCCATGACGTGACTGCGCGTGACGACTCCGGCGCGCCAGCCTGCCTCTCGGCTCGGCTCGCCACGGCGGCCGTCGGTTGCCTCGGCAATGGTGGCAAGCAGTTCCGCGCTCTCGAAGGGTTTGGTGAGAAAGGCAAAGGCGCCTTCGCGGGTCGCAGCCACGGCGTCGGGAATGCTGCCGTGGGCGGTCAGAATGACGACGGGCAGGGCAGGATCGCGCTCGCGCAGTTGACGGAACAGGGCCATGCCGTCCATGCCCTCCATGCGCAGATCGGTGATCACCGCATCCGGGGCACGCGCTGCCACGCGGCCCAGCGCGGCCTCGCCGCTGTCGGCGGTATCGACGGTATAGCCCCCGGACTCCAGCCGCAGGCTGATCAGTCGCAGCAGCCCCGGGTCGTCGTCCACCAGGAGAATCCGGGGGGCTTCCATCTCACGCGGCGGGTCGTTGTGCTCGTCGGCCATGGCTTTAGCCATCACTGTCCTTGCGCTCGTCGAGCTGTTGGTCGATTTCCCGCAGCGCCCGAAGCTTTTCCAGCGTCTGTTGATGAGCCTTGCGTTCGCGCTCCAGCTCGGACGCGACGCGATCGCGCTGTTCCTCTGCGCTGATGCTGCGGCGGACCAGCTCGGTCACTACCGACAGCGTCTCCAGGGCGTCTTCGGTGATGCGAGTGTTTTCGGCGGGCCGGTTTTCGAGCAGGGTCTCGAGCATCTGCAGGCCCGATCGTGCGTCGCGCAGCTTGCCCGGCCCAAGCGTTTTCAGCAGTGCCTGTTCCAGCTGCGCGAGCCAGGCGTCGAGATTCGATACCCCGGCGTACCAGGTCGCGGCGGTTTCGGCACTGACCCGCTGCACCCGCTCGACGCGGTTGATGATGTCGGCGCTGTCGATTTCGTCCGCTGCGGCCTGGAGATCAACGGCGAGCAAAAGAACGATGACGCATGCGATGACAACTGCGGGGGTTCTGGGCGAGCACTTCATTGGCGAGCATCTCCTGACGATGCAATGGGTAGCTCAATCACGACAACCGTGGACCAGTTCGCGCTGTCGATCAGGCGAACACTGCCCTGGTGGGCGCGAACGATATCGCGGCAGATGGCAAGCCCCAGACCGCTGCCCGGGCGGCTGCGGCTGTGCCGGCCGCTGCCGCGGTAAAAGGGCTCGAACAACCGGCTGCGATCCTGGGCGGGTACGCCGGGGCCCTGATCGGCCACCAGGATATGCGCTCGATTGCCGCGTTTTTCCACCCCGATTGCGATGCTGCCGTGGGCCGGGGAAAACTTGAGGGCATTGGACACCAGATTGTCGATGGCCGTGGTCAGCATGTCGGGATCGGCGCGCATTCTGACCTCCGGGGAGCGTTTGCGCCGGACGCTGATGTCACGGGCTTCCAGGTTGAGTCGATGATTGTCGAGTACGTTCTCGACCAGTTCGTCCAGTGCGATGTCATCTTGCCACATCGGATCGGGGCGTGATCGGAGCCGGTTGAAGCGCAGCAGGTTCTCGATCTGCTCCTGCAGGCGTACGATGTTCGCCTGGATGATGCCGATGACTTCGCGCTGCTGCTCGCCCAGACGGCCGAAAGTCTGATCGGCAAGCAGGCTGGTGCCTTCACGAATTGCGCTCAGCGGTGTCTTGAGCTCATGCGAGACCTGGCCAACCAGCTGCTGACGCTCGCGTTCCCCGCGAACCAGCCGGCGGCGAACCCACTCCAGCCGGATCGACAGGGCGCGCAGATCGCGCGGGCTGTTGACCTGTTCGATGCGCGCGTGTTCAGGTTGCGCGAGTGCCCGCATGCTCCGATCCAGTCGCCGAATGCGGCGGTTGAGGAAGCTCGCCATCAGCAAGGCCAGCAGCACGGCCACCGGGACGGTTGATGCCAGGCTCAGGACGGAGACGTTGCGGGCCGACTCGCCCATGGCCTCCAGTCGCTGAAGTTCGTGCTGCGAGGTGGTTTCGGTGGCCATCAGCAGGCTGTTGGCGGCCTCCCCCAGCGCATCGAAGGACGCGGCCAGGCGAGCCGGCCATTCGCGGCTGGTGCGAGGTTCGATAATCAGCTGATACAGCTTCTGGCTGCTCTGGCGCATGGCATTGACCTGCTCGCGCAGATCCTGACGTTCGACCACAGCGTTAAAGGTGTCGAGATCAGCGCTGAGCGCCTGATGGCGCTCGCGCAGACTGGCTTTTGCGTCGCTATCCTGCAGAATCCGGTACTGGCGGGCAGAGCGCTCGAAGGCAATCACCCGGTCGCTGATCTGTCGGGCTGACTGCGTGGCGGAAATCGAACGCTCGAGCAGCTTCTCGCTTTGCCGCGTCACGCGGTCGATCTGCTGGCCGGAGACGATCAGGCCCACGAGCAGAGGAAAGGCCACCAGCGCAAATCCGGCCAGCAGCAGAGTCAGAACCGACTGAGTGCGCAAACGTCGGCGCCAGCCACGCCAGCGTGCGCTACGGCGAGTTCTTGCCCCCCGTTGTTGCTGCGTCCGTCTTTCCGGGCGGTTCAAGGCGCGTATGAGTCTCTGATGAGTGCTTTACGGCAGGCAACAGTATCGGCCCGGAGCGCTTCGGGTACAAGCAGGCCGGGCGTGTCCGGCCTCAGGCGGCGGCTCTCGACAGCCGATCGTGAACGGCCGACCAGGCGGGTGAATCAGGCGGGCGCTGGACCAGAATCCGACTGGCGCCACGGTCATCGAGATGACGCAGGACGGCGTAGAGGCCGCGAGCGTATTGCGCCGGGTCATCGGGTAACGCCTGCCAGGCTCTGAAGCCCCCCGGGTCGGGGGTGTCTGTCAGCGCCAACACCGCCGCATCCGGATCGGGGTCGGAGAGCGCTTCGGTGGTTACCAGCTCAAGCCGGGTTCGAGGCGCGTAATGCGAGGGCAGGCGGCCTGCAGTGCGCGGACCTTCCGACGCCCCGGCCACTTCGGGCGGGCTGCCGAGCACCTCGCCGAGCTGCTCCAGGCTGAGCATGCCGGGACGCAGCACGCGGGGCCGGCGCCCGCTGCAGTCGACAATGGTCGACTCGACACCTACTTCGCAGGGGCCGCCGTCGATCACGGCAGCGACGCTGTCACGGCCTTCGAATTCGTTGATGACGTGATCGGCGGTCGTCGGGCTGATCCGGCCAAAGCGATTGGCCGAAGGGGCTGCAACCGCGCGGCCCAGGCGCTTCAGCAAGGCAAGGGTGAGCGGATGGCCGGGAACACGAAGACCCACCGTCGGCTGGCCGCCGGTCACGCTGTCGGCTACCTCGGCGGCCTTGCGCACGATCAGGGTCAGCGGGCCCGGCCAGAAGGCGCTCGCCAGTTGCCGCGCGGCTGCACTGACTTCAGCAGCCCAGTGGTCCATTGCCTTGCTGTCGGGCAGGTGGACAATGAGGGGGTGGTCGGCCGGGCGCCCCTTGGCGGCGAATATACGGCGTATCGCATCGGGGTTGGCAGCATCGCCGGCCAGGCCGTAGACGGTTTCGGTCGGGATGGCCACCAGTTCGCCGCGGCGCAGCATGCCGGCGGCGCGCTCGATGTCTTCGCTGCTGCTGCCCAGGCGGATCATGGCGGCGAGCCTTTCAGATGCTGCGCTATCACACCGCACTGGCCGAGGGTGAGCGGGTCGACGGCGGCGTTTTCCCGCAACGGCATCGGAATCAGGTGCCAGTGCATTGCTGCTCCTCAGCCGGTGACCTGCCAGCCAATATTGGCGCCGGCGCGCAGCGGCACGATGGTTTCGTCGCCGGCACGGAGTTTCGCATCATTGCTCCATTCACGCTTTTCCAGCGTGATGCGTTCTTCGCTGGCGCTCAGGCCGTAGAAGGCCGGGCCGTGCAGGCTGGCGAAGCCCTCGAGCCGGTCGAGCGCACCGGCGGCTTCGAAGACTTCCGTGTACAGCTCGATGGCGGCCGGTGCCGAGTAGACGCCGGCGCAGCCGCAGTCGGACTCCTTGGCGTGCTGCGGGTGCGGGGCGCTGTCGGTGCCCAGAAAGAAGCGTTCGCTGCCGCTGGTGGCGGCCTCGACCAGCGCCCGGCGATGTGTTTCGCGCTTGATCAGCGGCAGGCAGTAGTGATGCGGGCGCAGGCCGCCATCGAACAGGGCGTTGCGGTTGTACATCAGATGGTGGACGGTGATGGTTGCTGCGATCGGCCCGGGCGCGGTCTTGACGTAGTCGACAGCCTCCCGGGTGGTGGCGTGTTCGAGCACCAGCTTCAGCTCGGGAAAGTGCGCTCTCAGCTTTTCCAGATGGCGCTCGATGAAGATCGCCTCGCGGTCGAAGACGTCGATGTCGCCATCGGTGACCTCGCCGTGCAGCAACAGCGGCAGTCCGTGTCTTTCCATCGCCTCGAGAATCGGGAAGACCCGTTCGAGATCGCGCACGCCCGAGTCCGAGTTGGTGGTCGCTCCGGCCGGGTAGTACTTGACCGCGTGGACGAAGTCGCTTTCAGCTGCAGCGCGAATGTCATCGAGCGTGGTGGTCTCGGTCAGATACAGCGTCATCAGCGGCTCGAAGCGGCTGCCCGCGGGCAGGGCCGCCAGGATGCGCTCGCGATAGGCGGCCGCGTCGGCCACGGTGCGCACCGGTGGTTTGAGGTTGGGCATGACGATGGCGCGGCCGAACACGCGCGCGGTGGCCGGCGCCACCGCCGCCAGCATGTCGCCGTCTCTCAGGTGCAGGTGCCAGTCGTCGGGGCGTCTGATGGTCAGTCGTTTCACGGGTCTTCAGGCCTTGGAGCGAGTTGCTGCATCGTTGGGAGATGCAGCCATTCTAGTGCACCCCGACCGGGTCTGGTTGTGTGTCCGGACCGACAAGGGAGCCTGTAAACCAAAAAATACAATTCCGGTATACTGTCGCTCTTTCCAGACCCCTGAAGGAGCGTGATTTGAGCTTGAATACATCCCATGCCCTCGGCGTGGCGCTGCTGGTTGCGGTGATTGTCAGCCCGGCGATGGCCGATGCGCGCCGTGGCGAATGGCTTGATCCGATCGTGATTACCGCCACCCCGACCGGGGCGTCGCTGCTGGAGTCGTTTCAGTCGGTGACCGTGATCGATCGTGACTGGATCGAATCCTGGCCGGCGCCAACCGTGGCAGACCTGCTTGCCGGCGTGGCCGGGCTGGATGTGCAGCGTCGCGGCGAGCCCGGGGTACAGGCCGATATCGGCATCCGCGGTACCGGCGTTGAACAGACCATCGTGCTGCTCGACGGCATGCCGATGGGTGATCCCCAGGCCGGTCATCACAATCTCAATCTGCCGGTGCCGGTCGCGCATATCGAGCGTATCGAGGTGATCAAGGGGCCGGGCGCCATGGCCTACGGCGGCAACGCAACCGGTGGCGTGATCAACGTGGTCACCCGCAGCGCCAGCGATGCCGGTTTGTCGGCGCAGGCGCGCGTCGGCAGCTATCGCACCCGCTCCGGCGGCTTGTCTGCAGCCGGCCCCTGGGGCCAGAGCGGCCATCGGGTCAGCGTCGATGGTCTCAAGACCGATGGGCACCTGTCGGCGCGTCGGGCCGATGCCGACATGGTTCGCGGACTCTATACCGGCACGGCGGCGCTGGGAGAGGCCACCTTGCGCTGGGGGCTGGGGGGCGAAAATCGCGATTTCGGCGCCTGGAAGTTCTATACCGCCGACTTTCCCGACCAGCGCGAACGCACGCAGACGCGCAGCGCCTGGCTGTCGGCTGACGCGTCGGCTGGCCAGTGGCAGGTGACGCCACGCCTGTTCTGGCGCGAGCACGATGATCACTTTAGCACCCTGATTGCCGGCGCAGCCTACATCAACCGCCACGCCACACGGGTTCAGGGGCTGCGGGTGTCGGCACGTCGCCACCACGCCGGGGCGGTGACGGCGGTGGGCGCGGCTTACTCGCGCCAGCGTATCGATTCGAACGCGCTCGATCAGCATGACCGGGACGAGTCCCAGGCATGGTTGGTGCATCGGCATGCATTGGGAGAGCGCGCAGAGATCGAGGCCGGATTATCGCTGGTCGACTACAGCGATCATGGCGGCTACGGTCTGCCGTCGCTGGCCTTCAAGTACAGCCTGAACGAACATTGGGTGAGTTTTGCGTCCTGGGCCGCTTCGGCCCGGACGCCGTCCTATACCGAACTGTTCCTGGACAGCTCGGGCAACCGCGGCAGCCCCGCCCTCGGGCCAGAGCGCTCGGACTATGCAGAAATCGGCCTGCGTTATCTTGCGGCAGCGCAGCGCGTCAACCTGGCCCTGTTCGAGCGCCGCACCGACGCGCTGATCGACTGGGCACGCCTGCCCGGTGAGGTGCAGTGGCAGGCCCGGCGATTCGACGGCCACCGCAGCCGCGGCGCCGAACTGGAATGGCAGTGGCTGCCCTCCGGCAAACGGCTCGAGCGGGTTGACCTGGCCGCAACCGTGCTCGACACCCGCCTCGACCGTCGCGGGCTGCAGATCAAGTATGCCCTTGACTACGCCGAGCTGGGCATTATCGCCGGCGCCGTCTGGCGCCTGAGCAATACGCTTGGCCTTACCACCCGGGCGCGATACAGCCAGCGCAGCTCCGGGGAGGCGGGCACGCTGCTCGATCTGCGTCTGAGCTGGCAGCTTGCCGATCTCCAGCTCTTTGTCGAAGGCAACAATCTGCTCGATAGGCGCCTGGTTGAAAGCGGCTTCGCCAAGCTGCCCGGCCGCTGGCTTTACGCCGGAGTCGCCGTGGGCTGGTGAGCGCGTCCGGTTGTCAGCGCGGTGGGCATTCGCGGCTGGCTTGTTCAAGGCCTCGATCACTCTTCACAGCGACGGTGTATTGATATAACATTACACCTCTTTCACCGTGGAGCTGTACATGATCCGAACGAGTCTTCTGCCGGCCGCGCTGCTGTCGCTCGCCGCCGTGGCACAGACGCCAACCGATTCTCCGCAGGAGGACGAGTCGCACTATGAGCATGATGAGATCGACCGGGTCGAGGTCAGCGCTCTGCCACTCAGGCGCAGCAAGCTGGAATCGGCACAGCCGGTCGACATGCTCATGGGAGAAGAGCTCGACGATCGCCGCGGACTGACTCTGGGCGATACCCTGATGCAGCAGCCCGGCGTTCACTCGACAAGCTATGGCCCCGGTGCCGGGCGGCCGGTGATTCGTGGTCTGGGCAGTGGCCGCGTACAGATCCTGGAAGACAGCCTGCCGGCCGTCGATGTCTCGGCGCAGTCCGACGACCATGCCGTAAGCGTCGAGCCGATGCTGATAGACCGCATTGAGGTGCTGCGCGGGCCGTCAACGCTGCTGTTCGGCTCCGGCGCCGTCGGCGGTGTGGTCAATATCATCGACGGCCGCATTCCTGAGCGAGCGCCGATGGGGGCGCTCGAGGGGCGCTTCGAGCTGCGCGGCAATACCGTCTCCGACGAGCGCACCGGCGTATTGCGGCTTGACGGTGGCGGCGATCAGTGGGCCTGGAACATTGCCGGCTCCTGGCGCGATGCCGACGATTACAGTATTCCCGGCACGGCCGAGCCCGGCGATGACGAGAAACCGGGCAGGCTGCCCAACAGTTTTGTCGAGTCGCAATCGGGTTCTGCCGGGTTGAGCTGGATCGGGAAGCGCGGCATGTTCGGCATTGCGGTCAAACGTTTCCAAACCGAGTACGGCATTCCAGCGCCGCACAGCCATGGGCCGGCTGATTCGGGCCATGAGCATCCGGGCGGGAATCGCTTCCGGCCCGCGCTGCTGTCGCGACATGTTCATGCCGACGAGCACGATCACGACGACGAAGACGTCTACGTTGATCTCGAACAAACGCGCTGGGATGCCAAGGGCCGGCTCGACGATCCGCTGCCGGGCTTCTTGCGGGCAACGCTGCGGGCCAGCTACAGCGACTACACGCACGCCGAACGCGCGCTCAACCCGAGCGACGCGGTACATGGCTCTGGCGATCATGCGCATACCGTGTTCGACGTCGAAGCCTGGAGCAGCCGGCTTGAGCTCGAGCACCGACCGCTGGCCGGCTGGCGCGGCGCGCTGGGACTGCAGCTTGAGGAGAAGACACTTGCCGCCATGGGCGACGAGGCCTACGTGCCGGACGGCGATACCCGCAGCGGGGCCCTATTTGTGCTCGAAGAAAAGCGCAGCGGCCCGCTCACCTGGACCCTGGGTGCACGGGTCGAGCACAATGAGATCGAGGTTGACGAGCTGCTCGAGCCGCAGGAACACGATCCGGCCGCCAACGGCCAGCGCCAAAACGTGCGCGCGCCTGCCCGGCTCGTCAAGCAGAGCTTCACAACGGCTTCAGCCAGTGTCGGCGCGCTCTGGCAGATGAACGAACGCTGGCAGACATCGCTGAACTACGCCTACGCCGAGCGCGCCCCGACGCAGGCCGATCTGTTCGCCGAGGGGCCGCATCCGGCGACCTTTACCTACGAGCGCGGCGCCGTTGATCTGGGCAAGGAGGTCACCAGCGGTCTCGACCTGATCGTGCATCGGCATTCGGAGGCACTCGATCTGGAAGCTTCGCTGTTCTACAACACCATCGATGACTTCATCTATCTGCACCGAACCGGGGAAGTGCGTGCCGGCCTGCCGCTGTATCAGAGTCAACAGCAGGATGCCACCTTCCATGGCGGCGAGCTGCAGGCGATCTGGCACCTGCCCGACAGCGTGCTCGGTCACTTTGACCTGCGGCTGGGCTACGACTGGGTGCGCGCCGAGTTCGACTCCGGCGAGCAGCTGCCGCGAATCTCTCCCGGCCGCTATGTCGCCAATCTAGACTGGCATCTCGGCGACGTGCGGGGCAGCCTGGGCTACAAGCGCGTGCGCTCGGCCCGTCACCTGGCACCGGAAGAAACCCCGACGGCGGGTTACGACATGCTCGACCTCAACATCGCCCATGTCTTCGCGATTGGATATTCCGAGCTGGAGGTCTTTGCCAGGCTCTCCAACCTGCTCGACGAAGAAGCGCGCGTGCACACCTCGTTTCTAAAGGCGTTCGCGCCTCTCCCGGGGCGGGATCTGAGCGTGGGTGTGCGCGGACGATTCTGAAGCGCGTCGCGGCCCGCCCTCCGGGCGGGCTCAGGCGGCGGCGTGTTCTTCCTTGCGTATCTGTGCGAGCAGTTCCAGATAGGCGCCGATGAGGTCGGACTCGTAGATGGCGCCCACCAGGCGACCCTCGGCGTCAACAACGGCGACGCTTTCGCCGACAAAGCGGCGCATGGCATTCATCGCACCCCAGATCGTCTCGTCTTCGCGCATGGTCAGTGCGCTGCGGTCGCACCAGTCCTCGATTGACTCGCTGGCGTCCGCCGGGAAAATTTCGTGCAAGTGAATCGTGCCGATGTAATGGCCCTTGTCGTCGGTCAGATAGGCGCGGGCGCGGGCCGCTTCAAGGATGGCGTTGCGCGCCTGGCCGACGTTCGTGTCGGGGCGCAGGCTGACGTACTGCTCGGACAGCAGTTCGCGGATTCCGTGGACCTGCAGAATGGCCTGGCTGCGGCCGCCGGACAGATCGTGGCCACGCTTGGCCAGCTCCTGATCGAACAGCGAGCGGGCAAAGAATCTTGACGCTACCAGGTTGGCCAGGGCGACGCTGGCCAGCGCAGCAATGGTCAGCTCGTAGCTCGAGGTCATTTCGAATACCAGCACCACGATGGTCAGCGGTGCGCCGATGACCGGCGAGGCCACAGCCACCATGCCGCAGATGGCGTAGACCATCTGCGCGGATACATCAACACCGAACAATGCACCGGCCAGATAGCCGACGACGCTGCCGAACAGCGCGCCAAACAGGCTGCCAACGATCAGCGCCGGGCTGAACACACCACCGGCAAAACCCATGCCCAGACACCAGGCCGTGGCCAGCAATTTGAGCACCATGATCAGCAACAGCTCCCAGTGCGGCCAGCCACCTTCGATAAAGCTCTGGCGCAGCGTGTCCAGACCAAGGCCAAGAACCTCGGGCACCCACAGTGCAGCCAGCCCCAGGCCCAGGCCTGCGACTGCCGGGCGCAGCAGCGCCGGAACCTTCAGGCGCGTGGCGAGATACTGCATTTGCAGCAGCGCCGACATGTAGCTGACCGCCACCAGCGCGCTGGCAATGCCCAGCGCGATGAACAGACCGTATTCCCACAGATGGGCGACCTCGACGCTGGCGACGGAAAAAAGCGGTGGCTGCGGCCACACCAGTCGCGAGGTGACGTGGCCCAGCACCGAAGCGATGGCAATTGGTGCAAACGCGCGCAGGGCGAAGTGGCGCAGGATCACTTCATGGGCAAACAGGATGCCGGCAATCGGCGCGTGAAAAGCGGTGGAAATGACCGCGGCGACGCCGCAGGCAATGGCGGCATTCTGGCTTGTCAGCCGGGCGCGCAGCAGCCGTGACAGCAGCGAGCCGACCGTGCCGCCGATATGCACCAGCGGGCCGTACTGGCCCACTGAAGCGCCAAAGCCCAGCGAAATCAGACTCGACAGGCCCGTCAACAGTCCGGCGCGCAATGGCGGTCGCCCGCGCCGCGTCTGCACCGCAGCAATCAGGTCCGACGGCGAATGCGGCTGGCGTTCGGGAATGAAACGATGCAGGATCCCGCCGATCAGCCCACCGGTTGTAGGCACCACCACAATGGCCAGCGTGACCAGCCAGGCGCGTGATTCCTGGGCGCGACTCGCAGCCGAAATCAGCAGTAGGTCGTTGAGCCATACGAACGAGCCAACGAAGGCGTTGGCCACCACGGCCGCTGCCATGCCGACCAGAACCCCGAGCACGACAATGGCCATGATCCGGCGCAGCAGGTTGCCGCGCTCGGGGCTTGGGGGCAGGGGTTGGCCAGTATCGCTCACCGACCGGTTAGCGGATGATGGCTACGCCAAACAGCAGCGGGTGCAGCCAGAAGACGAAGGCGATATAGATCGCCAGCCCGCCGATGATGGCGATTGCATCATTGGCGCGCGAGCGCGGCAGCTGCGGAATCGTGCGCGCCGGGCGACGCTTGAGCGAGATGCGATCGACCACAGCCCAAACCAGAAAACCGCCAAACAGCAGCACCGCGGCGAGCGTGCCGTTGACCAGAAGATGCGCCAGCGCCCAGGCCTTGACCGCCACCAGCATGGGGTGTTTCAGGGCCTGCTGGATGCGGCCGGGAAAGTAAGCGGCTACCAGCGCGGGAAAGGCAAACAGCATCAGCAGCATGGCGATATGGCGCATGAACGCCGGCGGATGCCACAGCCAGATCGGCTCCAGCCGCGCCTGCCCGTAGCCGATGACAATCAGCACCAGGCCGACGATGGAAATCAGGCCGTAGACGCCCTTGAACGGCAGCTCGCCCATCTTCGCGACCATGGAATCGCGCCAGCGCCACGAGACGATGCTGATCGAGTGGACGCCGAGAAACAGCAGCAGACCGGCAACAAGCAAAGACATTGCACTTTCTCCCTTCTACATTCCTTTCCATTGTAAGGCCGGCGACAGAGAGTGCCAGCCGGCGTCCCGCCGACGGTGTACACTCAGCCGCTGACTGAAGCGCTGTGTTGAAGGCCCTGAGTGATGACCCCAAAAGTAGCGTCGGGATTACTGGCGTGCACGATTTCCCTGTTGTTCCTGCTGGCTTCCCTGACGTCGTCGGGCAGCGCAGTGGCCGCGGAAGAAACAACCTATCTTCAGCTGCTGGGACGCGCCCAGGTCGAGCTTGTGAATGCCTCCGGAGCCATTCCCGAGGCGACCGGCGAGGACGGATTGCACCTCACCGATGGCTGGGGCGCCGGCCGCCCGAACAGTCATAACTGGAGCGGTGTGTTCATCGATGCGGGGCACCGGCTTGGCCCGCACCTGAAGGTGATCGGGCGCTTTGCGTTCAACTTCAATATGGATGGGCTGCCCGACGGACGCGGCAAATACCGCGATGCCTATGCCGGCCTGCAGGGCAGCTTTGGCACCGTGCGCTTGGGTCGGCTGGAAACACCCTACAAGCTGGCCGGCCTTGGCTGGGACACCATGAACGCCACGGCGCTGCAGGCGCGCACCAACGCCGCTCGTTCCGGCGGTGCCCTGGGCCATGGCGGCTACCACAACGACAGCGTCGACTACAGCGCGACGATCCGTGGCGTCAACCTGCGCGCTTTCTATTCGAAAACCGACGGTGGGCCGTCCGGGCCTGATCAGGGCTCGATGTATTCCGCCTCACTGAGCCTGCCGCTGGGCAATACCGAGCTTTCCCTGGCGCACCTCGACGCCGGTGATCGCGACGCCGGCAGTCGCAGCGGCACCCAGCTCGGTGTCCGTTATCGACAGGGTCGCTGGGCGTTCGCCAGCCAGTACGAGTTTCGCGGGCGCGGGCTCGATCACGGTGATTTCGCGTTCTTCAGCGGGGCCTACGATGCGCAGGTCGGCCAGCTGTCCCTGGGCTACGGTCGCTTCATCGACAGCAGTGCTCGAAACGACGATGGTCAATATCTTGCCGTCGGCTTCAAGCGCCGCTTGTCGCCCCACATTGCCGGCCATGCCGGCGTCCGCTACACCGATCGCGACCGCACAGGTTCTGAAACGCTGCTTGATATCGGCTTTCGCTTTAGCTGGAAGCAGCGCTTCAGCCGCACGTCCAGCTAGAGCATGCCCTCGGACTTGAGGCGCTGGTACTGGCTGACCAGGGCGGCCGGCAGCTCATCGGGCAGGACGTCAAGATGGATGATGCCGCGCTGGCGCAGGCGGGCGGTGGCGGCCTTGCGCTGCTCGCGGTAGAGCGAGGCGGCCGACTCGAGCAGAGCCCGGTTGAAGCCGGTTGTGCCCGATCCGCCCGGGCGGGACGCCTGTGTTTCGCTCAAGCGCTCGCGCAGGTCGGCAAGGATGACCAGGTGGCGCTGCCTGATCCGGCCGAGGGCGCGCAACAGCTCGCTGTGGTCGCTGTCGCGCAGATTGGTCAGCACGATCACCAGCGAGCGTCTCCTCTGGCGGTCGAGAAAGCGACTGGCCGCGGCGGCAAAGTCCGGGTAGGCGCTGCCTGGCTGCAGGTCGAAGGTGCTCTCCAGCAGGGCGGCGTACTGGCGCTGGCCGCGCGCCGGCGGCAGCACGCGCGCCCGGTCGCGGGCATCGCCGGCGGTCTGCAGGCCAACTTCATCACCTTGTTTGAGCGCCACGTGAGCAAGCAGCAGCATGGCGTTGAGGCAGTGGTCGAAGTGGCTCAGCTCGCCGTCCAGGGCCTGCATGCGGTGACCGGTGTCGAGAACGAACACCAGCGACTGGTTGCGCTCTGCCTGATACTCACGCGAGATCAGCTTGCGCGTTCGGGCCGTGGCCGACCAGTCGATCTGGCGCAGGCTGTCGCCTTCGCGGTACTCGCGCAGCTGCTCGAATTCAGAACCGCTGCCGCGCCGGCGGTCGAGATGAATGCCCATGTCATCGAGCCGGTGCGCGCCGGCCAGTAGCCCGTACCGGCTGACCAGGTTGAAATCGGGATAGACCCGAAACGCCGTCGGGGCGCTGATGCTTTCGCGCAGCCACCACAAGCCGGCCGGTGAGCGGCGAGCGATATGACAGGCATCGAGGCGAAAAGCCCCGCGCCGGGTCGCGGTGGCCTGCCAGCCAATGGTGGCCGTCTGGCCCGGCGCCAGGTCGATGCGCTGCGGCAGATGCTCGGCTCGGCAGATTTGGGGAAACAGATCGTGAACCAGCAGAGACAGTTTGCGCCCGGCCCGGTGCGACACCGTGGTTTCGACCCTGACCGCGGCGTTGAGCGGCCAGGTGGCCGGCAGGCGGCGCTCGATCTTCAGTTCCGGGCGCTCGCGCCAGAGGCGCCAGGCGTCGATCAGGGCCAGCGCGGCCAGCATGCCGCCAGCAGCCGGCCACAGCGGCCAGGCCGACGTGAGTGCGGGTACAAAGCGCAGCGCCAGGCCGAGCAGCAGCCAGGCGGCGGCTGCATTGAGAAGGCGGCGCGTGGGCCGAGGCTTCGAGCCGGCCGGCTGGCGAGGCGCGCGCTCCAAGGAGCTCACTGTCGCGGCGCTTGCTGGTCCTCGATCAGGCGGGCAAGCACCTGATCGGGCGTCTGGCCTTCCATCTGCAGCTCGGCCGTGAGCAGGATGCGGTGGCGCATCACCGGCGCGGCAAAGCGCTTGATGTCGTCGGGCACCACGAAATCGCGCCCGGAGATCACGGCCGCGGCCTGGCCGGCGCGCAGCAGGGCGATGCTGGCGCGCGGACCCGCGCCGATATGGATGCCTGGCCACTGCCGGCTGGCGCGCACGATGGCCACGGCATAATCGGCCAGGGCGGTATCGATGTGCACCCGGCGCGCATGGGCGCGCAGCGCCAGGGCGGTGGCGGTGTCGAGCAGCGGTTCGAGGGTCTGCGCCAGGGTCACCAGGTCGTCGCGAATGCCGGCCACGTTGAGCGCCAGCTTGCGCTCGGATTCGGCGTCGGGATAGTCGATCAGGATCTTCATCAAGAAGCGGTCGAGCTGCGCTTCGGGCAGCAGGTAAGTGCCTTCGTGCTCGATCGGGTTCTGGGTTGCCAGCACCATGAACGGATCGTGGACCTTCAGCGCCTTGCCCTCGATGGTGACCTGGCGTTCCTGCATTACTTCAAGCAGGGCGGCCTGGGTCTTGGCCGGTGCGCGGTTGATTTCATCGGCCAGCAGAACGTTGCAGAACACCGGGCCGCGGCGAAGCCGGAAGCGCTCGCTCTTTAGGTCGTAGATCGCATGCCCGGTGATGTCGGCTGGCATCAGATCGGGCGTGAACTGAATGCGCGAGAACCTGCCGGCAATGCAGGCCGCCAGGCTCTGCGCCAGCAGGGTCTTGCCCAGACCCGGCACGCCCTCGATCAGCGCGTGGCCGCCGGCAATCAGGGCCGCGACTACCTGTTCGACCACCGCGCGCTGGCCAAGGACGACGCCCTCGAGCGCCGTGATCAGTTCAGCAGCCAGCGCCGTTGCGCGCTCGCCATCCAGCGTCGGCGTTGTCGGATCGTTCCTGTCGTGGTTCATTGCTGTTTTCCCGTGATTTGGATATTCAAAGGGTCTCGAGTACGTCGTTGTGCAGGCGCACGTAGTGCACCAGCTCGTCGGGCGTG
The DNA here is from genome assembly GCF_056324145.1 of Wenzhouxiangella sp. YN1. NCBI lineage: Bacteria > Pseudomonadati > Pseudomonadota > Gammaproteobacteria > Chromatiales > Wenzhouxiangellaceae > Wenzhouxiangella > Wenzhouxiangella sp. YN1. The sequence goes on from NZ_JBJNIO010000123.1 coordinate 137,548, forward strand.
CCCAGCTCGCGCGCGCTGATCAGCCAGGCCAGGCTGGCCGGCTCGTGCCGCGGGCAGCGAGCGGCCAGCCGCTCAACCCGCTCGCTGGCACCCAGCTGCTGCCAGTCGGGGTAGCGCCTGAGAAGCGGCAGCCGCCGCTCCTCGCGCATGGCCGCGAGAAGACGACGGGCGCGGTTGTAGCGCCAGTCGAAGCGCGCGGTGGCCTTCAGGTGCTTGCGCATCTGAAGCGCTGCGCGCCGGTCGCCGCCGCGCACCGGGCCGAGGCGGATCAGCTGGCGCCAGACCCACAGCGCCAGCAGCCCCAGGGCGCCCAGCCACAGCAGCGGTGCCTGGCGCCACAGCCAGGGCAGCAGCCCGCTGTGCGCCGGCCGGTGCTGCAGATAGACCGGCCCCCGGAGCGGGCCGACCACGGCTTCGAGCAGGCGAACATGGTCGGGATGAACCAGCATCCGGTTCTCCAGCCAGCCGATATCGGCCAGCACGGTGACGCGGCCGGCGCCGAATCGATACTCGGCCAGCGCGGGCTCGCCGCTGTCGCTGCGCCACGTGGTGATGATTTCACTCGCCGCCTGGCTGCCTTCGCCGTCGTTGTCGAAGCTCAGAAATGCCGGCGCGAACAACTCCAGGGTCTTGCCATCGGGGGCGGTCACCGGCATCGAGTTCGACGCCGCGCTGTCGTCGCTGTGGATCCGGCACGACTGGCAGCGACTGATGCGGTGGGGGTTGAGCGCTGGATCGGCTCGGCGCGCCGAGACCGAATGCGCGGCACCGATCACCAGGTGGCCGCCCGATTCGACCCACTCGCGCAGTTGCTGGCGATCGACCCGGTCGTGCGTGCCAAGCGCCTGACGGGTGATCAGCACCGCCTGTTCGCCGCGCCGGTGGAGCATGTCGGCAAGCGTATTGATATCGCGGGTTTCGGCGCCCTGCTGCTGCAGCCAGAGGCCGGCGATGTAAAACGGGCGGGTCAGCAGTTTCTCGCTGGCCGGCTGCCAGACCCACTGGCGCTCGCGCTCACCGGTGAAATACCACAGTGATGCGGCGACTACCACCACGACCAGGCTCAGCGCCACCAGTAAACGCTCGCGCGAACTCATGAGCCGCTCCGTCGGGGCGTGGCAAACAGCGCGCGCCATTGACTCTCCAGGGCCTTGAAGCCGGCGTCGTCGGGCGGGTGCTGTGCCCAGGCTGCGCGCAGCCAGCAGGCGATCAGCCGGCGCATGTGGGCGATGATCTGCGCGTCGACCTGTGCTTTTGCAAGCCGCTTGAGCACCTCGCCTTCGGTGGCGCTCTGGCCGATTTGCCCGCCGTGCGGCAGGCGCTCCAGCGCGCCGCGGTAGAGCAGGCTCAAAGCCAGGCGCTTGTCGCCCTGGCGCCAGGCCTCCTTCGCCGCGGCAGGAATGTCGTCGGGCAGCGGGGTCTCGAAGGCTTCGGCCAGAAAGCGCGGTGGCGGCAGCTCTTCGACGGCATCAGCTGGCTCGCGCCGGAAGGCCGGCAGCCTGCGCAGGCGCAGGACTAGCCACAGGCCGAGGGCACCCAGGCCGAGGATGACCAGCCATTTGACGATCAACGCCGGGCCGCTGAAATCCGGCAGGCCGCCCGGCTCCCAGTCGAAGTTGAAATCGAAGCGGCTGGTTCGCACCCACTTTTCCTGACAATAGGCCAGCTCGGGGCGCGCATGGAGTTCGCCCAGTTCGCGTTCGAGTTTGTCGTCGGAGTCGCGCAGTTGATCGACATGCGCCTGCCAGCGCTCGCACTCATGCGGGCTGACGGGATGCGCAGACTCGTCTCCGGTGGCTGCTGCGGTTACCACTGGCGCCATCCAGGGCAGCGCGAGCGCCATCAGCACGGCCGCAAGCCGGATACTCATGCCGCCTGTGGTCCGGCGTGGCGCGCGGCCAGGCGCCGCAGGGTGAATTCCAGATCCCAGCACTCCAGCCGACAGCGCTGGTTGAGATAAAGACCGAAGCCGGCGCCCAGGTAGAAGGGCTCGATGAGAATGATGGTGATTGCATAAAGCCCGGCGAGCCAGGCCCACATCGAGGCGGGCAGCAGCACGCTCGCGCTGACCGGGTTGAAGGCCGTGTTGGCGAAGACCGAATCGGGCAGCAGCCATGCAATGAGCGCCAGCAGGCTCAACAGGATGCAGACCTCGAAGAGCTGCGCCATGAGCGTCAGCCCGGTGGCGGGCCCGAGGCTGCCGCGGCCGAGCGCGCGCGTGCGGCGACGGCGGGCCGCGCCGGTCAGGCCCTCGAGCTGGCTGACGGCCAGCACCATCGAGCGGGCGGGATGCAATCTCAGCCGCCAAAGCAGCAGCATCAGCGCCTTCACCCCGAGTGCAAGCCCGTGCCGCGCGGCCTGGCGGGCGTCAAGCGGCTGCCGGCCAAGCTCGGCTGCCAGCAGGGCCAGAACCGCGCGATCGATCAACGGCTTGGCCCACCACAGCACCAGCAGCGCAAGCGGCGGCGACCACAGCCAGGCGAGTGCGGCCACGACAGCGACGGGCAGCTGGGTCAAGGTGCTGGCCGCCACGATGGCTGGCCAGCGGGCCTGCACCAGGCGCAGGCCCAGATCCATGGCCTCGTGTGTGGGCCGGGGGCGCAGGGCAATGCGATCAGTCAGCATCCACTGCTCCCGACCGCCGGCGACCGGCCAGCAGTAACCAGCCGCCCACGGCCAGCCACAGGGCGGCGCCGACGATATATTTGGTGGTCGCACTTGCGCTGCTGGCCGACCAGAAGGCCTCGAGGGCGGCGGCCAGCAGCAGCATGGCCATGACGCCGTAGAGCAGCAGCACGGCTGTTCGGGCGCTTTGCCGCAGGGATTCGATCCGGGTCAGCGATCCTGGCGCGATCAGGCTCATGCCCAGGCGCAGCCCGGCCACGCCGGCCAGCGCGATGGCCGGCAGCTCGAACGGGCCGTGGCCGATCACGAAGGTCCAGAAATTCTCGTGATGGCCCTCGAAGCTCAGATGCGCGGCAACGGCCCCGATCTGGGTGCCGTTGAACAGCAGAACCACCGCGCTGCCGATACCGAAGACCAGTCCGCCGGCAAAGGTTCGCAGCGCCACGCCGATGTTGTTCATGATGTAGAAGCCGAACATGAACAGATCCTCCCCGGCACCGCGGCGGAACGAGTCGCTTCGGCTGTACATGAATTCGATCTGGTCGATGGTTTCGGGATCGAGCACCCGGTAGACGAACTCGGGGGTTGTGCCGATCATCCAGAACAGCCACAGCATGGGCCCGAACAGCAGCAACAGGCTGATCAGGCTCAGGCGCCACTCCGAGCGCACCAGGGCGGGAAAATCGAAAGCCAGAAAGCGGACGACGCGGCTGGCCAGCGGCGTGCGTGAACGATAAAGCACGGCATGGCCACGGCTGACCAGATCTTCCAGGCGATGAATCAGGCCCAGGCTGTAGCCGCGCGAGCGGGCCAGCGCCAGGTCGCTGCAGAGCTGGCGGTAGCGAGCGGGCAGGTCGGCAATGTCGTTGGCGGCCCGCCTGCGTCGGCGCATCGCTTCGAGGCATTCGGCAAATGCCTGCCATTGATCCTCACGCGCGGCAATGAAGGCGGCCTGTCTCACGCCTTCTGTCCCCGGATCCAGCGCGCCCATGCTTCGAGCGTTTCCAGTGATTCATCGGGCGGCCGGGCTGTCACCGGCTGCATCAGCGCGGCCAGCTCGCGGGCGCGCTCGGGGTTGAGCCCGGGCAGGCGCTCGGCCAGCGACAGCAGCACCTGCTGTTCCTCGGGCCCGAGGGCCAGGGCGGGTGCGCGGGCCGGCCCCTGGCTGATCCCGCTGGTGTCTGCTGCCGGCCGGGCGACGTGAACGACCAGGCTGCCGGCCGCCAGATCGCCCAGGCGTTGAAAGCGCCGGTTGCACATCATAGCCGTCAGGCCGGCGCCGTAGGCCAGCGGCAAGAAGTCGATCTGGCGCAGCAGGTTGCGCACGATCGACGCACCCCAGCCGATGGGCGTGCCGTCGTCGTGCAGCACCCTCAAGCTCAGCACGCGCTTGCCCGGCGTAGCGCCGTCGGCCAGAACCTCGAACAGCACCGGATACCACCAGGTAATGAGAAACCACATCAGCATGAACAGCGTCATGCCCAGCATCTGCAGCCAGCCCAGGGTGAGTGCCAGAGCGAAGATGATGGTCCAGCGAATCAGGGTATCGAGTAGCCACGCGGCCGCGCGCGCCACCGGCCCGGCCGGCCGCAGGTTCAGGCTGATGCCCTCGGGCGTGCCTACCGGCACGATGGTGTCGATGGTGTCAACGGCGCGATCCGACATGAGCGCAGGAGCTACTCGTCCAGATAGATATCGCGATAGGCCGTGTAGATCGAGCAGAGGAAAAGCGGATAGACGACCAGCCAGCCCAGAAACAGCGGTATTGCGCCTGCAATCAGCAGCATCATGCACAGCAGGCCGTAGACGAGCATTGGCAGGATGTTGCGCAGGCAGCCGGTAAAGCTCATTTTCAGCGCCTCGGTGGGGGCTACGCCGTTGAGCATGATGAGCGCCGGCGCAAACCAGATCATCATCATCAGCGGCAGCATCAGCGCCATCATCACCAGAAAGAACAGCGCCATGCCGAGCACCATGGCACCCAGGTCGGGCTCGGCACCGGACAAGAACGAACCGCCGATCAGCGCGAAGGCCATGATGCTGCTGACCACCATCACGGCCAGACTGGCGGCCAGGTAGATCAGGCCCGTGATCAGCATGGGTTTGAGGTGGTCGCCCGTGAAACCCGCAAACAGGTCCTCCAGGCGCGCCGATTCGCCCCGGTGAACCCGGTCGGCCGCCAGCATCCAGCCGCCGATGAAGATCGGGAAAACCAGTCCTGAAACGATACTGACCAGCGGGAGCATGCCGATCACCAGAAACAGCCCGCCGAAGATCAGCAGCATGACAATCCAGGTGCCCCAGTCGCGCGCGAACAGCTGCCAGCCATCGCCGATCCAGGCAATGCCGTTGCCAACGGGCGCGCGCCGTGGTTCGCTGCGAAGGCCGTCGGGCCCGCCATTCTGGTCAACGGGATCGATCGCCGCCGACGGCGGCTCGAAAGGATTGGATTGCGTCATCTGGCGTCTCCCTGCCGCACGTGGCCCACAAGTGCCATAGCCTATCCGAATCGAACGGCGGGCACAAAAACAAAATGAGATCGAGGTCATGCCAACAAGGGGTCATGGAAAAGCGGAGGTATCGCGCCGGCGACATTTCCATTGGCATGAGGAAGGCCGCAACGAGGGATATGGGCGACTGTAGGTGCGCAAGGGGCGGGCTGCCCGTAACGGTGAAAGATTGAGGCCAAGGCCCCACGTAGTAGAGAAGTCACTTGCCCGGAGGATGCGATGATCCCCTTTTCCATTCTTGATCTGGCGCCCATCAACGAAGGTGGTTCAGCGGCGGAGTCGTTTGCCAACACGGTGGACCTGGCGCGCCTTGCCGATACCCTTGGTTTCAGACGCTACTGGATGGCCGAGCATCATGGCATGGCGGGCATTGCCAGCGCAGCCACGGCGGTGCTCATCGGTCATGTTGCCGGAGCCACGCAGCATATTCGCGTGGGCGCTGGCGGCATCATGCTGCCCAACCACTCGCCGTTGATGGTGGCCGAGCAGTTCGGCACCCTCGATACGCTTTATCCAGACCGCATCGATCTGGGCCTGGGGCGGGCCCCAGGCACTGATCCGGCCACTTCGCGGGCGCTGCGGCGCGATCTGCAGACTGATCCTCACGCCTTTCCCCAGGACGTGGCCGAGCTGGTCAGCTATTTCGAAGGTACGGCCGCGATTACCGCCGTGCCCGGACAAGGATGCGACCGAATCGAGATCTGGATTCTGGGCTCGAGCCTGTTCGGCGCCCAGCTGGCCGCGCAGATGGGCCGTCCGTATTCATTCGCCTCGCACTTTGCGCCTGCCCAGCTGCACGATGCGCTGGCGGTCTATCGCTCTCAGTTCCGGCCCTCGCGCTACCTCGATAAACCGCATGTCATGCTTGGCTACAACGTGTTTGCCGCCGACACCGACGAAGAAGCGCGGTATCTGGCTTCATCATGGCAGCAGTCTTTCGTTCGGCTGCGCTCGGGTAACCCGGGGCAGCTGCCGCCGCCTCAGGAGGGCTATCATGAATCGCTGCCCGAGTCGGCGCGAGCCCTCCTCGATCACGTTCTCGGCTGCACGGCGGTTGGCTCTCCGCAAACCGTTGCCCGGCAGATGAAGAAGTTCATCGAAGAGACTGAAGCCGACGAGCTGATCATCAACAGCAGCATGTTCGATCACACGGCCCGCCGACGCAGCGTGGAAATTGCTGCCCAGGTCATGCAGGGCGAATAAGGCGGGCTCAGGGTTTTCTTGCCAGCATGGTGGCAAATTGAAACTGCAGCGGGTTGCCGTCGGCGTCGGTGCGATGCAGCGCGCCGACATTCTCGTTGTACTTGAGAAAATCCCAACCCCGGTAATAGTCCTTCAGCTCTCCTTCAGCTAATCTGAACGAAAAGCGATCGCAGGGATAGGCCTCGGTGTCCATGGCGCACACAATCAGGTTGTAGCCGCCTGAATGAGTCGATGCCTGTATGTCGGCAATCACGTCGGGAACGCGATCGGCTTGCAGAAACATGAGTACGACGGTTGAAACGATGAAATCGTAGGAACCCTTGATGGACGCTTCGTTGATATCGTAAAAAGACGTTTGTACATTGTCGATGCCTTCGGTGGCGACAATCTGTTCCAGGGTGCGAATGGCCTCGAGGTTGGCATCCACCGCCGTCACGTCAAAGCCCAGACTGCTCAAATACAGCGTATTGCGCCCGCGTCCGCAGCCCAGATCCAGCGTTTTGCACGGGGGGATCCGCTTGCTGGCTGCCAGTACCTCGCTGTGGGTAGTGGTCAGGCCGTAACGCTCCGAGAAGTAGTTGCCGTCATGTGTCGTTTCCATCATCTCCGTGTTGCATCCTTCCAGTATGAAAGTGGCAAGTTTGATTGTCGCTTGAAAGCAAGCTTGATAGCAGGAGTGCCGGGGCGGCGTTCAGCGTGGTCGCAGTGGCTCGAATTGAATCAGCGGCTCCCGGCCGCCAAACGCCGTCTTGCTACAGCAGCCACTCAATCGGCAGCCAGGAAAGCAGGCGTGAGCTGGTGCGTCGCATCCAGCCGGCATCGGGTTCGGTGTTGTAGCGGCGCAGCTCGTCACCCTGCGGGCGGACCCAGCGAATATTGTCATTGCCGTCAAGATAGGCCCGGTAGGCGTGACGGGGTATCTCGCGGTCGAAGGCCCGGTGCATTGCTTGAGCGAGCGCCGGGCTGTCGATCAGAAAACCCATTTCCGTGTTCAGATTCGCCGAGCGTGGGTCGAGATTGAACGAGCCGATGAACAACGTCTCGCCGTCGATGGCAAATGTCTTGGCATGCAGGCTGGCGCTCGAGCTGCCGAACAGCCCGGTGAGCTCGCGGTCGGGGGGCTGCTCCGCTCCGCGTGGCAGCTCATAGAGCACGACCCCTGCTTCGAGCAGTGGCCGGCGTCGCCTGGCGTAACCGGCATGCACGGGCAGCGTATCGGCGGCAACGAGTGAGTTCGTAAGGATGCGCACGGGCACGCCGCGGCGCGCCAGCTCGATCAGGCGTTTACTGCCCTGCACCCCGGGCACGAAATAGGGCGAGACCAGATCCACGGAGCGAGCGCTGCTGATAATACGGTCGGACACGAAGTCGACCATGCCGACACCATAAGCCTGGCCGAGGGCTTTGGCCGGTGGGTCGCTGATCAGCTCCGTGGGCGCCCAGGTCAATGGCGCCTTTTCATCGGACAAGCGCCAGGTTGTGCGATCGTTCTCCAGGGCCTTGCGGTAGCTCATGGCCGCCGGGTCCTGTTCCAGTGCATCGTGGCGGGCATGAAAGCGATCCAGGGCGCCTGTCGTTGATGCGCCCACGATCCGGTCAATCGGGTAGGCCAGCTGGCTGGCCCAGTAGCGGTCGAACTGGTCGGAGACTTCCGGCACCACCGGCCCGATTGCCATCACGTCGAGATCGGAGAATACGACGCCATTGGTTGCCCCGAAGTAGATGTCACCTATGTTGCGTCCACCAATAATCGTTGCCTGGTTGTCCACCGTGAAAGACTTGTTGTGCATGCGATGGTTGAGGCGCGAAAAATCAGTGGCCCAATTGGCCCATTTGAAGCGGCGATAGGCAAACGGATTGAACAGGCGCACCTGGAAATTGGGCTGCTCGGAAAGTGCCTTGAGCGTCTGGTCAAGCCCATGAATACCATTGTCGTCAACCAGAAGCCGCACACGTACGCCGCGCCGAGCTGCGCGCTCGAGCTCGGCCAGGAGCATGGTGCCGGTGATGTCGTTCTGCCAGATGTAGTACTGCGCGTCGATGCTGCGCTCGGCCTTGCCTGCCAGCACCATTCGTGCTGTAAACGCCTCGCGCGGATCCGATAAGGGCCGCAGGCCGCTGACGCCCGGGTTTTGCGCCAGCTGTGGCTCGATTGCCCGGCCCAGAGAAGTGTTTCGGGCTTGCTCAGCACTCAAGGCCTCGGACGACGGGCGCCCGTCGATCGACGGCAGGGTCGTGCAGCCGCCCAGCGCCAGCGCGCTGAGCAGGAGCAGCATCAAAGTCGCGTTTCGTATGCAGCTCAAGCGCATCTCGGGCGGGGTCCGCTACAGCTTGACCAGCATCTTGCCGTGGTTGCCGCCGGTGAAGAGCTTCAGGAAAGCGTCCGGTGTCTGTTCCAGGCCCTGTGCCACGGTTTCCTGATAGTCGATCTCGCCCGCAGCCACCCTGGGGCCGAACTCCTTCACGAAGTCGTGGTGATGCTGCCAGTGGTCGAAAACGATAAAGCCCTCCATGCGCGCGCGCCGGATCAGCAGCATGGCCAGGTTGCCGGGGCCGGCGCTGGGGCCCTCATCGTTGTAGCGTGAAATCAGGCCGCACACCGCAATCCGGGCGCCTACGCGCAGGTTATTGAGCGCGGCTTCAAGGCAGTCACCGCCAACGTTTTCATAGTAGACATCAAAGCCGTCCGGGCAGGCCTGCTTGAGCGCTTCAGTGAGCTGCCGGGCGTCCTTGCCCTTGTAGCTGACCGCCTTGACGCCGATCGATTCAAGCCAGTCGAGCTTTTTCTGATCGCCGGCAATGCCCACGACGGTGCCGCCTCTGGCCTTGGCCAGCTGCACCGCCAGGGAGCCGACGGCACCGCTGGCTGCGCTGACCAGCACATTATCGCCTTCCTGCATTTCGGCAATGATGTTGAGCCCGACCCAGGCGGTGGTGCCGGGCATGCCCAGCACGCCCAGATGGGCCTGCTCCGGCACATCGATATCGGGCAGTGCTTCAACCTGGTCTTCGGGGAGCTGGGCAATATCGCGCCAGCCGGCCATGTGGCGAACCCGGTCGCCAACGGCAAAGGCGGTGCTGCGCGACTCGATGACCTCGCCCACGGCCCTGTGTGTCAACATCCCTCCCAACAGTACCTGATCGGTTTTATCTGTAACATTCAGGGCGCTTACGGAGCGAAGAGATGTCTGATTCCAACGAAGTTGTCACCGACCCGCGCCTTGAGAAGCGTACCCGACGCCGGT
>NZ_JBJNIO010000124.1:0-802 GCF_056324145.1 Wenzhouxiangella sp. YN1
GTACAGGGTCGCTTCCGAAACGCCTTCCTCGGCGGCAACCTCTCGCACCGAGCGATTGTGCGGTGGGCAAAGCTTAGCCAGCACGGCCCGTCTGCGTTCTTCTGAATACTTCACTGTCAGCTCCTGTCCGCCCCCCTTAGAGACCATTTTAGAGGAGGCGACAACTATCCTGACAGAGGGGGATAGGTACGGGCCGTGATACCCAGTGCGCGGCAAGCGGGCTTCAGGCGCGCGCCGGCGGCGCGGGACTCGTCGATCAGCTCAACAGCTTTATGGCGATCCGAGGTGCTGATCATTCGTCCTCTCCGTCCCCCCAGATCGCCCGGGCTTTTTTTGACAAGGTGAGCAAGGCCGCCGTCTCGGCCAGCGCCTTTTCCTTGCGCGCCAGCTCGCGCTCGAGTTCGCGCGTCCGGCGACGCTGCTCGCGGTCGGCCTTGACCTGCTGGCCACCGCGCTCCTCGGCCCAGTCGTTGGCCTGCTCGCAGGCCCGGCGCCAGGCGGCCAGCTGCTCCGGATACAGGCCGCGCTTGCGGCAGTACTCCGAGCGCTCGGAGGCGTTCATCGGCGCAGTCTCGATTACGGCGGCGAACTTGTCCCGGGCGCTCCAGCCCTGGGCGTCGGAGCCGGCGTCGGGGTACAGCTCACCACGGTCCCGAGCCTGCTTGCGCCAGTTGTACAGGGTCGCTTCCGAAACGCCTTCCTCGGCGGCAACCTCTCGCACCGAGCGATTGTGCGGTGGGCAAAGCTTAGCCAGCACGGCCCGTCTGCGTTCTTCTGAATACTTCACTGTCAGCTCCTGTCC
>NZ_JBJNIO010000125.1:0-210347 GCF_056324145.1 Wenzhouxiangella sp. YN1
CCAAGCTGCGAAACGAAAAGCCCGAGGCTACACGCGACTGAGTACCGCCCGGACGGTGATCTTCCTGCTGGCGGGGAAGCTCGACTTCGGACGCATCAATCCGCATGTGTATGCTTAACCCACTTGGAATTCAACAGACCCCTAGAATTAAGCCGTGCCGCGAAGCGGCATCGGCTTGAATGATTTGTTAGCGCCCAGCGCGTGGGACGACAGCGTCACGCACTTGACGAAAAGCTGAGAGAAGCCTTTCACGATTGCCGGGAGCATTGTTGACAAAGAGCGGGCTAGGATGCGGTGACGTGAATACACGATATCTGACTTCATTGATATGAGGCTGAGCTCGCTCGGCTTTGCGGCCGACCAAGACCACGGTTCTTACCCTCGGCAGAAGTTCGAGTAAGCGCGGCAGCGGTTTCAGACCGGCCTCAAGATCGGCTGGTGTGGCAGCGCGAATCTTGCTGCCAGTTCCAATATACCAAGGGACCACGTTCCAAAGAGCCATGGACTTTCTATGAAGTCCAGCCTCGTGGCACAACTCGAAAATATTCTTCGCTGTTTCATCTGGATTGTTACGTGATACGAAGCCAGATCTGACGGCTTTTGCTCCAGGGGCTTCCAACAGAAAAAGAACCTCAGCCTCAATACCTCCGTCCCAAGGGTCGAAGTAGGGAATCACGGCGCCGGGTCCGGCCTCTAGACGCAGCCGCTCAACGTAGTCGGTCAAGGGCGCGATATGAGGATCACGAAGCAGCTGCATGCGCTCGGATATGGCACGAGCGTCACCAAGCAGCTTTGGAGTGTCAGTGAGCATGGTTTGTCATGGGCGCTAACACTGAGCGCACCGGTGACTTTGACGTAGCGAAGCGGAGACAAAGGCATCCGAGTGCCGCGCCTGGTTATGTTTGATATTCGATTTCTACGGCCGACTCGTCTCCACAATGAATGAAGAGTTCCCCTTTCGCTGAATTTGAAGATGAAAACTGGAACCAACCACGGCCAGATTTTTCACGACCATCATCATTTCCAGACCAAGAAAACTCGACTCGCCCTCCATCATCTGGAATGCGGTAGTCGATTTGGCCCTCAACTGCTCCGAATACAAAAAAGCCGAGGCCATCTTCATCGAACTGGAAGTATCCGGGCTCAATAAGGTCAACAAAGTCTTGATCCCACATTTCCATCCACTTAATTCGCCAGCGTCCAACGACTTTGCTCAAACTACCTCCTTAAAACATAACGCCGCGCTCTGCGGCAATTTTGGAGCGCAGCGTAAAAATTGTCCGGCAGCAGCGCTTTGTTAGATTTATAGATGGCTGATATTCGTGACTAAGTAGCGCTTTATCACACCTCGTGCAGTTTCAATCTTCTTCGCGTCGAATAGTATTTTCCCTTCCCCTTCTTCTTCCTGCGCATGATGTAGAGACCAGGTCAGAAGCTGCTTTTGTACCGCACTTACTTCATCTGTTACTTTGAATGATACAGTTCGTTCAAGATCATCATCGTAGAAACGGCCATAGCCGGACAGTATGTTATAGCGAGTCACGTTTCCTTTTATATTCTCTGTTACAACGTCATCTGAGCGTAGGGAAACACTTTTCAACGACTCGGAGTCGAACCGAACAATATCACCAACCCGCTGCCGCTTCAGGGATCTGATGACAGATTCGTCTTTGGCGATGGGCCGGTGAGCTTGCTCAAGAGGAATTTCAAGAGCCTCTTCCATTTCACCTATGAACGGCTCAATGCGATCCTCCTCAACCAGGTTTTTCACGAAAGGGGTTTCCGGATCGAAAACCTTGTCAATTGTTTTCGACCAAGTCCACTTGATCATGTCATAAAATGCGGCGGCCGCAATACTTGCACCGATGGCTTCTTGGTTGGTTATGACTAACGTGACAAATTGCTCAAAGCTGCCTTTGCGCGAAGGATTTATATATAGCTCTGCTCCCTCAATTCGGTTTCCTTTGCGCCGAATCTCGCCCTTATTGAGCAGCGCGTGCGCAGTTATCGAAATAGCTTTAGCAAACCCTTGAAAAGAAACTGCGGCGTCGTACATATCCAGATGCCCCTGTCGGGCATCACCATCGTGGTATTTTATGGAAAAAGTTATTTTTGTCACCGTACCTTCCTACTTCCGTAAATCTAACGGTGAAGCTCAGGTGCGTTTGAGGCGGCGCCCGTTTTTGCGGTAGCAAAAATGGGCGACGGGTCAAACGTCACCTGCAGCGATTTGTTAGCTGTCATGCCGCTACCAGTCCATGTTCGCGGCAGAATCAAACTGATACATCAAATGCTCCACAAATTCGCTCATTTTGTCGCACGACGTCATGGCCTTTGCGTAGGTGCCATCATGGACGTATGAAAGAATCACGGGCAGCCCACTTTCAACATACTCTCGAGCTGGTGCCCTTGGTCCGGACCACAGGTGCTCCACAAAGCTATCGATGTCAGCGATCGCTTTTTCATCAACAAATGCAGGGGCGCCCGTGAATGAGTACTTATGCTTCTGTTTTCCCGTCAATAGAAGTGGCACGGCACCTGCGCCCGAATGAAATTCAAAGGCTTCGCCCCTCTTTCCGAACGCACCGTGAGCCATAAAATTGCGGATTTGCTGGCGAAGCTCCAGCAATACATCGTAGTGTTTCTTAGAATCTGCGGCACCAAGGTCCAGTGCGGCTTTGAACTTCGACTTCCAGTCAGAATCCGCCAATTCAGCAACGTCAGCGCCTGTTTGTGCACGCCCTTGTAGAATGGCGAGATGGATGAACACGTGCTCAGTCCAACTGAAGAAGGCATCAACTGCTGCTTGTGCGTTCCATTGTGCCTCTTGCGATAAATGGGCGGCGGGAAATCGAACAACGGTGCTCGTACCGTGCTTATGCTCAGTTTTCTTCACTTCCTTCTCGTCCTTTCGCCGCTGATACTCGTCATTCAGCTCAAGGAAGCGGTCTCGAAAGAACTCATATCGGCTAAACAAGCCTGGGCTGCGGTTGAGCACATTCAATTGCGTCCCTGACGCAGCCTGCTCCGCACGCCACTCGAAATAGAGTTCGGCAGCGATTACGGCTCGGTGAATAAATGCGACGATCTCCCGTGCGTCGTCTTCTTGTTGCTCGGTCGGTGTTCCACTACGCGTTGCGGTGGGATCAGATGCCGGAGCGAATACACCAAGCCCCATCTTGCGATGTTCAATGCCGTAAAGTCTGCCGTTTAACCGAACTGGCACGTTCCACGCGGTTTTCTCCCATTGTCCCAAGTGTGGGAACTCCAGAAGATCAACCAGTAAGAAGTAAACCAAATAATAGGACGGCAACTCACGGCCCGCGTTCGTCCGTGACGAGAGCATCAAGCATCGGGACTCATCAGGGCTTCTCGGGTCCCCGGCAGGTGCCAATGGGCCAAGAGCCTTCCGAGCAGCGTCGCGGGCTGCAATGACTTTTGGCGGTAGAGGGCGATTTGAAACGGTGACCATGACAGCTAACGCCGCGCACACCGGCGCGAGCTTGCGAGCGTCCGACAGCCGAAGGCTGTGTAGTGCTGCGCTTGGTTATGAGCGCTCACTTCCTGCCACGAAAATTATGGTGCTGAAACTCAGGCACGATCGGATTTTCGCTACTTCCGAGTTTTTGGCCGCAAAATGGGCAGAAAGCCACGGTGATTCTCACAGTCTCGATTGTCTGTCCCTCGTATTCAAGATAATGGTCCATTTCAAGATCTTTCTCTGTCGCAACCCTGTTCAGGTTGAGATAGACATCGGACCCCTCTTCTTCAAACCATGTCTCAGCGAGTGAGCAAGAAGAACAATTATGAATCAATTTCTGAACCTCGTTTTGCCGTCATAACGTTTGGGTTAACCGGCCCCGCCACCAAACTCGCCCGGCTTTGCCGGCCCGGAGCTTTCCGGGGTCCGGTTGAACCCTTTGTTATGCCGTGGGAACCTGACCATTTGGAACACAAGCCCGGAGATGCCTCCAAGCAAAATAGTTACGCCTGCTGCAGCCAATGCGACGCCCTCGGACGGCAACAGATAGAAAAGTATCAGCGCTCCGGGCAAGGCTACGAATAAGCCCATTAGTACAAAGGCCGGCCGATTTGTTGGTGCGGCATTCAAGGTTCCTAAACGCGCTATCGGCCCCAGAATCCCAATATAACCAAGTGAGGACAATGCCACCAACATTAGAGAATTTGGCATATGGGCATAGCCGAACAGCCATCCAGCTGCGGCGTGCCCAACAACCACCAGCACCCAAACGCTTAACCATGCTACGAATTCTCTTCTCATCGAACTCTCATAAGCAAGGCATAACTAATAAGTCTTGAGCAATATGTTGGTGTAGTGAATACATGAACAATTTGCTGAATAGTTTGTGGGCGCGGCGTGTGAAGTGGCGGTAACGTACTGAATCTGCCGTTTTGTGCGGAAATATTTTCTGGCGCTATCTTGCATTCTTGCTGGATAGCCTGCGGATTTCCCACATGTTTCGGGGTTCAATTCCGATTTCGCCTGTCCGTCGCCCTGTTTGATACTGGCGCAAATTGTGCCGGGATGCAAAGCATGGGCGAGAAGTTGCTGGATCGGATGAGCCGGTTGATTCTGGCAAAGCACTATAGCCATCGAACCGAGAAGGCCTATGTTCAGTGGGCGCGGCGGTTCATTCTGTTTCATGATCGACGGCATCCGCGCGAGATGGGCAAGGCGGAGGTCGAGGCGTTTCTCACGTATCTGGCCGTTGATCGGCACGTGGCGGCTGCGACCCAGAATCAGGCCCTGAACGGGATTCTATTTTTGTACAGGGAGGTTCTGGAAATGGAGCTGCCCTGGCTCGAGGATGTGGTGCGCGCGAAGCGCTCCACGCGTGTGCCGGTGGTGTTGAGCACCGACGAGGTGCGGGCGGTTCTGGCCAACCTGAGGCCGCCGCACGATCTGGTGGTTTCGGTGCTGTACGGGTCCGGGCTCAGGGTTGGCGAGGCGGTTCGGCTGCGCATCAAGGACGTGGATTTCAGTCGACGCTCGATTACCGTGCGCGACAGCAAGGGCAACAAGGACCGGATCACCGTTCTGGCCGACCGGACGATTCCCGCGTTGCAGGTTCAGGTGGATCGGGCGCTGACCGTAGCAGCCGATGATGCAGCCCGCCGCCGAGGCGGCGTTGTGCTGCCCCATGCGCTGGCGCGCAAATACCCCAACGCCCGGTTCGAGCCGGGCTGGCAGTGGGTGTTTCCGGCGCGGCGGATTTCTGCGGATCCGCGGACGGGCCAGGTTCGTCGCTACCACTTGTTCAACAGTTCGGTGCAGCGTGCGGTCAAGCAGGCGGCGCGTCGGGCCGGCATTCACAAGCCGGTGACCTGCCACGCCTTTCGACACAGTTTCGCGACACACTTGCTTGAGTTCGGGGCAGATATTCGCACGGTGCAGCAGTTGCTGGGGCATTCGGATGTGCGCACCACGATGATCTACACGCACGTGATCAATCGCGGCGCAATGGGGGCGCGGAGCCCGATGGACGGAATGTGAGCTTCGGGCACGCTACCGCCATGGCCCGTGCCGAAGTCGCGTCCCCGGTCGCAGTCTAGCCTGCCGGGTGTGGGGGTTCAAATTCGGGGTGGCTGAGTGGCTGAGGTCCCGGATAATCGCTTCGCGATTTCCGGGAATACGGGAGGCCGGGCTGTGTTTCGGGAATACGGGAGGCCCGGTTGTGTTCCGGGAATACGGGAGGCCCGGCTGTGTTCCGGGAAGAGGGGGGCTTGGGCTATCTTCCGGGAAGATTGGTTTCCAGGCGATTTTTCAGGATTGGGGTGAAACTGGGCCCAGTCAGCCCAGCTCCTTGAGCAAGGCTTCCATCGAGGCCTTGGCGTCGCCGTAGAACATGCGCGTGTTGTCCTTGAAGAACAGCGGGTTTTCGATGCCCGAGTAGCC
Organism: Wenzhouxiangella sp. YN1; assembly: GCF_056324145.1. Taxonomy (NCBI): domain Bacteria; kingdom Pseudomonadati; phylum Pseudomonadota; class Gammaproteobacteria; order Chromatiales; family Wenzhouxiangellaceae; genus Wenzhouxiangella; species Wenzhouxiangella sp. YN1. The sequence continues at coordinate 5,918 of NZ_JBJNIO010000125.1, forward strand.
GGTACCCTGGCCGCGCTTGCAAACGAACACCTGGCGCGATTTCCACACTTCGAGCACGGGCATGCCGGCGATGGGGCTGCCGGGGTCGTCCTGGGCGGCCGGGTTGACGATGTCGTTGGCGCCGATGATGATGACCACGTCGGTGTCCGGAAAGTCCTCGTTGATCTCTTCCATTTCCAGCACGATGTCGTAGGGCACTCTGGCTTCGGCCAGCAGCACGTTCATGTGCCCGGGCAGGCGCCCGGCGACCGGGTGGATGGCAAAGCGCACGCTCTTGCCGCCATCGCGCAGCTTTCTCGTCAGTTCGGACACGGCGGTTTGCGCCTGGGCGACGGCCATGCCGTAGCCGGGCACGATGATGACGCTGTCGGCGTCGTTGACCGCCGAGGCAACCGCATCGGCATCGGCGGCGATCATCTCGCCGTCGACGGCTGCGGCGCTGCTGGACTCACCGCCCCAGCCGCCGAGGATGACCGAGACGAAGCTGCGGTTCATGCCCTTGCACATGATGTAGGACAGGATCGCGCCCGATGAGCCGACCAGCGCCCCGGTGACAATGAGCAGGTCGTTGCCCAGGGTGAAGCCGATGGCGGCGGCGGCCCAGCCCGAATACGAGTTGAGCATGGAAACAACCACGGGCATGTCCGCGCCGCCAATGGCCATGATCAGGTGCGTGCCGATGGCACCGGCGATGAGCGCCACCAGCAGCATCGTCCACAGACCGGCACCCCCCAGGTAGAGCCAGCCCAGCGCCAGGCAGGCGATGATGGCGGCGAGGTTTAGCAGGTGGCGGCCCGGCAGGGTCAGCGCGGCGGAGCTGAGCTTTCCGGCCAGCTTGCCGTAGGCGACGATCGAACCGGTAAAGGTGATCGCGCCGATGAAGATGCCCAGAAACAGCTCGACCTTGAGGATCTTCAGCTCGACGATCGACTTGCCGGCGATGGTGGCGGCAAACCCGGCCAGCTCGGCCGCGGTGCCGGCGTCTTTTGCTGCCAGCGCCAGGCCCATTTCGAGGTGGGCGTTGATGCCGATGAACACGGCCGCCAGCCCGACCAGGCTGTGAAAGCCGGCAACCAGCTCGGGCATCTGCGTCATCTGCACGCGCTTGGCGATGATCCAGCCAATGACTCCGCCGATGATCACCATCAGGGCAATGGCGATGTACTGGCCGACGCCGGGCGTGCCCATGGTGGCGAGCACCGCCAGCACCATGCCGATGATGCCGTACCAGATGGCACGCTTGGCTTTCTCCTGGTTGGACAACCCGCCCAGCGCAAGGATGAAGAGGACGGCCGCGACAACGTAGGCGGCGGTGATCAGTCCGATGCTCATTGACTACTCCCTTCAGCTGCGCTTGAACATGGCGAGCATGCGGCGGGTCACCAGAAACCCGCCGAAGATGTTGACCGAGGCGATCAGGATCGAGATCGCGGCCAGAATGAAGACGACGACGCTCCCGGAGGCAATCTGCAGCAGGGCGCCGACGATGATGATCGACGAGATGGCGTTGGTGATGGCCATCAGCGGCGTGTGCAGCGAGTGGGCCACGCCCCAGATCACGTGGTAGCCGACGAACACCGCCAGCACGAAAACGATGAAGTGCTGCATGAAGCTCGCCGGGGCCACCGCGCCGATACCCAGCAGCGCAAGGCCGCCGACCGCGAGCATGGCGCCGGTGCGGTTGAGCGAGGCCTTGAGCGCCTTTTCCTCGCGCGCGGCCTTTTCTTCGGCCGTCTCTGCGGGCTCTTTCTTCTTCGGCTTGGCCGCAGCGATGGCTTTGGTCTTCGGCGGAGGCGGCGGCCAGGTGATTTCGCCTTGGTGGCAGACCAGGGCGCCGCGGATGACGTCGTCTTCCATGTCGATGACCGGCTGGCCGTCTTTATCGGGCGTGAGGTCGTCGAGCATGTGGCGCACGTTGGTGGCATACAAGCTCGACGACTGCGTGGCCATGCGGCTGGGGAAGTCGGTGTAGCCGATGATGGTCACGTTGTTGTCGGTGACGATTCGCTCGTCGGCTTTTGTCAGCGTGCAGTTGCCGCCGCGCTCGGCGGCCAGGTCGACGATCACCGAGCCGGGCTTCATCGCCTGGACCATGTCTTCGGTCCACAGCTCGGGCGCCGGGCGGTTGGGAATGAGCGCGGTGGTGATGACGATATCGACATCCGGCGCCAGCTCGCGGAATTTCTCGAGCTGCTTCTCACGGAATTCCGGGCTGGAAGGCGCGGCGTAGCCACCGGTCTCGGCGCCGTCGGATTGTTCTTCTTCGAAGTCCAGATAGACGAACTCGGCGCCCATCGATTCGATCTGCTCGGCCACCTCGGGGCGCACGTCAAACGCCAGGGTGATCGCGCCCAGCGACACCGAAGTGCCGATCGCCGCCAGCCCGGCCACGCCGGCGCCGACAACCAGTACCTTCGCCGGCGGTACCTTGCCGGCGGCGGTCATCTGGCCCATGAAGAAGCGACCGAACTGGTTGCCGGCCTCGACCACGGCGCGGTAGCCGGCGATGTTGGCCATCGACGAGAGCGCATCCATCTTCTGCGCCCGGCTGATGCGCGGCACCATGTCCATGGCCAGCACGGACATGCTCTTTGCCTTCATCTTCTCGAGCAGGTCTTCGTGCTGGGCGGGCCACACGAAGCTGATCAGGACTTTACCTTCGGGCGCGCTGTCGATTTCTTCCATCGAGGGCTCGCGCACCTTCACGATCACGTCGGCCTGCTGCCAGAGCGCATCGGCCGAGTCAACGACCTCGACGCCGGCGGCCTGATAGGCTTCGTCGGTAAACGAAGCGGCCAGGCCGGCGCCCGTCTCGACCAGACAGTCGTAGCCCAGCTTCTTGAGCCGGCCCGCGCTCTCGGGCGTGAGCGCCACCCGCGCCTCGCCCGCTGCGGTTTCTTTCGGTGCACCTACCTTCATTCCATGCGCTCCTGGGTGTTCTGTTGCTTTATTCGGCGCTCACGGGCCGCGCGGACGCTGTCAGGCGGTCAGTGTAACCGGCCCGGGATGCTCAGTCGGCCATCTTCTTGAGCACTTCGCCTGCGGCCGCCACGGTTTCGGTGATGTCGGCTTCCGTATGCGCGCTCGACACGAAGCCGGCCTCGAAAGCCGAGGGCGCCAGGTAGACACCAGCCTCGAGCATCGCGGTAAAGAACGTCTTGAACCGCTCGATGTCGCAGGCGGCAGCCTGCTCGAAATTGGTGACTTCTTTGACGTCGGTAAAGAAGTAGCCGAACATGCCGCCCACCGCCACGGTGGCCATGGGAATGCCGGCCTGGCTTGCGGCTTCTTCGAAGCCTTCGGCCAGCTGCTTGGTTCGCGCTTCCAGACGCTCGTAGAAGCCGTCTTCGGTGAGCAGCTCGAGGTTGGCGATGCCGGCGGCCATGGCGACGGGGTTGCCCGAAAGCGTGCCGGCCTGGTAGACCGGACCTTCCGGGGCAATGAGCTTCATGATTTCATGTTTGCCGCCGAAGGCGCCCACGGGCATGCCCGCGCCGATGACCTTGCCGAAGGTGGTCAGATCAGGGGTGACGCCATAGCGGCCCTGGGCCCCGGTTGGGCCAACGCGAAAGCCGGTCATGACCTCGTCGAAGATCAGGATGGCACCCTTCTCGTCGCAGATCTGGCGCAGGCCTTCCAGAAAGCCGGGCAGCGGCGGGATGCAGTTCATGTTGCCGGCCACCGGCTCGACGAACACACAGCTGATCTCGTCGGGATACTGATCGAACAGGGCGCGCACGCTATCGAGGTCGTTGTAGCGGGCGTTGAGCGTCAGCTCGGCCAGGCCCGCCGGCACGCCCGGCGAGGTCGGTACGCCCAGGGTCTGGGCGCCGGAACCGGCCTTGACCAGAAAGCTGTCGCCGTGGCCATGATAATTGCCCTCGAACTTGATGAAACGATCGCGCCCGGTGGCCGCGCGCGCCAGCCTGAGCGCTGACATGGTGGCCTCGGTGCCGGAGTTGACCATGCGCACCCGCTCAAGCGACGGAACCATCTCGCACAGCATTTCGGCCATGGTGACCTCGCCCGGCGCCGGCGCGCCAAAGCTCAGTCCCCTGGCAGCGGCCTTCTGAACCGCCTCGATGACGGCCGGGTGTGCGTGGCCGCAGATCATCGGTCCCCAGGAGCCGACGTAGTCGATGTAGCGCTTGCCGTCGACGTCGAACATGTAAGCGCCTTCGGCGCGCTCGAAGAAGACCGGCTCGCCGCCCACCGACGAGAAAGCGCGGACGGGCGAATTGACCCCGCCGGGAATGCGGGCGCGGGCGCGGTCGAACAGATCGTGGCTGGCGGTCATGGCGTTGTGGACAACTCCTGTCAATATTTGCGGTGAGTGCTTGCGGCGATACAGCTGGTGCGGCCGCTGGCGACCGGAAAACCCGGCCGGCCATCGGCAACGGCCCCGGGGGCTGGCGCCAGCTTCAACCGACAGTGTAAGACATCCGGCGGGCAGGGCGAGAGCGGGCACGCCGGTTGCCCGGCGGCGGCACCGGGCCGCAGCCCGCGAGCGCCACCCCGAGACCCGGCCAATCATTTAGAATGCGGGCCTGTTCATATACGGAACCTTGAACGCGTGAGCGAAGAGCAACCCTTCAAAACCTGGATGTGTATCGTCTGCGGCTTCATCTACGATGAGGAGGACGGCTGGCCGGATGACGGCATCCCGCCGGGCACACGCTGGGAAGACGTACCCGAAGACTGGGTTTGCCCCGATTGCGGCGCGGGCAAGGAAGACTTCGAAATGGTGGAAGTCTAGGCTTTAAAGCAACCCCGTTTGCCATCGGCCGTCCGGCCACAGCCGGAACCAGCGCGCCGACGGAGGTTGCTCGCCGGGGGTGAATTTTTCCACCTGACGCTGGCTGTTGGCCGCCGTTGACGGCGCCGACAGGCAGGCAACGCCCTGGTGCTCACCTTCGAACACCTGGTGTACATGGCCAAAGGCCACCGCCTTGACGGGCCGCCCGGCCAGCCGCTGCCACAGCCGTTCGGGCTCGACAAGCGGATATTTGTCGATCCATGGCGAGCCTATCAGCAGCGGCTGATGGTGCAGAAAGACGAGCGCCGGTCGCTGCTCGTCCATCTGCTCGATGGCGGCCAGCCGATCATCGTCCAGCGCGCCTTCGGGCCGGTCCGAGCGGGCCGAATCGAGCAGCACCAGCTGCCAGCCGCCCAGCAGCACGATCGGGCCGGCCTCGAAGCCCAGTTCATCAAACACCTCGGCCATCACCGAGCGCTCATCGTGGTTGCCGGGAACCCAGGCCACCACCGGTGCCAGGTCGCGGACAAAGCCACCCATGCGCCAGTACGACGCCGGCGAGGCGTCTTCGGACACGTCGCCGGAGAGCACGATCGCGTTGGGGGCCAGATCAACGATCGCCGGGCGCAGCTCGGCCAGATTGGCGTCGGCCGGCTGGTCGCGATAGCGCGCCTGCGGGTCTGCCGCCAGGTGGCTATCAGAGAGCTGAAGCACCGTGATCGGCTGTTGGGGAAGTGCGTAAGGCATGTTCATGACAGGCAAGGATAACGCAGGCCCGCTCTCGGGCGTGGCCCGTCGGCTGCGCGCAAGCGATCAGGGCCCGGGCGAATCGTCGTGGTTACCGCGCTTGCCGAAGGAGCCGACGATGACCGTGGCAACCAGCATCAGCAGTTCGTCGATAAAGGGAATGGGGTCGGGGATGAGCATGTTGGCAACGAACAGCCCCGCCAGAATCATGAACAGCGTGCGAAAGCGCCGGCGCTCGAGAAAGCGCTGGACGGGGCCGAAAAGCTTTCTGAAGATCCACATGCCTGCTGCTCCTGAAGCTGGGTCGGTGTGCCCGGCGCGGGCAAAAAGGGCTATTCCAGCGCGGCGATATGGCCCATCTCGACCACATCTCCCGGCTCGATGCCGTACTTTGCCGCCAGACCGGCGTTGATTTCGAGCACGTATCGCGCCGGGCCGTCGCTGGGATAGCCCGGGCAGCGGCGGTTGCGCGAGCGGCACGGCGGGGTGTCGGCGCGGATGCTGACCACCTCGAAGTTGCCGTCGATATAGATGATATCGAGCGGAATGCGAGTATTCTTCATCCAGAACGAGCGCGGACGCTCGTCGGGAAAAACGAACAACATGCCGCGATCTTCATCCATCGTGTCTCGAAACATCAGCCCACGCGCGCGGCTGGCGTCGTCGGCGGCAACCTCGACGACAAAGCGCTGTCCGGCGATCTTGACGTACGGCTGACCGGCATCACAGGCCGACAACACCAGCATGGTGGTGACCACTGCCACGAGCTTGATCAGGTGATTGGCCATCGGCTTGCATCATAGAGCAAAAAGCGCGAAGGAAGGATGAAAAAGAAAACCCGCGGAACCACGGATTTGTCTTGTCTAATTTCCGCTGCCTTGCCGCTCAGCCCTCGAGCATGGCCTTGAGCGCGGCGATGTTGTCCATGGCGTCTTCGGGCGTGGCCTCTTCGCTGCCGTGGCGCGCCGGCCAGGAGATCGCGTCTTCAGGCAGTTCATCCAGAAACCGACTCGGCGTGGTCTGAACCTGTTCGCCGCCGCGACGGCGGCGGCGGGCATAGGAGATCTGCAGCTTCCGCTCCGCGCGGGTAATGCCCACATACATCAGCCGACGTTCTTCCTCGATGGTGTCGTCGTCGACCGAGCGGCTGTGCGGCATCAGGCCTTCCTCGCAGCCGGCCAGCCACACGCGCGAGAACTCCAGGCCCTTGGCCGCGTGCAGGGTCATCAGGCGCACCATGTCGGCACCGTCGTTGCGGTCATCGTCGGGCCCGGCAACCAGGGAGACGCGCGCAATCAGCTCCTCGCCCGACTGCACCTGCGCGCTCAGGCGCTCGACCCAGCCGGTCAGGTCCTTGATCGATCGGCGCCGGCGGTCGGCCTTTTTCGGGTCGTCGTCGGTCTCGATCAGCCACTCCAGGTAGCCGATATGGTCGAGCATTTCGGCGTAGACCTCGCCGATATCGCCGCGCTCGGCCCGATCGTTGAAGTCGATCAGCATGTTGGTGAAAGCGCGAAAACCGCGCTGCGCCGGGCCCGGCAGCTCGGCCTGGAACATCGGCTCGATGGCGGCCTCGAACAGGCTCTTGTGAGTGGCATCCGCGTAGGTGGCCAGGCGCGACATCGCGCCCGACCCCAGGCCGCGCCGGGGCGCGTTGGCCACGCGCATGAAGGCCGGATTGTCGTCGGGATTGACCAGCAGGCGCAGGTAGGCCAGGCAGTCGCGCACCTCGCGGGCGTCAAACCAGCTCGGCCCGCCGGAAACCACGTAGGGCAGGCCATACTCGCGCAGCTGCTGTTCGATCGCGCGGGCCTGAAAGTTGGAGCGGTAGAGCACCGCGCAGCCACCAAAGCGCGCGTGCCCACCGTGAACTTCGGTAACGATCGCGCGGGCAATCGATTCGGCCTCATCGGCCTCGTCGGCGTACTCGACCACCTCGATCCGGTTGCCCGGGCCATGCTCGCTCCAGAGTTTTTTCTCGAACTCGTGCGGATTGCAGGCAATCACCGCGTTGGCGGCGGTCAGGATGTAGCCGGTCGAGCGGTAGTTCTGCTCGAGCTTGATGACCGTCAGATCGGGCCAGTCGGATTTCAGGCTGACCAGGTTTTCCGGTCGCGCGCCGCGCCAGCCGTAGATCGACTGATCGTCGTCGCCTACCGCGGTGAAGGCGCCGGTATCGGCGGCCAGCCTTCCGAGCAGGCGGTACTGGGCCTCGGAAGTGTCCTGGTATTCGTCGACCAGAAGGTATTGCAGCCGGTGGCGCCAGCGCGTGCGCAACACCGGGTCTTCAAGCATTTTCGCCGGCAGGGTGATCAGGTCATCGAAGTCGACGGCGTTGAGCGCTGCCAGACGTTCCTGGTAGCCGGCGTAGATTTCAGCGGCGCGCGCGGCATCTTCACTGCTCGCCGCCGCATGCGCCTGCTCGACATCAAGGCCGGCGTCCTTGTAACGACCGATGGCAGAGAGCACCGCATAGACCATGTCCTTGGGCGCGCCTGCCGGCAGCATTTCACGGACCAGATCGCCGCTGCCGTGCTGGTCGAGAATGCTCAAACCCTTGCGCCGCCCGGCGGCTTCGGGCTCGGAGCGCAGAATCTGCCAGCCCAGCGAGTGGAAGGTCGAGATTGTCAGACCTTTCGTCCTGCTGCGGCCCAGGCGCTTGTTGATGCGCTCCTTCATCTCGCGCGCGGCCTTGTTGGTAAAGGTGATTGCAGCAATCTCGCGCGCGCCGTAGTGACCCTGGTCGATCAGCCAGGCGATCTTTTCGGTAATCACCCGCGTCTTGCCCGAACCGGCACCTGCCAGCACCAGCAAGGGCGTATCGATATGCGTAACCGCGGCCTGCTGGGCCGGGTTGAGTTTGATGGGGGCTTTCGACATGGGGGCGGCATTGTAGCGGAAAGAAGATTCTACCCGCCCGGGTTTGATGGCGCGGCGCTCGTTGGGACCTGGATGCGGCCAGTAAACGTCCAACGCTGTGGGAGCGGGCTCCAGACCGCGATACGCCGTGGGCTGATGCGCTCCGGCCTGGATGAGGTTGGTGCCACCGGGCGCTTTGGTGGCCTCGACACGTCAAGGTCAAAAGCGTTCCGCCCGGCTTGCTTCGCAAGCTCTTTGGGCGGGTACCTTTTTTCCAGCGCGAAAAAAGGCACGAAAAATCGCGCTTTTTAAAATCAACATCAAGATCCTACGTTCCGGGGTTTCAGGACTTGCACCGGGAGGTAGCTGGCCCCTTCGGGGAGCGGGTTTCGCGAGAGCTCGGTCGGTGGATCTGGTGGCCGTAGTCCGGATGGGACGAAACCCGCAAGACGAAGGCTCGGCTTCGATCAGCTCTGTATCGCGATCTGGAGATCGCTCCCACCCCCCATGAGAGTCGCTTTCCTTCCACACGTGCTGGCGTCAACGCCCTGCCGATGGCGCGCAACGCGCGGTGGGGCAATCACGAGCACAAGCCCACGGTCCCTCCCATGGCCAGTTTCGGAAGCCATCCCGGGCACCACGCGACCAGCCGGGCCAGAGCGAAGCCCCCGCACCGAAGGGGTCAGCCCGCACAGCAACCGAATCCTGAGTCAACCAAGCGTGGGATCTTGACCTTGACGTTAAAGAGCGCTTTTTGGTTACTTTTTGGCTCTGGAAAAAAGTCACTCGCCATCAGCCTGCGAAGCAGGCGGGCGAAACGCCTTTGACTTGTCGAAGCCCGCATGAGATTGCTCGACTTCAAAGCTGAAAGATGGGTATCACGCCGTGACAAGGCAGCCGGGCAGCCGGCTTCGGTCAGCTCCGTATCGCGGTCTGGAGACCGCTCCTACAGGTGCTGGCGCCAAGGTTCTGCCGGTGGCGCGCAAGGCGCGGTGTCACAATCACGAGCGCAGCTCACCGTTGACACATCACCCCACCAGACGCGAAAAGACCTCTTTCGTCCTGCCGTCGAACAGAACGAATCGGAACAAGAGTTCCGCGGGCGCGTGCTGTTTGACTGTCTCGACGGCAATGCGCGCCGCTTCCTCGAGCGGGTAACCAAAGGCTCCGGCTGAAAGCGCAGGACAGCCCAGCGATCCGATGTTGTTATCGGCGGCCACCGACAGCACGTTGCGGTAGGCCGCGGCCAGCAGCTCGTCGGAGGGCTGGTCGATACCATAGCGCGGGCCGAGCGCGTGGATGACCCATTGATTGGGCAGCTCGAAGCCGGCCGTGATTACGGCCTGACCCGGCTCGATCGGGGCCAGCGGCTTGCAGGCTTCAGCCAGCTTCGGGCCGGCGGCGCGGTGCAGGGCGCCGGCGACGCCGCCGCCGGGCATGAGCTGCGCGTTGGCGGCGTTGACCACGGCGTCCAGATCAGGCTGGCTCGCGATATCGCCTTCAACGATTTCGATTGACATGCTGTCTCCTCATGAGGTCAGACCCGGTTTCATGATGCCATGAGCAATCGGAAGGCTGCCAAATACGCCGCCAACGGGCACTGTTTTCATCCGGCGACGCGGCTACGCGATAATGTCAGGCTGCAAGCCTTCACTCCCTGGTCATGAACGTATGCCTGAGCTACCTGAGGTCGAAACCACCCGCCGCGGTCTGGCCCCGCTGGTCGAAGGGCGGCGTATCGCGGCCGTAACCATCCGGCAGCGCCAGCTGCGCTGGCCGATTCCGGGCGCGGTCGATGGCATCACCGGACAGAAAATCGCCGCTCTGGAGCGGCGCGCCAAGTGGCTGGTGTGGCAACTGGAGTCAGGCTCGCTGCTCTGGCATCTGGGCATGTCAGGCTCGTTTCGCGCTTGGCAAAAGGCGCCCGAGCCGGGCGCGCACGATCATGTCGATCTGCAGATCGAGAGCGGCCACCTGATCCGCTTTACCGATCCGCGCCGCTTTGGCGCGCTGCTGTGGGGCGGCGACGAGCCCTACGCGCACGCGCGCCTGGCCAGCCTGGGCCCGGAACCGCTGGGCCCCGCGTTCAGCGGCGAATGGCTGTGGCAGCGCAGCCGCGGCCGGCGTGTTGCGGTCAAGGCCTTCATCATGGATGCAAAAACCGTGGTCGGCGTGGGCAATATCTATGCTTCCGAGGCATTGTTCGCCGCCGGCATCCACCCGCGCCGGCCGGCCGGGCGAATCAGCCGGGTACGCTATGACAGGCTGGCTTCGATTATCCGGCGGATCCTTGCCGACGCCATTGAAGTCGGCGGCACGACGCTGCGCGATTTCACCGTGGGCGACGGTACGCCCGGCTACTTCGCCCAGTCGCTGAAAGTCTACGGTCGCGAAGGCGGGGCCTGCCCCGGCTGCGGCCAGCCAGTTCGGCGCGAAGTGATCGGACAACGCAGCACGTTTTACTGTCCCGGCTGTCAACGTTGAAGAGCGGTCATTTCTGGAGTCCGCGCCGGGCCGACCAGCTGAAGGCAATACTTATACCGATGAACAAACACCGCTTCCATATCGCGCTCGCTCTCGGCCTGCTGGCCCTGGCCGCGGCAGCCCTCGCTCAGCCGGGGCCGGTGCAGCGACCGCATATCGAGGTCGAGCTGGTCAGCGAAGTCAGTCACATCCAGCCCGGCGAGTCATTTCGCGTCGGTCTGCGCATGCTGCCCGACGAGCACTGGCATAGCTACTGGAAAAACCCGGGTGATTCGGGCCTGCGCACCGAAATGGAGTGGGCGCTGCCCGCCGGCGCCAGCCAATCAGGCATTCAGTGGCCCTATCCCGAACGCGTGCCGATGGGGCATCTGGTCAACTACGGCTACGGCGGCGAACATCTGCTGCCGGTCACCATCACACCGCCACAGGATCTTGCCCCCGGCGACGACTTTCCGATCGCAGTGGCTGCAGAATGGCTGGTGTGCGAGGAAATCTGCGTTCCCGGCGATGCCGAGCTGTCGATGAGCCTGCCGGTACGGGACCAGCCCGCACATGAAGATGAAGACCTCGCCGACCTGTTCGCCTGGGCTGACGACCGCCGGCCGCGCGTCGTCGACTGGCCGGCGCGCTTCGACACCAGCGGCGGTCAGCTGGCCGTCCAGGTCGAATCCGAAGGCCTGCCTGCCGGCGCCGACTGGACCGTGTTCGTCGGGGCCGAGAACATCGTCGACCATGCACATCCAGCTGAAACCGCTGCTGTCGACGGCGTGCTGCAGGCCGGCCAGCCACTTTCTCCCTATCTCGGCCAGGTTCCTGAATCCATGCCCGTGGTTTTCGTCGATCAGGCCTCGGGCGAAGCCTTCGAGGTCAATGCGCAGGCGGGTTCGCTGCAGAGTACCGGCGCGGGGGTTGTCACTACCGGCGGCCAGCCGCCGATCGGCTGGGGCCTGGCCCTGCTGCTGGCGCTGGCCGGCGGGGTGTTGCTCAACCTGATGCCCTGCGTGTTTCCGGTGCTGTCGATCAAGGCCATGAGCTTTGTAGGCGGCGCGGGTCGTGATCAGCGCGTACACGGCCTGGCTTATACCGCCGGCATCGTGCTGAGTTTTGCGGCTGTCGCCGGCGTTCTGCTGGCGCTGCGCGCCGGTGGTGAGGCCATTGGCTGGGGCTTTCAGCTGCAGTCACCCTGGGTGGTGGGCGTGCTCGCCTACCTGCTGTTCGCGCTGGGGCTTTCGCTGTCGGGCCTGTTTAGTTTCGGCGAACGGCTGATGGGCGCCGGCCAGCATCTGACCGAGCGCGAAGGTGTTTCGGGTTCTTTCTTCACCGGTGTGCTGGCCTGTATCGTAGCCAGCCCCTGCACCGCGCCGTTCATGGGCACCGCCCTGGGTGCGGCCGTGCTGATGCCCTGGCCGCTGGCCATGGCGGTGTTCGTTGCGCTCGGCTGTGGCCTGGCGCTGCCGATGCTGGCACTGAGTTTCTCGCCGGCCCTGGCCCGCCGGCTGCCAAAACCCGGCCCCTGGATGGAAACCTTCCAGCAGCTGATGGCTTTTCCGCTCTATCTGGCCGTCGTCTGGCTTTTGTGGGTATTGGGGCGCCAGATCGGAGCGGATGGTCTGGTGGCCGTGCTGCTCGGCCTGGTTGTGCTGGCTTTCGTGCTCTGGTTGGCGGGCCGGCCAGGGCGTGGCGCCACCCTGGCCAGTATCCGGCACGTGGCTCTGGCGCTGGGTGCGGTAACGGTGATTGCCGCGCTTGGCGCCGGCGTTCGCATGCAGCAGACACCGGGAGAGGTTGAAAATGTCTGGTGGGAAAGCTACTCGGCCGAACGCCTGAATGAATTGAGAAACGATCCCGAGCGCGCCGTGCTCGTCAACATGACCGCAGACTGGTGCATCACCTGCAAGGTCAATGAAGGCGTGGCGCTGAGCACCGAAGCCGTGCGCGCAGCGCTCGAGGCCAATAACGTGGCCTACATGAAGGGCGACTGGACGCGTCGTGATGCGGCCATCACCGCCTATCTTTCAGAATTCGGACGCAACGGCGTGCCGCTTTACGTGCTCTATCCGCACGACGGGGGCAAGCCGCGGGTGCTGCCCCAGGTGCTCAGTCCTGGCCTGGTCATCGGGGCCATCGAGTCACTGTAGTCTTGCCAGGTTGATATGTTGTGACCTGACGAACCACTCTCGAATAGAAGAAGGAACGAACTCATGATCCATCGAATCATCCTGTTGACCGTCATGATCTTGCTGACCGCAACCGCCGCCGTCGCAGCCGCGCCGCAGGTCGGCGAGGCGGCGCCGGAGTTCAGCGTAGTGGATACTCAGGGCAACGTGCACTCACTGTCGGACTACGCCGGACAAAAGGTCGTGCTGGAGTGGACCAACCACGAGTGCCCATTCGTGGCGGCGCACTACGGCGCCGGCAACATGCAACAGCAGCAACGCGCAGCCCGCAACCAACATGGTGCCGTCTGGCTGACGGTGATTTCTTCCAGGCCCGACTCGCAGGGACACGTCAGCCCAGAACAGGCCGATGAACTCACCCGCTCGCGCAATGCCTACCCCAGCGCCGTACTGCTGGATGAATCCGGCGACATGGGCCGCGCTTACGATGCGCGCGTGACCCCGCACATGTACATCATTGATGAAGACGGCATTCTGCGCTACATGGGCGGCATAGATTCCATTCCCAGCGCCAGCCAGGACGACATTCCCGACGCCACGCAGTACGTGACGGCCGCGCTTGATGAAATGGCGGCGGGCAAACAGATTTCACAAGCGACCACGCGGCCCTATGGCTGCACGATCAAGTACTGAAGCACCGCTTCGGCTGGTATCAATGACTGTACAGCACAGCGGGCTGTGGCTATGCTTCAGGCTCTTACCGAAACACGGAGCACGCCATGAGTACCAACAGAATCATCGGCATCGTTCTGCTCATCATCGGTGCAGGGCTGTTGTTTTTCGGCATGCAGGCCACCGGCTCGCTGACCGAGGAAGTCCACGAGACGCTGACCGGGCGCTTCACCGACACCACGACCTGGTATCTGCTTGGCGGAGGCGCCGCCTTGATCGTAGGCATCATCATGCTGGCCCGGGGCCGCTGACAGGCAGCACTGAAAAACCTTCATAACGAATTACAGCGCCGGCGGCACGCGCTTGTTGCTTGCCTGCTCATAGGCATAGGCCAATGCCAGCAGGGTTGGTTCGCTCCAGGCCGAGGCGAAGAAAGACAGCCCGACCGGCAGGTTGTCCATTTGCCCCATCGGCACGCTGATGATGGGGTAGCCGGCATGTGCCGAAGGCGATGAACTCGATACCTGGAAGTTGTCGCCCAGCACCGGGTCAGTGAGCCAGGCCGGCGAACCGCTCGGCGCGATGATGGCGTCGAGTTCATGCTCGGCCAGCACCCGATCGATGCCTTTCTCGCGGCTGTGCTCGAGCATGCGTTCCAGAGCCTTGCGGTATTTTTCGCTTTCGATGTCGTCGCGCTCGGCCGCCTGGAACAGCAGCGAACGATCAAAGCGGGCGGTCTCTTCCGGGTCGTCTCTTATCGCCTCGACCAGGGCCTTGTAGCTGTCGAAGGGCGCGCGCTCGCCCAGCGCGGCGAGATAGGCGTCCATCGCGTGATGAAATTCGGTCAGCAGCACCTCCATGGCGTCGCCGCTGATGCTTTCCTTGCTGATGGCGTCGATCTCGACCACTTCGGCGCCGGCGGCTTCCAGCGCGGCAACGGCCTCACGCACGAGCGCTTCGACGCGATGGTTGCGCTGCGTGGGTCCGGTCCACAGCCCCAGTCGCTTGCCATCGAGTGCTTCGGCATCGAGGAACTGCGTGTAGTCTTCATGTCGCCGGGCACTGTCGATCAGAGTGCGTTCATCATCCGGATCTTCGACTGCCAGCGCACCGAGCAGCACCGCTGCATCACGTACCGTACGCGTCATCGGCCCGGGGCTGTCGCTGGTGGGCGCAATCGGAATGATGCCGCTGCGACTCCAGAGCCCCACCGTGGGCTTGAGCCCGACGATGCCGTTGGCGTTGGCCGGGCACACGATCGAGCCGTTGGTCTCGGTGCCGATGTTCAGTGTGGCCAGGCTGGCGGCGCCGGCAACGCCCGATCCGGAGCTCGAACCACAGGGGTTGCGCCGCGGATCGTAGGCATTCCTGACCTGACCACCCAGACGGCTCCAGCCGCTTGAAGACGTGCTGGAGTGAAAGTTGGCCCACTCGCTCAGATTGGTCTTGCCGAGAATGACGGCGCCGGCAGCGCGCAAACGCTTGACGATGAAAGCGTCTTCCGGTGGGATCACGCCTTCGAGCCAGACGCTGCCGGCGGTGGTGGGCATGTCCTTGGTGCCGATGTTGTCCTTGAGCAGCACGGGAATGCCGTGCAGCGGCCCACGCAGCTTGCCGGCGGCGCGCTCGCGATCGAGCTCGGCGGCCTGTTCCAGCGCGTGTTCGTTGAGGTGACGAACGGCATTGAGCTTTGGGCCGCTGCGATCGATTTTTTCAATGCGCTCGAGATAAGCAGCGGTCACCTGTTCGGCGGTGAAGTCGCCGCGCTCGTAGCCGGCCTGGATGGCGGCCACGTCCAGCTCGGCCACATCGGGCAGCTTGCCGGCCAGCGCCGGCAGCACGGCCAGCATGAACGGGGCAGTCAGCATGAATTTCATCATCGATCTCCGAAGCGTCAATACGGAGACACCATCATGCCATGTGGGCGGCGCATGGGGATCAAAGGCGGAACCCTTGAACCGCGAAGACGCAAAGAGAGCGTGGAACTGAAAACCATGGCCACGGAAAACTCGGAAGGCACGGGAAAAAGTAAAGACAGACAGGCTTGATGAAGCGTGATTATCTTTCCGTGTCTTCCGTGTCTTCCGTGGTTACAGGGTTTCTTTACTTGCCGCCCGGCTCGGCAAAGCCGGCGAACCACTTGCGCACTTCGTCATACCAGTACAGCGAGTTGTTGGGCTTCAGTACCCAGTGGTTCTCGTCGGGGAAGTAGATCAGGCGCGACTCGATGTCCTTGCTCTGCAGCGTGCGGAACAACTCGAAAGCCTGGCCGACGGGCACGCGCAGATCCTGCTGGCCGTGGATGATCAGCGCGGGGGTATCGAAGTTCTCGGCCTGGTAGTGCGGCGAGATTTCCTGATAGATCTCCGGCACTTCCCAGAAGTTTCCAAAGCGCTCGGCGTGCACGGCAAAGTCGGAGGCCATCTGCGAGTACATGTTGTAGACCGGCGCGTGGATCATCAAAGCGTTGAACGGATGCGCCTTGCCCAGCAGGATGGACGACAGGTAACCGCCGTAGCTGCCGCCGCCGGTGACCATGCGCTCGGCATCGATCCAGTCCTTGTCGGCAAACCATTCGGCCGCGGCGATGGTGTCGTTGTAGGGCGCCGTCACCCAGTCGGGGTTGATGTAGTCGACGAAATCCTGGCCGAATCCGGAAGAACCGTGGAAGTTGTGCCAGGCGGTGACGTAGCCCCAGGAGGCAAATGTCTGGGCGTTCCAGCGGAAATGAAACACATCGTTGATCGAGCCGTGCGGGCCGCCGTGAATCAACAGGAACAGCGGGTATTCCTTGCTCTTGTCAAAACCCGGCGGATAGTTGACCCACATCTGGATGTCGGCGCCGTCGTGGCCGGTATAGGTCACGGATTCGTAACTTCCGGTATCAAGCGAGTCGAGCAGTTCCCGGTTGATGGTGCTCAGGCGCGTGGCCTTGCCGCTGTCGGTGTCGATGCGTACCAGGCGTGGCGGATACAGGAAGCTCTGGTTGGTGCCGACCAGGGTGCCGTTGGCGGCAGTCGCCAGGCTGCCATAGCTGGTTTCAGCCGTGATTGCCCGCGGCTGGCCGCCGTCGGTGCCAATGAAGAACACGCGCACGGTGCCGGCATCATCGACCGCGCCATAAAAACCGCTGGCGTCTGCCGCCCAGACCAGACCCGAAGGCGCGCGATCCCAGTCGTCGGTAATGCTGCGCTGATCGCCGGAGTCAAGGTCGTGGAGGATGATATTGCTGGTGTCGGCATAAAAGCCCGGTATGCTCTGCTGCAGAAAAGCCAGGGTCTTGCCATCGGGGCTGAACAGCGGGCTGCTGTCGCCGGCTTCATTGGCGGTGGTCAGGTTGCGGGCCGAGTCCGATCCGATCCCGGCCAGATAGATATCGTAGTCGGGCTGAACTGCATCGTCATGCCGGTCGCTTACAAAAGCGATGTAAGCCTCTTCGGGATGGACGTCGTAGCTGCCCGCACCGGCGCCCGATCGGGAAAGCTGGCAGTCCAGCGGCTGCGTCATCGGCTCGATGTCACCGCCATCAGCGGGAATGCGAAAAACGTGGTTTTGACGCGCCTCATCGATCCAGTGGTCCCAGGACGCATAGGGCAGGGCATTCCACCGATGCGCGGAGACTTTCGACTCTTTTTCCTGCTCCAGTTTTTCTTTCATCTCGTCCCAGTCCATTTCTGGATAAACGCTGGAGATGAAGTAAATGTGCTCGCCAACCCACTTCAGCGCGCTGACGCCGGTGGGGACCTCGCTCAGGCGCTGCGCCTCGCCCGGGCCGTCCATGTGGATCAGGTAGATCTGTCCAGCGTCGTCATCACCGCGCTTGGCAACGAAGGCCAGCCGATCGCCCGTCGGCGAAAATACCGGGCTGGAGGCGGACTCGCCCTTGGCGGTCAATGGTCGCTCCACCGAACCGTCGGCGGCAAACAGCCACAGCCGGGTTTCTCCCTCGTCCTTGTCGATGTCGTAGTCGGTCACTGGTGCAACCACCCAGCGACCGTCGGGTGAAATCACCGGTGAACCGATGCGGTCGAGCTGCCACAGCACCTCGGCCGACATGGGTTGACTATCGCTTTCATCGTTGTTTTGTGCAGCCACTCCCATCATGGGAAGCAAAAGCAGCAACGTAAGCAGAGATCTTTGCATTGGATGCCCTCTTTATCGGGTTCGTTGTCTGTGGCGCTTTCCTGCCGGAGCACCGCAGCGCAGTACTCGAAAAGTGCCGTCAAAACAGCATACTTGAAAGCCAATCGCTTCGGTCATCAGGATTCAATCCGACCGAATCAACCGATCTGCGGCATTTGCACCGCCACGAAGCTTGGCGCACAATCGCACGATTCAGAGAACTATCCGGAATCAGAAAACAATGAAAACCACCTCCATTCACGGCATGTGGTCATCACGCCTGGCCTTCATTCTCGCCGCCACCGGTTCGGCCGTGGGCCTGGGCAACATCTGGCGCTTTCCCTATATCACCTCCGAAAACGGCGGCGGTGCCTTCGTGCTCATTTATCTGCTGTGCATTGCCATTGTTGGCCTGCCGGTAATGATGTCGGAGATCGTCATCGGCCGGCGCGGACGCATGAGCCCGATCAACTCGCTCAGGGAGTTGTCCGACGACGTCGGCGCCAGCCGCGCGTGGAGCGGCATTGGCTGGATGGGCATCATTGCCGGTTTTCTGGTGCTGTCTTTCTATTCGGTGGTGGCAGGCTGGACCCTGCACTACGGTTTTCTCTATCTCAAGCAGCTGCTCGGCGGCGCCGCGATCACCGATCCGGAGGCCACGTTCAACAGCCTGCTGGCCGCACCCGGAGAACTGACCATCTGGCACGCCATCTTCATGACCATGACCCTGAGCGTGGTCGCTTTCGGCGTCGAACGGGGTCTGGAGCGCGCGGTCAGCGTCCTCATGCCTTTGCTGCTGGTGTTGCTGCTGATTCTGCTTGGCTACGGCATGAGCACGGGGCATTTCTCCGAAGCGGTCGGTTTCCTCTTCAGCCCCGACTGGTCGCAGGTTTCTGGCGGCATGATCGTGACCGCGATGGGGCAGGCCTTCTTTACCCTCAGCCTGGGGATGTGCGCAATCATGACCTACGGCGCCTATCTGCCGGCGGATATCAGCATTCCGCGCGTGGCCGTCACCGTGGCCGGGGCGGATACGGCGGTGGCGCTGATCGCCGGATTGGCCATATTCCCGATCGTGATTTCCTACGGTATCGACCCCGCCGGCGGGGGCGCCGGGCTGATCTTCACCTCACTGCCGCTGGCCTTCAATGAAATGCCTTTCGGCATTCTTTACGGGATGATGTTCTTCCTGCTGCTGTCGGTGGCCGCCTGGACCAGCTCGATTTCCTTGCTCGAGCCGGGCACCGCCTACCTGGTCGAGCGCACCAATATGGGCCGCAAGGCCGCCGCCATGACCGTTGGCGCACTGGCCTGGATGGCCGGCATGGCCTCGGTGTTCAGCTTCAACCTCTGGTCGCATATCTCCATCGGCGGGCGCGACATCATGAGCGCCATCGAACACGCCGCCAATGATTTCATGATGCCGGTCGGCGGCATGCTGATTGCCGTGTTCGCCGGCTGGGTGCTGTCAAACAAGGTGACCCGCGAAGAGCTCGATCAGCGCATGCCGGACTGGGCCTTCACGGCCTGGTTGTGGCTGGTGCGCGTGGTCACGCCTGCGCTGATTCTGGTGGTGGTGGCCAGCCTGATCGGCCTGATCTAGTGACTGCGCCCTGCCGCTCAGTCCGTGGTTTGAAAGCGCGTCATGCGGGCATGCGGGCTTGAGGGCGCGGCCGATCTGAGGGTACAAGGCGGCGGCCGTCGCCGCTTGCCCCTGGGGTGGCGAACTCAGTCCACCGGCGCGAATCGATGTTGCGCATGCGCCTCGCAGATACCGGCAAAGCGCTGCAGCACACCTTCGCCGGCCGGGCTCGGCTCGACCGCTTCGATAATCGCCCGGCTGTCCAGGCCTTCGCCGTCAAGCTGTTCGCTGCGGGCTTCGACATAGCAGCGCATGATGTGCTCGTCGAACTCGGGGTGGAACTGCAGGCCCCAACTGCGGCCGCCAAAATGCAGGGCGTGGTGCTCATCGGCCTCGGTTCGGCCGAGCACGCGGGCACCGGCGGGCGGCGTCAGCACCACTTCCACATGGGTGACGTGCACCCGGCTCTCGGGCGCCAGCGGACCTATCAGCGCATCGTCTTCGGCCTGAACCTCGAAGCGCCGCGTACCCATTCGGCGGCCCTGTGGATTGGGCCCCACGCTGCCGCCCAGCGCATGGGCCATCAGCTGGTGTCCGTAGCAGATGCCAAGCACCGGCAGCAGATCAGCCCTGGTCACACGCGCCAGCCAGCCGGCGGTGTTCTCCGACCAGTCAAGCCGGTGCGACACCATGGCCGGAGATCCGGTGACCACCACGCCGGCATACTCGTGCAACGCCTCCGGCGCCGGCAGGCTTTCATTGTCAGAAACGGTAACCGTGTGATAGTCGAAGCGCTGCGGGCCGAAGGCGCGGGCAAACCAGGCTTCAAAATCGCCGAAGCGCTCACGCGCCTGAGCGCAGGCGGAACCGGTCTTGATGATCAGCAGGCGAGGGGTCATGGCGTTGCTATTTCTGTTTTGACTGTGTTGAAAAAGAGGCATCGAACCGGTCATGATAACCGTTTGCAGGCCAACGGACGGCTGCCGGGCCGTTATACTTGCCAACTCGCCCGAAAGAGTCGACCTAAACCGTGTATTTTCAGGATTTCATTCGCGCCCTGGATCGCTACTGGGCCGATCAGGGATGCGTGCTGACCGCACCGCTCGATCTGGAGGTGGGCGCCGGCACGTTCCATCCGGCCACGTTCCTGCGTTCCATCGGCCCCGAGCCGTGGAACGCCGCCTACCTGCAGCCCTGCCGTCGCCCGGGCGACGGCCGCTATGGTGAAAACCCCAACCGCCTGCAGCACTATTACCAGTACCAGGTCGTGATGAAACCCTCGCCGCTGGATTTCCAGGAGCTCTATCTGGGCTCGCTGGACGCCGTCGGCGTCGATCCGAAGGTACACGACATCCGCTTTGTCGAAGACAACTGGGAGTCGCCCACGCTCGGCGCCTGGGGTCTGGGCTGGGAGGTCTGGCTCAACGGCATGGAGGTCACGCAGTTCACCTATTTTCAGCAGGCCGGCGGGCTGGCCTGCAAGCCGGTCATGGGCGAACTCACCTACGGTCTGGAACGCCTGGCGATGTATCTGCAGGGTGTCGACAGCGTCTACGATCTGATCTGGGCCGAGGGTCCGTTCGGCAAAGTGACCTACGGCGACGTATTTCATCAGAACGAGGTCGAGCAGTCGATCTACAATTTCGAGCAGGCCGATGTGGCGAGCCAATTCGACTGGTTCGATACCTGCTACAGCGAGGCAGTGCGCCTGGTCGAGGCCGACCTGCCGCTGCCCGCCTATGATCAGGTGCTCAAGGCCTCGCACGCGTTCAACCTGCTCGATGCGCGCCAGGCAATCTCGGTAACCGAACGCCAGCGCTACATCCTGCGGGTACGCGATATTTCCCGGCGGGTGGCCGAGGCTTATCACGCCCGCCGTGAGGCCTTGGGATTTCCCGGCGCCAAAGGTCGAGACCAGGAGGGTGCGGCATGAGCGAGCGCGCCGACCTGCTGATTGAAATCGGCTGTGAAGAATTGCCGGCCGGGCAGCTGCACGGCCAGCTCGAGCTGCTGGCCCGGGGCCTGGGGTCACGCCTGGCCGACGCCGGACTGATCGATGATGCCGATGCCGTCTCGCGCATGGGAACACCGCGCCGCCTGGCGGTGCGCATTGCCGCCGTCAAGGCCCGGCAGGCCGATCAGGTGCTCGAACGCCGCGGCCCGGCCGAAAAGGTGGCGCTGGACGCCGACGGCCAGCCGACCCGTGCCGCAGAAGGCTTTGCCCGCAGCGTCGGCAAGGCTTTCGACGAGCTCGAATGGCTCGAAAACGAGCAGGGGCGCTGGCTTTTCACTCGCGTCGAGCAGCCCGGCAAGCGCCTGGCCGAGCTGCTGCCGGACATGTTCGACGCCACCGTCCGTTCGATGGTGGGCGCACGTTCGATGCACTGGTCCGATCGCGACGAGCGCTTTCTGCGCCCGGTGCGCTGGCTGCTTGCGCTGCACGGCAACGAGACGCTGAAGCTGGAGCATTTCGGCCTGCAGGCCGGTCGTGATACCCGGGGACATCGCATCCATGCGCCCGGCTGGCACTCGGTTGCGGACGCTGCTGCCTACGAGTCGGTGCTGGAGAAGGCCTGCGTCATGGTCGATCCGGATCGCCGCCGCGAGCAGATTGTCGCTCAGGTCCGCCGGCTCGCCGATGAAGCCGACCTTGAAGCCGTGCTCAACGAACGCCTGGTCGACGAGGTATCCGGGCTGACGGAATGGCCGGTGGCCGTGATCGGGCGATTCCATGCCGACTTTCTGGAGGTTCCCGAGGAAGCATTGATTTCGTCGCTGGAGCAGCATCAAAAATGCTTTGCCCTGCGCGACAGTGGCGGCCGCCTGGCGCCGCGCTTCATTGCCGTAGCCAACATCCGGAGCAGCCATCCTGAACTGATGACGGCGGGTTTCGAGCGCGTTATCCGGCCGCGCCTGGCCGATGCCCGATTTTTCTGGGACCAGGACCGCCGCGAATCGCTCGCTGACAAGCGCGAGCGCCTGGACGCCATCCTGTTTCAGGAAAAGCTCGGCAGCATCGGCGACAAGGTGCGTCGCATCGAACAGCTGGTTGAAACCACGGCGCCCGCGCTGGGTGCCGACCTGGAAGCCACCGCTCGGGCAGCGCAACTGTGCAAGTGCGACCTGGTCACCGAGATGGTGGGCGAGTTCCCCGAACTGCAGGGCATCATGGGCCGCTACTACGCGCTGGCCGACGGTGAGCTGCCGGCGGTGGCCAACGCGATCGAAGGCCACTACCGCCCACGCCACGCCGGCGACGGCCTGGCGGCCGATGAAGCAGGGCGGGCGCTGGCCCTGGCCGACCGGCTCGATACGGTACTGGGGGTATTCGCCGCCGGGCAGAAGCCCAAAGGCGGCAAGGATCCCTTCGCGCTGCGACGAGCGGCGCTGGGCATTGTTCGACTGCTGGGCGAATCGGGCACCGTCCTGACGCTGCAGCAAGCACTGGCGGCGACCGGGCGCGCCCTGCAGGAAACCGTTGCCGTGACGCCCGCGCTGCTCGACGAGGTCGAACACTTCATCTTCGAGCGGCAGCGCTCCTGGGCCAGCGAGCAGGGCATGGAGACCAATACGGTCCACGCCGTGGCCGCCGGCGAGAGCGGATCGATTGCCGACTTTCTCGCCCGCGGCCGCGCCGTGCAGACATTTGCCGATGATCCCGCCATGGCATCGCTGGTGGCCGCCAACAAGCGCGCCAGCAATCTGCTCAAGCAGGCCGGAATGGAATCGGTTCCCGACATCGATCGCGAACGGCTCCAGGACGCCGCCGAATCGCGCCTGGTGGCGGCCATCGATACCGCCACCGACGAGCTGGATCAAGCGCTGGCGGCCGGTGACTACCCGGCCGCGCTGGCGGCGCTGGCCCGGCTGCGCGAACCCGTCGACGCGTTTTTCGATGAGGTCATGGTGATGTGTGACGACGAGACGCTCAGACACAACCGCCTGGCCGTGCTCGCGCAGCTCAGGGCGATGTTCTTGCGCATTGCCGACGTTGCCCGGCTGGGGCGCTGATGGGAGGCCCGCCCGCACCCGTCCTGATCGAGCGCAGCCTGCTGCTGAACCGGGACCGGCGCTTGCCGGATGCCGGTCGGGTCGAGCGCGTGGTGGCGTTTCAGCGCAGCGGACATCGTGTGCTTCTGGTTGCCGCCCGGCCCGCCGGCTGGCGACCCACGCGCCGCAGCGTCGATCGCGATCTGGCCCTGCAGCAGCAGCTTCATCAGATGTTCAGCCGCGCCGGCGCCGAGCTCGACGGCGTTCTCTACCTCGGCGGTGGCCTGTTCAGCCGCAAGCAGCGGCAGAAAAACGAGTTCGAGCGGACTGCGCAGCGATATGGCAGAAACGTCGTCGATATAACCCTCATCGGCACCGATCAAGCACTAATGGAAGCCGCCCGCCAGGCCGGAATCAAGCTGCAGATCGTAGCCGATCCCGGCGCCACGCCAGATCTTGACGACCTGGACACTGCGCTGAAAAGTGTGAAGTGTTAGGTGTGAAGTGTTAGGTGTGAAGTGTGAAGTGTGAAGTGTGAAGAAAAAAGATGAATTCACGCTAACGCTTGACGACCCCAGGAGGCAAAAGCTCCAGGATATAAAACCTCACCAACCGTCTTGAACGCCCGCCTCTTAACACTTAACACTTCACACTCAAAAACTATAGCGTCAGATATCGAGATGAGCGACCTCGAGGGCGTTTGCTTCGATGAATTCACGCCGTGGTTCGACTTCGGTGCCCATCAGGGTCGAAAAGATCTCGTCGGCGGCAACGGCGTCCTCGATAGTGACCTGCAGCAGGCGGCGGGTTTCCGGGTTCATGGTGGTATCCCACAGCTGTTCCGGATTCATCTCACCCAGGCCCTTGAAGCGCTGAAAACTGCGGCCCTTGCGGGATTCTTCCATCAGCCAGTCGAACACTTCGGCAAAGCGGGTGACCGGCCGGCGGTTGTTGCCGCGTTCGATGCGGGCGCCTTCTTCGAACAGATCGTGCACCGCCTCGCCCACCATGGCCAGCTGTCGATACTCCGGCGAATTGAAGAACGAAGTATCGAGCACCGTATCCTGCACCACGCCCTGAGAGTGACGTGAAATCGCGACGCCGCCGCCGGGCAGCGGCTTGATGTGCCAGGTGACGCCCGCCGGCGTCGCCTGCTCCAGCCGGGTGCTGAAGGCCTCGGCCCAGACGTCGAAGTTGGTTTCCTCTGAAAGTGGTTTGAAATCAACAAGTTGCTCAACCACATCGACATCGTAACGCAGCTTGAGCCGTTCGCCGATCATGCGCGCCTGCTGAAAGTTCTTCAGCAGCTCGCCCAGTGCGGCCGCATCGATCGCCGGCGCATCCGTCGAAGGATACAGGGCAGCACCGTCGAGCGCGCGTTCGAGAAGGTACTGATTCATCTCGCCCTCATCCTTGAGATACCACTCCTGCTTGCCCTGCTTGATCTTGTACAGCGGCGGCTGGGCAATGTAGACATGGCCGCGCTCGACCAGCTCGGGCATCTGCCGGTAGAGAAAGGTCAGCAGCAGGGTGCGGATGTGCGAACCGTCAACGTCGGCGTCGGTCATGATGATGATGCGGTGGTAGCGCAGCTTATCGATATCGAACTCTTCCTTGCCGATACCCGTTCCCAGCGCGGTAATCAGGGTGCCGACCTCGACCGAGCTCAGCATCCTGTCGAAGCGCGCCTTCTCGACGTTGAGAATCTTGCCCTTGAGCGGCAGGATCGCCTGGTTTTTGCGGTTTCTGCCCTGTTTGGCAGAGCCGCCGGCGGAATCACCCTCGACCAGAAAGAGTTCTGACAGCGCAGGATCCCTTTCCTGGCAGTCCGCCAGCTTGCCGGGCAGGCCGGCCACGTCGAGCGCGCCCTTGCGGCGCGTCATGTCGCGTGCCTTGCGCGCGGCCTCGCGCGCTCGGGCGGCCTCGATGACCTTGCCGACAATCACCCGGGCATCGTTGGGATTCTCGAGCAGAAAATCGCGCAGATGGCTCGACAGCGCGGACTCCACCGCCGGCTTGACGTCGGAGGAAACCAGCTTGTCCTTGGTCTGCGATGAAAACTTGGGATCCGGCACCTTGACGGACAATACCGCGATCAACCCTTCGCGACAGTCGTCGCCAGTGGTCTGGACCTTGGCCCGCTTGGCCAGGCCTTCCTCGTCGATGTAGTGGTTGATGGTGCGCGTCAACGCAGCACGAAACCCGGACAGGTGGCTGCCACCGTCCTTCTGCGGAATGGTGTTGGTAAAACAGAACACCGACTCCTGAAACGAATCCGTCCACTGCAGGGCGGCTTCCACCGTGTTGCCGTCGACTTCGGCGACAAAGTGCAGGGGCGTGGGATGCAGCGCGCTCTTCTTCTGGCTCAGGTGCTGTACAAAGGAGCGAATGCCGCCTTCATACATGAAACGGTCCCGCTTGCCGCTGCGCTCGTCGATCAGTTCGATCTCGATGCCGGAGTTGAGAAAACTCAGCTCGCGCAGGCGCTTGGCCAGTATCTCATAGTGAAACTCGGTATCCGAAAACGTCTCCCGGCTGGGGGTAAAGCGGATCTCGGTCCCGCTGCGGCTGCTCTCGCCGGTGGCTTGCAGCGGTGCCTCCGGTATGCCGTTGCGATAACTCTGGTACCAGCGCTGACCCTGGCGATGAATGACCAGCTCGAGCTTTTCCGACAGCGCGTTGACGACCGACACACCAACGCCATGCAGGCCGCCCGAAACCTTGTAGGAGTTGTCGTCGAATTTGCCGCCGGCATGCAGTACGGTCATGATGACCTCAGCGGCTGAACGGCCTTCTTCCTCGTGCATATCGACGGGAATGCCACGGCCGTTGTCACAGATGCTGACCGAGCCGTCGCCGTGCAGAATCACCCGCAGGCGGTCGCAATGACCGGCCAGAGCCTCGTCAATCGAGTTGTCGACGGCCTCGAAAACCATGTGATGCAGGCCCGTACCGTCATCGGTGTCACCGATGTACATGCCCGGGCGCTTGCGAACAGCATCCAGGCCCTTGAGAACCTTGATGCTGGTAGAACCGTAATCTTCTTGCGCCATGTGGATGGAGTTTCCAGGAAGGTTTGCGCACACCGGGGCATCAACTTGCCGGCCGGCGACTTATTCGTTTGATTATATCACTGCTGTGAAATTCGGCCATGTTCCACGTGGAACACTCTCGCCGCCGCCGGTGCTTCGCTGGTGGCGGTCACCCAGCTCTGGACGGATTCGCGTTCGAGCCAGCTCAGCAAAGCGTCAAGATGCTGCGCGTCCAGCTCCGAGACCGGATCGTCGATCAGCAGAAGTGGGGCAAGTGATTGGCCGTCGGCCAGCATGCGGTACTGGGCCAGCAACAGCACGATGGCAATCAGCTTCTGCTGACCACGGGAAAGCTCTGAAGCCACCCGGTTCGCGCAAGAAAGCACCAGCTCGGCCCGATGCGGGCCGTAACGGGTGAATCCACGCTCGCGATCTCGATCACGCTGGTCACGGAGCACGGTGGCCAGCTCGGTGCCGGACGGCTGGCCATCACGGTAGCGCAGTGCCAGCGGCCCCGGCAGGCGAAACTCCAGCTCGCCTTCCATGGCGCGCACGTGCCCTGACAGCGCCTCGATCAGACCGTGGCGGGCGTGGCTGATTGCTTCGGCGGCGCGCAGAAAATCCGGCTCCAACGCGTTGAGCACCCCGTCGGCAGCGCGGGTCTTCAGCGCGGCATTGCGCTGACGCAGCAGACGGGCGAAGCGTTGCCAACCGGCCAGATAGGATGGTTCCACGTGGAACAACTGCCAGTCCAGGAATTGACGCCGACCAGCCGGCCCCCCGTTGATCAGCTCGTGACTGCCGGGCTCGATCAGGGTCAGGGGGAGCAGGGCGGCGAACTCGCTGATTCGCTGGCTGTCGCGACCGTCGATACGGCCGCGCCATCCTTCGGAATCACGCTCGACGCCCAGCCTCTGGCCGCTGTCGCCGCGGCGGGTCACCACGGTCAGCGCCTGTTCACCACTGCGAATCACCCGGCCCATTCGCGCCGAGCGAAACGACCGTCCTCGCGCCAGCAGATAGATCGCCTCCAGCACGCTGGTCTTGCCGGCCCCGTTGGGCCCGCAAAACCAGTTCATGCCGGACGCCGGTGCCAGCTCAACCGGTTCGAGGTTGCGCACCCCCCGGATCGACAGCTGGTCCAGGCTCAAGAAGACTCGCGCGGCGTGGTCATCCGCGTCGGCTACAGCTTCAGGGGCATCACCACCTGGCGGACGTCCTCGCTGTCCAGGTCGGTGATCAGGCAGGAGCTATTGGCATCCTTGAGCGATATCGCCACCTTTTCGCCCGCCATCGAGTTGAGCGCGTCCATCAGGTAATTGACATTGAAGCCCACCTTGAGCTTGTCGACGGTGTGTTCGGCTTCGATCTCCTCGGTGGCTTCTTCCTGCTGCGGATTGTGGGCCACGATGCGCAGAGTGTCGGGCAGCATTTCCAGGCGCACGCCGCGGTACTTTTCGTTCGACAGGATCGCCGCGCGCTGCAGCGCGTGAATGAACTCTTCGCGAGCGACCTGCATCGGCTGCTCGGAAAGCAGCGGAATCACCGCCTCGTAATCGGGGAAGCGTCCGTCGATCAGCTTGGTGGTCATCACGATACGCTCACGATCGACCCTGAGAAACCCTTGGCCGAGCATGATCTTGAGCGGTTCGTCGATGTCTTCGAGAATGCGGTTGAGTTCCATGACCCCTTTGCGCGGCACGATCACACTGCGCATCTCGCCGCTGATTTCCGCATCCGTTTCCGCCAGCGCCAGGCGATGGCCGTCGGTGGCCACCGCGCGCAGCTGGCCGTCGCGAAACTCCAGCAGCAGGCCGTTTAGATAATGGCGTACGTCCTGCTGCGCCATGGCAAACGAAG
The DNA here is from genome assembly GCF_056324145.1 of Wenzhouxiangella sp. YN1. Lineage (NCBI taxonomy): Bacteria > Pseudomonadati > Pseudomonadota > Gammaproteobacteria > Chromatiales > Wenzhouxiangellaceae > Wenzhouxiangella > Wenzhouxiangella sp. YN1. The sequence goes on from NZ_JBJNIO010000125.1 coordinate 34,139, forward strand.
CCTTTTCAAGCAGCCATCTCAACCGCCCCTGATTGATCTGCCAGGTCTGCAGCGTTTCGGCCTGATCGCTGGAGGGGAACTCGCTGGCCGGCAGCGTTGCCAGGCTGAAGCGGCTGCGACCCGCGTGCACCGCCAGTTTGTTTTCGTTGAGCTGAACGTTGACCTGCACTCCCTCCGGCAAGGCCCGGCAGATATCAACCAGCTTTCGCGCCGGTACCGTGATGGCACCGGTTTGAGCGACCTCGGCCTGGGCCCGCGCAACGATCTCGACTTCCATGTCGGTACCGGTGATGCGCAGACCCTCGTCGACCGCTTCGATCAGGAAATTGGCCAGAACCGGCAGCGTTTGCCGGCGCTCGACCACGTTGACGACCTGGGAAATGGGCGCGAGCAGCGTCTCACGTGGAATCGAAAACTTCATGATTGCTCCTTCATGTCGAAGCAGTCGGATGACTGTTTCTGTTTTGTTTATATAAAGAAATAAGCAGTAACAGTAGGGCCTGTTGAAACTGTTGAAGAAACATTTTTCCCCTCATAATCAATTACTTGCCACTCCATAACCGCAAGGATAACCGGCGGCGAAACCTGTTGAGTCTTTGTGGATAACTCGCCCTCGAAAACTTGTCCACAGCTTGTTCAGGCTCTCCCCACAGCTTGTTCCGGCAAGCGATGATTCATGCGGCCCTTCAACTGGTCAATTCCCGGGTCAGACGGGCGTGTTCCTCACGCAGGCGCCCGTCCGACTCGCACAGACTCTCGATTTTACGACAGGCGTGCAGCACTGTCGTGTGATCGCGACCGCCGAAGGCGTTGCCGATTTCCGGCAGCGAGTGTTCGGTCAGCTGCTTGGTCAAATACATCGCCATCTGCCGCGGCCGTGCAATCGAACGGTTGCGCCGGCGTGAGAGCAGGTCGGCAACCCGCAGCTGATAGAAATCCGCCACCACTTTCTGAATGTTTTCAATGGTGATCAGACGATCGTGTACCGCCAGTACGTCGCGCAGAATCTCCTGGGTGTAGTCCACGTCGATGCTGCGGCCCGAGAAGCGGGCGTTGGCGATCAGCGAGTTCAGCGCGCCCTCCAGGTCGCGAACGTTCGAACGCATGCGGCGCGCAATCAGGAAGGTCACGTCGTCGCTGAGCTCGAGCTCGCGCTCGCCGGCCTTCTTCTGCAGAATGGCCACCCGGGTTTCAAAGTCCGGCGGTTCGATCGACACCGTCAGCCCCCAGCCAAAACGCGAGCGTAGCCGTGCCTCGATGCCATCCACCTCCTTGGGGTAGCGATCACAAGTCAGGATGATCTGCTGACGTGATTCGAGCAAGGCGTTGAAAGTGTGGAAGAATTCCTCCTGCGAGCGGTCCTTGCCGGCGAAAAACTGAATGTCGTCGAGCAGCAGGGTGTCGACCGAGCGGTAGCGTCGCTTGAATGCATCGATACTGTCGCGGCGGAGCGCCTGAATCATTTCGCTGACGAATTTCTCTGCGTGCAGGTACATGACCTGTCGATTGGGGTTGGCCTCGGCGATGAAGTGGCCGGCAGCGTGCAGCAGGTGGGTCTTGCCCAGGCCGGTGGAGCCGTAAAGCAGCAGCGGGTTGTAGACGGTGCCGGGGCTGTTGGCCACCTGGTTGGCGGCGGCAAAGGCCAGTTCGTTGGACTTGCCCAGCACAAAGTTGTCGAAATGATAGCGCTCGTCCAGACCCCAGGCGCCGCCGCGCTCGGCCTGCGGCTCCAGGCGCGGCGCCTCGCGGCTGCCCACCTCGATGCTCACGGCCTCGCGCTGGAAGCCGTGATAGGCAAAGAACTCGCGCATCATTTCGAGGTAGTGCTGGCGCACCTGGTCGCGCACCAGATCATTGGGCGCGCTCAGCCGCACGCGGCTGCCGTCGCTGCCATCGAGCTGCAGCGGACGAATCCAGGTGTTGAGTTCCTCCAGCGGAATCTGCCGCTCAAGGCGCTCGAGGCACTGTTGCCAAAGGGCACCTACCGGATGATTGGGCTGCTGCTCGGTCATAAGTGGTTCAGTCTAATCCTCATGTGGGCTAAATTCACCCTGCGCGTCGCGGCCGCCCCCAATATCAGAGCGTTGACACGCAAGCAATCTTGAAGTTATGATTTCCGTCTTTTGTCAGGCCTTCCTGAGCGGCGTGGCGTTGACGGAAGCGTGATGTCGTGGTCGGGGCAAAACCGGCGCCGGAGCGAACCGGCCGGCCATTCTATCGTCAAAGCCATCGCCAAAACACCAACAGCTTACGGACTCAGTCATGAAACGGACATTCCAGCCCAGCAGAATCAAGCGCCTTCGCCGCCACGGCTTCCGTGCGCGCATGGCCACCAGATCAGGCCGCGCGATCATCAACGCGCGCCGCGCCAAGGGTCGTAAACGCCTGGCCGCCAACCCGGGCCGGTAGTCCGCAGGCAAATGCCACGGCGGCAGCGCCTGCCCAGAACTGCACGCCTGCTCAGCGGTGCGCAGTTCAAGGCGGTTTTTGCCGGTCGTCGCTCCTGCGGTAACGAACTCTTCCGGGTGCACTTCGTTCCGTCCGACCAGGCGCGTCTCGGCATGGCCGTGTCGCGCCGAGTGTCGAACAAGGCGATCGATCGCAATCGTATACGCCGCCGCATACGCGAGACCTTTCGCCTGCGGCGCGATCGTCTTGCAGCGATGGACTACGTGGTCGTGGCTCGATCGGCTGCTCGCCATGCCGATCCCCGCGTCCTGAACGCAAAACTCGAACAACTCTGGCAGCGGTTTAGCGACAATCCATGAATACGCGCAGTTTCCTTCTTCTACTCATCGGCCTGCTGGCCTTCATGGCGTACCTCGAGTGGCAGAAGGACTATGCACCGCCACCGCAGCCCGAGGCCCGCACCCCGCAGCAGTCCACCACGGATAACGGCAGCCTGGCCGCAGCGGGCAAGGCGCCCGCCGAGCACGACGGCGAAATTGCCGATCTGCCCGACGTGCCGGATTTTGCCGATGACGCTGAAACTTCCGACGCTTCCGGCCGGCTCGAACCCGCAGCAGAGAACCGTCAGCCGGACGCACAGCCTGCGCTCCGGGCGAGCCGCCGCATCAGCATCGATACCGACGTGCTCAACGTCGATCTGGATGCCAACGGTGGCACCCTGGTGGATCTGCGCCTCAAGGATTATCCGGTCAGCGTCGACCAGCCCGAAACGCCATTCGAATTGCTGGTCGAGGATCTGCCGCGTCTGTTTGTCGCCCAGGCCGGCCTGGTCAGCGCCGAGCGACCGGCGCCCAACCACCGCACGAACTGGGAATTCGAGCGCGACTCCTATACGCTCCAGCCCGGCGAAGACACCCTTGAAGTACCCCTGACCTGGCGCCACGACTCGGGTCTGGAAGTGGTCGCCACCTGGATCTTCCATCGCGGTGACTATGTCATTGACCTCAACGTCGAGGTCATCAACGACAGCGGTGAACCCTGGCAGGGGGCGCGTTATCTCCAGCTGCAGAAGACCCGCCCGGAGTCGAGCAGCGGCTGGGCCTTTACCAACCCTGAGCGAATCAGCTATGACGGCGCGGCGGTCTACTCCCCGGAAGACGCGCTCACCAAGCAGGGCTGGGACGATATGGCCAAAAAGCCGTTCGAGGCCACCTTCAGCGGCGGCTGGGCAGCCATGATCCAGCATTATTTCCTGGCCGCCTGGATTCCGCCCGAAGGCCAGCGCCATCGCTACACCACCCGCCAGGTCAACGGCGGGCAGCTGCCGCGCTATCTGATTGCCGCCACCTCGCCTCAGGTAGTGGTGCCAGCCGGCAGCCGGCATGAATTCAACGCCCGCCTGTTCGCCGGCCCGAAAGTACAGAACCGCCTCGACGAAATCGCCCCGGGCCTGCGCCTGACGGTCGACTACCGCTTCTTCACCATCATTTCGCGCCCGCTGTTCTGGGCGCTCGACCACATCCATACCCTGATCGGCCACTGGGGTTTCTCGATCGTGGTGCTGACGCTGCTCATCAAGCTGCTGTTCTACAAGCTCACCGAAAAGCAGTTCCGCTCGATGGGCAAGCTGCGAAAACTGCAGCCGCGCATTGCCCAGCTCAAGGAGCGCTACGGCGACGACCGGCAGAAGTTCGGTCAGGCGATGATGGAGATCTACAAGAAGGAAAAGGTCAATCCGCTCGGCGGCTGCCTGCCGATCCTGGTCCAGATCCCGATCTTCATTTCACTCTACTGGGTACTGCTCGAGTCGGTCGAGCTGCGCCAGGCGTCATTCCTGTGGGTGCCTGATCTGAGCCAGCCGGACCCGTACTTCATCCTGCCGGTGCTCAACGGCGTGTTCATGATCATCACCCAGCGCCTGATGCCGGCGGCGGGCATGGATCCGATGCAGCGCAAGATCATGCAGGGCCTGCCGGTGGCCTTCGCCTTCCTGTTCGCGCTTTTTCCCGCCGGCCTGGTGCTCTACTGGGCAACCAACGCGGGCGTATCGCTGGCCCAGCAGTGGTACATCCTCAGGCGCCTGGACAAGGAAGAAGAACGCCGCAAGCGTTGATCCGGTCGGTTGGTTAACAGACCGACCTGAATATGGTAATCTGGAGCGGAATTTGACCGACTTCGCATAATCGGTCGACTTCCAAGGGGGGGTCCCACCGTTTTACGGCACTTTTTTGAAGTGCTGGTTCAGTTGTATCCAGCCCCTTCCAGAGTGACGCCTCGATACGGAGGCGCTGTATTGCCTGGGCCATTCCTTTGTGACCGCACAGGCGCATCGTTTAACGACCCTGGCGGCTTGCCGCAAAGGAATTAGAGCTCGATGAACAAGATTGCAGTTTTCGCCACCGGCGTTCTGGCTTTCGTATGCGTACAATTTGCCGTTGCTCAGACTCCGACGGCGAGTCCAACGGTACCGGCCGAGAGCTTTCTCGGCGAGCAGTTCTGCTTCGATATTGATTTCAACAACAGCGGCGCGCCCGGCTACGGGCCCTACCTGCGCCTCGAGCTGGCCGACGGCCTGACGCTCGATTCGGCCGACATCTTCGGTGGCGGCACGCTGAGCTACGTCGGCGATTTTCCGCCTGCGCCCGGCAACCAGCTCACCGATCCGGTAATCGACCAGCCGGTTACCGGCACCCCCGGCGCCGCGCTTTACGTGCTCGAATACCCGGTCGGCTCGGTCGTCGACGGCGGGCCTGATCTGCCCGCCGAGCTGTGCGGGACCATCGATCCCGACGCCATCCTGGGCGATCCGCTCGACATCAACATCACCCCGGTGTACGAATTCGGCGACACGCCGACCGGCGACAACGGCCCGATCATCGGCAGCCCGATCAACGATCCGGTCACGCCCACGGTCATGCGATTTACCAAGACCGACACCGCGCCGGAGAGCGAGCGCACCCCCGGTCCGAGCTGGCCCTACAGCTACAACCTCACCGTTGATATCGCCAATCAGGCGACCATCAACCCGCTGGTGATCAGCGATGAACTGCCGGCCGACTTCCAGTTCAACGGCAACGTCACCATTACCGGCGGTACAAGCTGCAGCGTCACCACCCAGCCATCGACCAGCACGCCGGGTGGCAGCCTCGAGGTGACCTGCAGCGGCAACACGGTCGGTACCGGTGCCGACGATGACGTCGTCGTCAGCTATGAGGGTCATATAGTCGACATTCTCGACGAAACCGTGTGCACCACTGCGCCGGTGATCAACGGCGCCGCAGCCAGCGGCACTTATCAGCCCACTTCCGGCCCCGCCATCGTGCTGCCTCCGGCCAATGACCAGACCACCGTCACCGCCCGCCATCTGGCGGTGCAGAAATCGGTTTCTCCGGCCGCAGCGATGCCCGGACAGAGCCTGAGCTACACGCTGAACTTCCAGGTGACCGACTTCGGCGATGCCGACAGCCTGATCGTGACCGACCTCCTGCCCGACGGCATCGACTTCGTCGCACACGCCAGCCTCGTGGTCGGCGGCTCGCCGGTCACCATCACACCCAGCGTGACCGTCAACCCCGATTCCACCACCACCATCGTCTACGACATCGGCGCGGCCGCCGGCACGCTCTTGGCCGGCACGGCCGTGACCCTGAGCTATGACGCCCAGGTCCGCAATGACTACCAGGGCAGCGGCTCGCCCGTGCTGGCCTCGGATTCGCTGACCAACCAGGTGGATGCCGACTACAGCCTGACCCAGGGCGCCAGCGCCTGCAGCGACGGCAGCGGCGCCACCGTGATCATCGCGCCCATTGCAGTGAACAAGGAAATCGTCAATCCGCAGCCTGCATATCTCCCGGGCGAGAACATCGTCTTCCGGCTGACCCTCGACATTCCCGCCGGCAGCACCAGTGATATCCGCTTCGAGGATTTCCTGCCGCTGCCGGTAATCGACGTGACCGATATCGACACGAGCTTCCCCGGCGCCAACCTCGCCTACGGCCCGGGCGATACTGCCAGCCTGACGCCGGATGCCATCACCGTCAACGCCGCGCAGAACGCGCTGATCATCGACTGGCCGGACGTGTCGAGTCCGACCGCACAGACCATTCAGGTCGACCTGACGGCCCCGATTACCGATGATCCGTTTGCCGACGGCCTTTTTCTGACCAATATCCTGCTGGCCAGCACCAACAACACCCCGGGTGAGGCAGCCACCGGGACCGGCCCGGTGCACTTCCAGGTTGGCGCCCCCGATATGGTCATCACCAAAGGCGTGTCGGCCACCGACGGCAACGGCACGATCAGTCCCGGGCCGGGCAACGAGCCGGAGGACGGTCACATCAGTGGCGTCGATGCCCATGACAACATCACCTTCGTCATCACCGCCGAAAATCAGGGCGGTGCCCCGGCTTATGACGTGACCATTACCGATGCCTTCCCGGCGGATCTGACCGGCTGCAGCGTCACCGGCGTGACCGACGGCTCAGGCAGCGCGCTGGGCTACAGCGGTACGCTGGCCGGCGGCCTGCTGCTCGACGATCCGCTCGCGGCCAACGACGGCTCACCCGGCGCGCCATACGGTGCCGACACTGCGCTGGTAACCGTGGACTGTCAGGTGGCGGCCGACATCGCACCCATGACCAGTATCACCAACACCGCCGAGCTGGATTTTTCCAGCCAGAGCGGGGCTACCACGTTCCCGACCCGGCGCGACTCCACTACGGTCGAGAGCGCCAATATCGCTCAGCAGAAGTACTTTGTCGCCTCCTCCGAGCCGGGCACTTCCGATATCAGCAATCCGCCGCGCGCAACCATCGGCGAGATCGTGCGCTACCGCCTGGCTGTGCGCATTCCGGAAGGCCAGATCGCGCAGATGAGCCTGGAAGACAATCTGCCCTCGGGCCTGACCTTTCTTGATGACGGTACGGCGACAGCCGCATTCATCAGCGCCAGCGGTTCGGACCTGACCTCGAGCACCGTGGCCGTGCCCAACCTGACCGGTACGGCGGCCGATCCAGGCACCGTTGCCAGCAGCGCGATCACCTTCGCGCTGCCCGCAGGCGCCATCTCCGGCGGCTCGTTCGGCAACGGCGATAATCCACGCTTTGCCTTCGGCGATGTCACCAACGCCAACAGCGACAACAACGACGCCTGGCTGGTGGTCGAATTCAATGCCCTGGTCAACAACTCGAGCTCGGGGAACAACACCGCCGGCGCCAACCGCAGCAACAATTTCACCACCTTCAGCGCCGGCAATCCACTCGCCGGCAACTCCAACAACGCCACCGTCCGCATCGCCGAGCCTGCGATTGGCGTGACCAAGTCCGCCTCGCCGGGCACCGGGCAGGCCGGCGACACCATCAGCTTCACCTTGGACGTCACTGCCGCCGCGGGCGCCAATCGCAGCGACGCCTACGATGTCCACATCACCGACAGCCTGCCGGCGGGTCTGACCAATCTGACGATTGCCAGCATCACGCCCTCAGGCGGCTGCAGCGGTGTGACCGACAACACGGTCGGCGACAATCTCGACATCACGGTCGATACCATGCCGCCGGGCTGCCAACTCCAGATCAGCTTCGATGCAACGCTCGAAATCGGCGTCGCCCCGGGCACCAGCATCGTCAACAATGCCCAGGCCAGCTGGACCAGTCTGCCGGCCACCAGCGGCACGGCCCCCAACCCGACCGGCTCGACCACGCCGGGCGCGCCGGGCAGCGACACCGGCGAGCGCGACGGCTCGGGCGGCGGCATGAACAACTACGTTGCCGACGACTCGGCCACCGTCACCATCGATTCGGTCGTTGTCTCCAAGGTCATCAGCGCAACGTCAGAGCCGGCCACCGGCAGCGGCGAGCATCGGCCGGGCATCGACGACCTGGCCATCGGCGAGTCTGCGACCTTCGATATCACCGTCACCATTCCCCACGGCACCACCCCGCAGGTGGGCGTGACCGATACCGTGCCTTGGACCAACGGCCTCATGCGCCTGGATTCGGCCAGCGTCATTGCCACTGGCGCCAACCTGGCGCCCGCCAACCCGAACCCGGCGGCGGTCATCAGCGACGCGCAGCTTGGCGACGGCATTGACGACACCGCGCAGTTTGATTTCGGCCAGGTGGTCAACAGCGGCAGCGGCGCCCTGGGCCCTGACGACCAGGTCGTCATTCAGGTGACCGCCACCCTGATCGACGACGCCGCCGCCAACGTCAACGGCGACGAGCTGAGCAACAACGTGCTGGTGCAGTTCGGCCCCGGCCTGGACGCCTCGGCCAGCGCGCCCATGGACGTGGTCGAGCCGCAGCTGACCATCGGCAAGTCCGGCGACATCACCGGGGGCGAGGCCGGCGATGTGGTGACCTATACCGTTACCCTCCAGCACGCGGCCGGATCGACGGCGGATGCCCACGATGTGGTCTTCGACGATCCCCTGCCGGCCAAGCTGGCGCTCGTTCCCGGCAGCCTGCAGGTCATCAGCGGGACAGGTTTCGATGTCGACAACAGCAGCGGCAACACGATTTCGCTTGGCTGGACTGATTTCGCGCGCGGTGCCGAGGTGGTGCTCGAGTATCAGGCCCGGCTCACCGTCGACGTGCAGCCTCAGGAAGAGCTGATCAATACCGCCACGCTGGCGTGGGATTCCATCGCCGGGCCCAGCGATGACCAGCGCCAATACAGCGCCCAGAACGATCACACCATCACGGTTACTCAGCCGGGTATGGACAAGGTCATTGTCGCCACCAGCGAGCCAAGCACCGGCAGCGGCCAGTTCGGCCCGGAACAAGACCTGACCATCGGTGAGGAAGTCACCTACCACTTTACCGCGACCTTCCCGCAGGGCACCACCGACGGCGTGGTCATTACCGATCAGCTGCCGACCGGCTCGAGCACCCTGGCGGTGGTTTCCTCGCGAGTCATCAGCGTTGGCGCCAACCTTTCCGGTACCTCGCTGCCGGCCGTCGGCGCTGCCGGCGTACACAGCGATACCAACAGCGACGGTCACAACGACCGCGTGCGCTGGCAGCTGGACACCGTCGTTAATGATCCCGCCGGCCCGAGCGTTGGCGATGATGAAATCACCTTCGAGGTGGTCGCCGTCGTGGTCGACGTGCCCGCCAACCAGAGCGGGATCACCAACCAGCTCAACCGCGCCACCTTCGAGACCGCCAGCAGCGATCCCATCAGCGGCAGCGTCGGCGTGGATCTAGTCGCGCCGGATCTGAATCTGACCAAGAGCATTGTCGACCCGGCCGACGGCTACGTCGAAGCCGGCAACACCGTGACCGTGCGCCTGGATATCGAGCATGCATCCGGTTCCACCGCCGATGTCTTCAACCTGGAAATTACCGACAGCCTGCCGGCCGGCCTGATCTGGGGCGGCGACGGCAGCGTGGGCGGAACTTGCGCCAGCCAGGCTGTCGACTCGAGCGGCAACCCGAACATCTTCTTTACCATTCCCGAGCTCGAACTGGCGACCGGCAGCTGCTACATCACCTATCAAGTCAACGTCGATCAGAGTGTCGAGGCCGGTACCGATCTGACCAACTCCGCGGCGCTGGAATACTTCACGCTGCCCGACGAAAACGCCGACCACAATCGCCCCGGCGACAGCGCCGATAACGCGCACGTCACCGTCAAGGGGCCGGGCCTGACCAAGACCGCGCAAGGCTCGGGCATGATGAGCATCATGTCCGGCGGCGGCATCATGGCGCTGCCCGACGTGTCGATTGGCGAGACCGTTACTTACAGTCTGGTGATCGAATTCCCGGAAGGGGTGACCACCGACGCGGTGCTTGTCGACGCCCTGCCGGCCAGCGCGGCTGATGGCTACATGCAGGCCATCGGTGCCTCGGTCGTGAGCATTGGCGGCAATCTGTCGACCACCGGCCCGAGCACCCCGGTCATCACCGACGCCAACAGTGACGGCATCGACGACACCGTCACCTTCGATTTTGGTGATGTGACGAACACCATCGACGGTGTCTCCGACGCCAACGACCGCCTGACCGTACAGATCGTGGCGCTGGTCGTCGACAACCCGGCCAACACTGATGGCGTGACGCTGACCAACCTGGCCGAGCTGACCTATGGCATCGGTGGCTCAATGACTGACGATGCCGAGGTCTACGTGATCGAGCCGGATGTGGGCTTGAGCAAGTCCATGGGCCCGGTCAGCAACGGCGGGGTGCGCATCGAGCTCACCCTGGAAAATACCGGGAATGCCACGGCCTACAACCTGATTGTCGAAGACGTGTTTGACCAGGCCGACTGGAACGTCGCCGCTTTTGCGCCGGCGACCGTGCCTTCGGGCTACACCCTGGTGATTGATAACGACACTCCGGCGGTCGGGCAGCACACCGTCAGCTTTGCCAGCAGCGGCGGCCAGGGCCTTGCGGCCGGCAGCAGCGTAACGGCCAGCTTTGACATGCCGCTGGCCGTGTTGCCGCCTGACCCCAATCCGATCAGCAACACCGCCGACCTGGTCGGCGGCGACAGCCTGCCGCCCAAGAACGGCTCGCCGCGCGATGAAGCGCGCGATCTGCCGCCGGTCAGCGACAGCGACCAGATCGGCCTGCCCGACCTGGCTCTGAGCAAGACCGCGAGCCTGCAGGTTGATGCCGACGGTTCCGGCGATGTGTCACCGGGCGACACGCTGCGCTACACCCTGACGCTGGACAACACCGGCGCGGCGCCGGCCACCAACATCGTCATCGACGACGTGCCCGACGCCAACAGCGCGCTGGTGTCCGGCAGCGTGACCACCAGCACCGGCACGGTGACCATCGGCAATACCGCCGGCGACAGTACTGTTCAGGTCACCATCGCCAGCCTGGCGGCGAACGATACGGCCATCATCGAATACGACACGGTGATCGACTCGCCGCTTCCGGCGGGCGTGACCGAGGTTGAAAACCAGGCCGTTGCCGACAGCGATGAACTGCCACCCGTGCCCAGCGACGATCCCGGCGAGCCCGGCCCGGACGATCCCACCCGCGTGCCGGTCAACGCTGCACCCGACCTGAGCATCGTCAAGGACGACGGGGTCGCCGCTACCGCCCCCGGCGCCACCTTGGCCTACACGCTGAACTACGCCAACAACGGCAACCAGGACGCCACCGGCGTGGAAATCACCGAGACGGTACCGGCCAACACCAGCTTCAATGCCGGAGCAAGCGATCCGGCCTGGAGCTGCGCCGGCACCGCGCCGGGCAGCAGCTGCACCCTGGTGGTGGGCAACCTCGCCGCCGGTGATTCGGCCAGCGTGGTCTTTGCCGTCGATGTCGACTCGCCCCTGCATGCCGGTGTGAGCGAAATTCTCAACGCGGTGCTGATCGAAGACGACGGCAGCAACGGCCCGGATCCGACGCCGAACGACAACCAGGACGACGAGACCACGCCGATCGACGCCGCACCCGATCTGACTCTGAGCAAGAGCGACGGCGGCGCGACGACCGTGCCCGGCGGCAGCGTGACCTACACGCTGGACTATGAAAACATCGGCAGCCAGGACGCCACCGGCGTCGAGATCACCGAGACCGTGCCGGCCAACTCCAGCTTCGATGCCGGCGCCAGCACGGGCGGCTGGAGCTGCGTGCCCGACGCCAGCGCCGGCAGCACCTGCACGCTGGCCATCGGCGCGCTGGCTGCGGGCGATTCCGGCAGCGCGGCCTTTGCCGTGATCGTCGATGACCCGGTCGACGCAAGCGTGACCTCGATCTATAACGTTGCCCGCGTCGACGACGACGGCAACAACGGTTCTGATCCGACCCCGGGCAACAACGCAGACGACGAGACCACGCCGCTGACCGTCACGCCGCAGCTGGCCGTCGACAAGGTCTTGACCGACGCGCCCGACCCGATCGAGCCGGGAAGCGTGCTCACCTATACGGTCACCGCGCTCAACACCGGTAACGTCACGTTGCAAAATGTGATTGTCAGTGACCCGATGATCACGCCGACCGGCGGCACGACGCCGTGCGCCAGCGTGGCACCGGGCGGCACCTGCACGCTGATCGGCACCTATACGGCCACCCAGGCCGACGTCGACACCGGCGAAATCGTCAATACCGCCACGGCCGGCAGCGATCAGACGCCCGACGAAGACGACACGGTGACCACGCCGATCGCGCAGAACCCGGGCATCGGCCTGGTCAAGCAGATCACCTCGGCCGGTGCGCCGTATGGCGAAGGTGACACCATCAGCTACGAGTTGATTGCCACCAATACCGGCAACGTCACGCTCGCCAACGTGCAGATTGTCGACAACGACGTCGCCATCACTTCGTGCACGCCAGCGCAGCCGACCAGCCTGGCCCCCGGCGATGACCTGATCTGCCTGGCCGAGCATACGATCAGCCAGGCCGATCTGGACGCCGGCACGCCGTTCACCAATACGGCCACGGTTTCGGGCGACGACCCGGACGGCAACCCGGTTTCCGATGACGATTCGGCCGATGCGCCGCTGGACACTCAGGCCGGCATCGTGCTCGACAAGGCGGTTACCTCGGCCGGTGCGCCCTATGGCGAAGGTGACACCATCAGCTACGAGCTGATGGCCACCAACACCGGCACGGTGACCCTGGCCAACGTCGAGATCTCCGATCCTGATGCGGTCATCACCGGCTGCACGCCGGCCCAGCCGGCCACGCTGGCGCCGAGCGACACACTCACCTGTCAGGCCGAGCATGTGGTGACTCAGGCGGATCTGGATGCCGGCACGCCGTTTACCAACACGGCCACGGCTTCGGGTGACGACCCGAGCGGCAACCCCGTATCCGATGATGATTCGGCCGACGTGCCACTCGACACCGACGTTGGCATCGTGCTCGACAAGACCGTCACCTCGACCGGCGCGCCCTATGGCGAGGGCGACACCATCGCCTACGAGCTGGTGGCTACCAACACCGGCACGCTGACCCTGGCCGATGTCGAGATCAGCGATCCCGCCGCCACCATCACCGGCTGCATGCCATCGCAGCCGGCCACGCTGGCGCCGCAGGAAACGCTGACCTGTCAGGCCGAGTACCTGGTCACGCAGGCCGATCTTGACGCCGGTACGCCGTTTACCAATACGGCCACCGCAAGCGGCGACGATCCGGACGGCAACCCGGTGGAAGACGATGATTCCGTCGATGCACCGCTGGAAGACGATTCCGCCCTGACGCTGGTCAAATCGGTGACCTCCAGCGGCGCGCCCTACGGCGAGGGTGACACCATCACCTGGGAGCTGGTAGCCACCAACAGCGGCAGCCGTACCCTGGCCAACGTCGAGATCAGCGATCCCGACGCCAGCATCACCGGCTGCATGCCATCGCAGCCGGCCACGCTGGCGCCGGCCGAGACGCTGACCTGTCAGGCCGAGCATGTGGTGACCCAGGCGGATCTGGACGCCGGCACGCCGTTTACCAACACGGCCACGGCCACGGGCAGTGATCCCGACGACAACCCGGTGGAAGATGACGATTCTGCCGATGCGCCGCTGGATACCGACAGCGGCCTCCGGCTGGAGAAAACCATCACCTCCAGCGGTGAGCCGTACGCCCAGGATGACACCATCAGCTACCAGCTGACGGCCACAAACACCGGCGTAGTGACGCTGGCCAATGTCGAGATCAGCGACCCCGATGCGGTCATTACCGCCTGCACGCCGGCCCAGCCGACCACGCTGGCACCGGGTGCCACGCTGGTTTGCGAGGCCGAGCATGTGATCACCAAGGCCGATCTCGACGCCGGCAGCCCGTTTACCAACACGGCCACGGCGACCGGTGATGATCCCGACGGCAACCCGCTGGAAGACGAGGACTCGGCCGACGCGCCGCTCAACGACGAATCCAGCATTGTGCTGGTCAAGTCGGTGAGCACCACCGGGCCCTACGATCCGGGCGATACGGTGACCTACACGTTTGAAGTCACCAACACCGGCGGCTATCCGCTGGAAAATGTCGTCGTCGACGACCCCATGCTCGGCGGCGCCATCAGCTGTACGCCGGATGCGCTGGCGCCGGGTGAATCGGCTGCCTGTGGGCCGGTTGACTACATCCTCACCGCCAGCGATCAGGCGAGTGGCCAGGTGGAAAACGTTGCCACGGTCTCCGGCGAAGACGACGACGGCAATGTGGTCGGCGACGATGACAGCGTGATCGTGACCACCACACCGCCGATCCCGGTGCCGGCAAGCTCGCTGTGGATGCTGCTGCTGCTGATTGCCTCGATGGCAGGTCTGGGCCTGTGGGCCGGCCCGTTCCAGCGCAGTTGATGCCTCGGCAGACGCACTGAAAGACGCCGCCCGCGCCCGGACTCCGGGCGCGGGTTTTTTTAGCGCGGCAACAACGCCTGAGGCCACAACCAGCGACGAACCCAAAGGCAGCCAAAGCCGCCCGCTGATCGCAGCAGCCGGCCGCAGCGGACACAAGCTCTTCTATACTGTTCGGGATTTCAGATTCAGAAACCGGAGATATATTCAATGCATATGTCGCGCGTGATCCTGGGCTGCCTTTTGTTCGTGGCCACCGTATTGCTGTTCACTGCAGCGAACGCAGAGTTTTTGCAGACTCGTACCGAATTCTCGGAAACGGCTGACCGCGAAGCTGACACTCTGGTGCTGCTCGTGCCCGAAGGGCAGGAGGCAGTGCGACGGCCCGACTGGGATGAGCGCACAGCAAGCCAGGTCGCGCGCGCGCTTGCCGCAGCCGATTTTGAAGGCGAAAAAGAGCAACGAGTGGAAATCCTGGCGCCGGCCGAGCTGAATGCAAACCGGATCATCCTGGTTGGCGTTGGCAATCCGGCGGAGCTCGAGCGTCATGCCGCCGAATTGATCGGCGCGAACCTGGCAGGCCATATCAATACCGGCTCGGCGCAGCGTATCGAGGTGAATGCCTCACTGATCACGGATGATGCGCTCAATGTCGAGATCTCGACCGCCATCGCCCACGGCATGGATCTGCGCAACTATCGTTTTGATCGTCATTTCAGTGACCCCGAGCCGCGTCCATCGCAGCACTATCACTTCACGGTGCGCGCGCAGTCGCAGGCCGAGCAGCAATACGCGCAGCTGCGCGCCCTGGCCGAGGGGGTCTTCCATGCCCGCGAGCTGACCAACCTGCCCGGCAGTGATGGCCACCCGGCCGCCTTCGCCGAGTACGCGCGCGAGGTGCTCGAGCCGCTGGGGGTAAAAGTGACCATTCTGCGTCCGGAGCAGGTTCTTAAAGCGGGTATGGGCTCGCTCTACGGCGTCAGCCAGGGCAGCCAGCACAAGGCCCACCTGGTGGTTGCCCACTGGGAAGGCAGTGACGACCAGCCCGTCGCCCTGGTCGGCAAGGGCAACACCTTTGACACCGGGGGCTACAACCTGAAAACCAATTCCGCGTCGATTCTGCGCATGCAGACGGATAAAGCGGGTGCGGCGGCGGTGATGGGTGCCATTGCTGCCCTGGCGGCCCAGCAGGCGGCAGTCAACGTGGTCGGCGTGATGCCCCTGTCGCAGAACTCGATTTCGTCAGAAGCACAGCTGCCCGGTGATGTCGTGACTGCCGGCGATGGCACCACCATCGAGGTTGCCAATACGGACGCCGAAGGCCGCCTGATCCTCGCCGACGGTATCTGGTATGCGCGCGAGCACTTCAACCCGCGTGCCATCGTTGATATCGCCACGCTGACCGGCTCCAAGGTGCGTGCCCTCGGCACCGACTATGCCGCCGTGTTCAGCGAACACGAGGATCTGCTCGAGAGCGTGCGCAAATCCGGGGAGTTGACCGGCGAGCGCGTGTGGCAACTGCCGCTCGGCCCCTATGAGGGCATTATCGACAGTCGTATAGCAGATATCCGCAATACCGGTTCGCCCGGCGCTCAGGCCGGCGCCATTTTCCTGCAGCACTTCGCGGCTGACACACCCTGGCTGCATATCGACATGGCCGGCGACGCCCTCGTTGACAGCCCCAGCGGCATCCACCCCAAAGGCGCCACCGGTTACGGAACCAGACTGCTGACTGAATGGGTCAAGCTGTTTGCTGGCCAGTGAGGTTGGTCAGTAACAGGCAGGCTGTATTTTATTGACCTGGCACGAATGTCATCTACATTCGTGCCAGGTTGATACTGAATTCTCGAAGGGCGCTTATACTTCCTCTACGCCTCTACCTCCTCTCGGGATATGAAACTCATGCCTGAAATTTTTCGTCCACGCCTGCCTGCCTTCTTCTTTCTGCCGTACATCCTGCTTGCCAGCTTGACCGTGAATGCCGCTGAGCTGGAGGTCGACGTGCAGCAGAAAGTTCTGGCCAACGGCGTCACCGTGTTGGTCTGGGAGCGGGAATCTGCCGGACGCGTGGGTGCGCGTAGCTTCTACCGGGTGGACATTGCCGCGGAGCGGCCGGGAACAGTCGGCCTGGTGCATATGCTGGAGCACCACTTGTTCAAGGGTGACCACATCGCGGGAACCAAGGACTGGGATGCAGAGCGCGATATCGCCGCGCGGGTGGAACACCTGGCGCGGCAGGTTACCGATGAGGAGAATCGCCAGCGCGACTGTCTCCTGCAGCGCAGCGTGTTTGCGGAGCTGGAGAACGATTGCGACTCGCAGGCATTGGAGAGTCTGCGCGGTGAACTGGCCGCTGCCGCGGCGGCGCAGAATGAGCTCGCCGTGGTCGAATGGTACTTTGGCGCGGTACAGGCCGCCGGCGGCACGGGCACCACGGCCTCCACCGGGCGCGACTGGATGAAGTTCGACGTCGACTTGCCGGCCAACAAGCTCGAATTCTTCCTGTGGGCCGAGCGCTCGCGCGTGGAGAACCCGGTGTTTCGTCACTTCGAGCCCGAGAAGGAAGTGGTGGTCGACCAGATCCGGCGCTACGACAACAGCCCGGACGGCAAATTCAACCGGGTGCTGCGTTCCATGACCTACGACGCCCACCCCTACGGCTGGGCGCACTGGTTCAGCGACCTCACCCAGGCGACGCGCGAGGATCACTGGGAGATCTTCTACAAATACTTCATCCCGCAGAACTTGGTTCTGGTCGTGGTCGGTGAGGTCGAGGCACAGGAGGTTTTCGACCTGGCCGAGGCCTACTTCGGCAGCTGGCAGCCCGCACGCCCTTCGCCTCGCCTGCGCACGGTGGAACCCGAAAGCATCGGCCAGAAGCGTCTAACCGTAACCGCGGCCGCGGGACCGGCGGTTGCCATCAACGTGCCGATGCCGGCGGTCGGCCATGCGGACGCGGCGGCGTTCGATCTGTTGGCCGAGCTGCTCGGAGGGCCGCGCGGACGCCTGAGCGCCGCCCTGGTGGACGAAGCACGCCTGGCGACCAGCGCCTCCGCGTCGGCGTGGACATCCAAGTACCCCTCGCATTTCTCGATGCAGGTCAAGGCGCGCGACAATGCCCAGCTCGACGCGGTGGAATCCGGTATCAATGCCGTGCTCGGCGACATTGCGGAAGGCAAGGTCGAGGCTGCAGAGCTCGCGGCAGCGGCGCAGCGGCTCACCCTGTCGTTGACGCAAAGCCTCGAGGAGATCGGAAGCAGTGCGGTCACCATCGGTGCCATGGAAACCATCTATCACTGGGAGCACCTGAACGCCATGCCCGACCTCTGGGCCGCCGTCAGCGTCAAAGACCTGCAGGCGGTAGCAAAGCGCTACTTTTCGCCCGAGCGCCAGATCGTCGGCCACCTCAGACGGGAAATCGCGGAGACACTCGCCGCAAACGACACCGACGCGGGCATGACCCTCGCAAGTCTCGACCGCGTCAGACCCGGGCAGTGGCCGGTTGGCGGCCCCGTGGGCGAATTCTTCCTGGCCGAAGTCGACGGGGAGGGCACGCCGCCTGTGCAGCGCGGCCAGGCCGCACGGGAACGCGAAACCTACCGCCAGCAGGGCCTGGTCGGTCTTGACGATGCCCAGCCAGCACAGGCATCGGGCTCGGGCGTGCGCCGGGCCTCGACCGGCGCCGCCAGTGCCACCGCCGCCACCGCCACAGCGGCGGGATCCGCCCCGCGCGAGATCGCCAAGCCCATCGCGATTGCCGAGCAGCCCTGGTATGTCCCGCCCTTCATGGCCGAACGGCGTGCGGCGCGTTTCACCGAGAGTGCCCCCACGCGCGACTATCGCGACCTCGACTACCCCGATGCCCCCTTCCACTTCCCCGAGGCCGCGGACTACCGCCTGGATCTGGAGAACGGACTGTCTGCCTTCATCGTGCCGGAGCCCCTGCTGCCCCAGGTCCGGGTTACAGCGCTGATCGATGCACCGAGCGTGGCCGACCCTGCAGGCAAGGAAGGGCTCGGCGCGCTGCTGGCCCAACTGCTGCGCCAGGGTGGCGGTGATGACAAGTCCATTGAGCAGGCGCTCGAGGCGATGGGTGCCGACCTGACGATCGAACACGACCGGCGCGGCACGCGCCTGGACGCCGTCGCACCTGCGGAACGGGCGGAGGAGCTGGTCGACCTGGTGGCGCGTATGGTGGCCGCGCCGGCGCTAGAGGCCGCCTTCGAGGACGAGCGTGAGCGCCTGGCACTTGCCGCGGAGCAGGCCGCCGATGACGCCTTGTATGCAACACGCGCCCTGTTCGACGCCACTCTTTACGGCGAAAACCACCCCCTTGGGGCGCGCCAGACCGGCGAGTCCCTGCGCGCAATCCGTCTGGAAGATGTGGTCGCCCACCACGCCCGACACTACACCGCCGACACCCTTGCGCTGGTTATCTCGGGCGCCGTGACCCGTGACCACATGCGTCGCGCGCTTGCATCACAGACTGCGCTGCAGGCGCTGTCGGAGAAACCTTCCGCCGCCTCACTCGCATTCGCCACGCCGACGGCACCGAAAGGCCTGCAGGTAGAGACTCTCGATCTGCCGACGCGTCAGGCCCAGGTGATGCTGGGGCATCTCGGTATCGAGGGGTTGCCCGAGGATCACGCGGCGCTGGAAGTCATGCACCACATCCTGGCAGGCGGTGGCTTCGCCTCGCGCATGATGGGGCTGCTGCGCGCCGAACGCGGCATTACCTCCGCGCTGTACGGCGAGATCGAGCCGGGTCGCGGTGCGCCGAATCCCTACCTCTGGCGCTTTGGTGGCCGTCCGGAGACACTCGGCGAAGGAATCGGGCTGGCCCTGGAGCAGATTCGCCGGCTGCGCGATGACGGCGTTACCGTGCAAGAGTTCGAGGCTGCGCGCACGACCTTCATCGACGGACTCATTCCCGCCTCCTACGACACGGCGCACAAGGTCGGCCTGCGTCTTGCCCACCGGGAGCTGTTCGGGCACTACGCCTACCAGTCACCCCACTATCTGAACTACTACGCCGGGGATGCCGACCAGGTCGCTGCGCTGCGGGCACTGACGCTCGAGGACGTTAACGCCGCGGCGCGCAAGTATCTGCATCCGGAAAACCTGATCATCACGGTGTCGGGACAGGTGGACGTGGTGCGCGAGCATACGCCCGAATCCGTGCGTGAACGCCTCGGCTGGTCCTCTCCCTGAGATTGGTGGCGCGCCGGAACAAAGTGGAAAGGGTCCGTCCCGTCCATGTCTGTCGCGGCGCGTCCCGTGACCGACAAGCGCATGGGTTCCTCAGTCCTGTGCAATGCAGAGATGAGCCTGAAGAGGCGTCATCACCGAGCGTTGCCGGGCGTCTGGATGGCAGAATGCTGCCATGACTACCGTCAACGACACGATTTGCGCCATCGCCACGCCGCCCGGGCGCGGTGGCGTTGGCGTGGTTCGCCTGTCCGGGCCGGATAGCCGCGCGATTGCCCGGAAATTGTGCGGCGAGCTGCCGCCCGCCCGGCAGGCCGCGCTTCGGACCTTCCGCGACAATCAGGGCGAAACCCTGGATTCCGGGCTCGTGCTGGTCTTTCCCGGACCCGGCTCGTTTACCGGAGAGGACGTCGTCGAGCTGCAGGGCCACGGCTCACCCGTGGTGCTGGAAATGATGGTTGCGGCCTGTGTTGACTTCGGCGCCCGCCGCGCAGCGCCCGGCGAGTTCAGCCAGCGCGCTTTTCTCAATGATCGCATGGACCTCGCCCAGGCCGAGGCCGTGGCCGATCTGATCGCGGCTGCCACTGATACTGCCGCGCGCGCCGCTCATCGCAGCCTGGAAGGCGCGTTCTCCGAAGAGGTCGACGAACTCGCCGAAGCCCTGGTCGAGCTGCGGGTCTGGGTCGAGGCGGCGCTGGACTTTCCTGACGAGGAAATCGACTTTCTCGCCGAAGGCCAGGTGGCCGAGCGAGTGGCCGGGCTACGCTCCCGCCAGGAAACGCTGCTTCAGCGCGCCGGCACCGGGCGGCTGCTGACCAGCGGCGTTCGCATTGCCATTGTCGGTCGGCCCAACGCCGGCAAGTCGAGCCTGCTCAATGCGCTCAGCCGCCATGATGCTGCCATCGTGACCGAAGTGCCGGGCACCACCCGCGACGTGTTGCGCGAAACCATTACCATCGCCGGTCTGGCGGTGACCCTGGCCGACACCGCCGGCATCCGCGAGACCGTCGACCGGGTGGAGTCCGAAGGCGTGCGCCGCGCCGAGCGCGAGATGCAAGCTGCCGACCTGGTGTTCTGGGTGGTCGACGCCACCGAAGGCGAAGCACATCCGCTGCCGGGCCTGCCTGAAGGCGTGCCGCTGATCCGCATCGACAACAAGATCGACCTGGTGGGGGCCAGACCATCGCGGGACGGTCGTCACGTGCGCGTGTCGGCCGTCACCGGCGAGGGGCTGGAACTGCTGGAGCAGGTGGTCATCGAAGAGCTCGGCCTCGACGACGCCGGCGGCGGAGAATACTCTGCCCGCCAGCGCCATGTCGACGCCATCAGCCGGGCCGGAGAACACCTTCGCCGCGGCCAGGCCGAGCTGGCGGCCAGCCAGTCGGGCGAGCTGTTGGCCGAAGAGCTGCGCCTGGCGGCCGACTCTCTGGGCGAGGTCACCGGTCGCATGAGCTCCGACGAACTGCTCGGCCGCATCTTCTCGAGTTTCTGCATCGGCAAGTAAATGCGGCGTTTGCTGATTGCGGCAATCGCAGCCTATACTCGAAAACGTCAACCGAACTGCAGGAGGATGGCGTCAATGCAAACGATTCGACAGATTATCTCGACAAAGGGCGATCAGATTTGGTCGGTTGCCGTGGAAGACACCGTCTATGACGCCATTCGCCTGATGGCCTCGCGCAGCATCGGCGCCATGCTGGTGATGAACGGTGAGGAATTGCACGGCATCATCTCCGAGCGTGACTACGCTCGCAAGGTCATCCTCGAAGGGCGCTCGTCGCGCGAGACGCGGGTGGGCGAGATCTGCTCGAGCCCCGCGATCACCATTTCTCCTCGGGCTACCGCTGAAGAGGGTCTGGCCCTGATGACGCGCAAGCGCATCCGCCATCTGCCCGTCGTCGAAAAGGGGCAGTTGCTGGGCGTGATCTCCATCGGTGACCTGGTCAACGCCGTGCTCGGCGACCAGCAGCAGCTGATCGAGCAGCTCGAGCGCTACGTCACCGGCTGACGCCTGTCAGGCACCCGGCCAGCTGCATGCTGCTCGATATCCAACAAGCCGCAGCTGTTGCCAGCGCCCTCGGGCTTGACGAACACGGCCTGCGCGTCGCGTCGGCGCCCGGCGGCGACATTGCCGAATCCGCTGTGCTGCAGGCGGCCGATGCGACGGTCTTTGTAAAGACCCTGCCGCTGGAGCGGGCCGGCCTGCTCTCGGCCGAGGCCGACGGCCTGGAGGCGCTGGCTGAAGCCGGCGAGGTTCGGGTACCGAAATTCATCCGCCGCGGCACGCTGGGTAACCATGCCTGGCTGGCGCTGGAATATCTTGCAATGGAGCAGCCAGGCGATCGTGCCGACCAGCGACTGGGGCGCCAGCTCGCGGCCCTGCACCGTCACGGCGCCGAGGCCTTCGGCTGGCACCGCAGCAACTACATCGGACTGACTCCGCAGAGCAACACGCGGGTCGATGACTGGACGGCGTTTTTCGCAGATCGCCGCCTGGCCCCGCAGTTCGACCGGCTGCACCGCCATCTGCCCGGTCAGGGCTGGAGCCGTCGCCAAAAAGACATCACTGCCGCCTGGCGCGAAGTTTCCGACGGACACAGGCCGCAGCCGTCGCTGATCCACGGCGACCTGTGGCGCGGCAATGTCGCGGCCCTGCCGGAGGGCACGCCGGTCATCTTCGACCCCTCGATTCATTACGCTGACCGCGAATGCGATCTGGCCATGGCGCATCTGTTTGGTGGCTTCGGCGAGGCCTTCTACCGGGCCTACGAACAAGCCTGGCCGCTGCCGCCGGGCTTCGAGACCCGCCGGCTGTTCTATCAGCTCTACCACATGCTCAACCACGCCAATCTGTTCGGCGGGCATTACGTCGAGGCCTCGGTGCAGCTCTGCCGACGAATCCGACAGCCGCCGGACGAGCCCGCCGCCGCTTGTTAAACTGGTTACATCAGAAACCAATTCCGGAGTGCGTAATGGGACTTCTCGTTGATGGGCAGTGGCACGACCAGTGGTACGACACCAAGTCGACCGGCGGGCGCTTCGAGCGCGACCAGGCTGTTTTTCGTAACTGGATTACCGCCGACGGCGCACCCGGACCGCAGGGCAAGGGCGGCTTCAAGGCCGAGCCTGATCGCTATCATCTCTACGTCGCCTACGCCTGCCCGTGGGCCAATCGAGCGCTTATTTTCCGCAAGCTCAAGGGCCTCGAGCAGATGATTTCCGTCTCGGCGGTCAATCCGCTGATGCGCGACAAGGGCTGGACCTTCGAGGATGGCTACAAGGTGCACCCCGATCCGATCCACGGCGCCCAATACCTGCACCAGGTCTATACCGCAGCCAAAAGCGACTACACCGGCCGCGTGACGGTGCCGCTGCTGTGGGACAAACAGCAAAACACCATCGTCAGCAACGAATCGGCAGATATCATCCGCATGTTCAACCAGGCCTTCGACCAGGTCGGTGCGAAACCGGGCGACTACTATCCTGAAGCGCTGCGCGAAGATATCGACGCGATCAATGCAATCGTCTACGACAACGTCAACAACGGCGTCTACAAGGCCGGTTTTGCCACCAGCCAGCAGGCCTACGAAGAGGCCGTAATCCCATTGTTCGAAACCCTGGACGAACTCGAGGCCCGGCTCGACGAGAATCGCTACCTGTGCGGCTCACGCCTGACCGAAGCCGACTGGCGGCTGTTCACCACGCTGGTGCGCTTTGATGCTGTTTATGTCGGTCACTTCAAGTGCAACATCCGGCGCATCGACGACTACCACAACCTGTCGAACTATCTCAGAGAGCTCTACCAGATGCCGGGGATTGCAGAAACGGTGGAATTCGAGGCCATCAAGCTGCACTACTACGGCAGCCACGACACCATCAATCCGAACCGCATCGTGCCGCTGGGGCCAGCGCTGGACTTTCATCGGGCGCACGATCGCGCGCGTCTGCCGGCTGATTGATTGCCCTGATCTCATGCTGCCTGCCGGCGGCCGACAGTCGGTCGGTTGCGCGCCGCGAGCCGCCCACCTGCGTGGCCAGACGGCGGCGCCCGGCCGGACGGGTTGACATCAGTGCCTGCACCAGCAGCGGCACCACGATCAGGGTGGTGCCCACCCAGAACCACAGGTCCGGCACTTCGGCAAACAGCAGCCAGCCGATCACGAAAGCCCAGACGATTCCGGTGTACTCGGAGGCCGTGACCTGATTGGCGTCCACATGGCGATAGGCCAGGATCACGGTCATGTTGTAGCCGAGAATGAACAGCGCCGAACCAAACGCCGCCCCCAGCGAGGAATAATCCAGCGGCGCGCCCTCGATGAAGGCCAGCACCGTCGCTGCGGGCAGGGCAAACAGGTAGTTCAGCAGCAGGCTGTGCACCACGGTCTGTTTTTGTGGGAGCTTGCGCACCAGCAGCGCGTTAATCGCCAGCGCCACGGCCAGTCCCAGCGCCGTGAAGCCGGCCGTCGTCATTTCGGTCGGGCGCAGAATGATCAGCACGCCGAGCAGGCCGCCGACCACGGCGACCACGCTGCTGCGGTTGAGTCGCTCGCCGAAGAAGAGCACGCCCATGATCATCACCAGCACCGGCGCGGCATAGAAAATGGCGTTGGCGGTGGCCAGCGGCAGGGCGCCCAGGGCGACGACCATGCACAGGATGCCGCCCAGGCCGACGTGCGAGCGCAGCAGATGAACGCGCGTTCCGCCCCAGAAATTCTTCCAGTCGACCTGCCCCAGAAAAGGCACCAGCAGCAGCACCGTGAACACGAAGCGCACCGCCACAAATTGAAATATGGCCAGGTCGCCGCTGGCCCACTTGATCAGCGTATCGGAGAAGATCGCCAGCAGATTGCCGACGACCAGCAGAAAGATCGCGCTGTTGACGGTGCGTCCGGACATCGCTTTCGCCTTCGAATACGGTTGAGTGACAGTGTCGCGAGCCTGTCATTGTGGAAGCGCACCGTCATTATGTAAAATGATCAATGCTCATCCCCCATGAAAAAATTAAATAACAGCCTGGCGGGATGCCGGAATCAGATGATTCGCAAGGTGATGGCTTTCAGCACGGCTCGCGTGCGGTCACCGGTGTTGAGCTTGTCGAGAATGTCGGAAACGTAGTTTTTAACCGTACCTTCGGCCAGGTGGATGGAGCGGGCGATTTCACGATTGGAGTAGCCGCCGGCGATGAGGCGCAGAATTTCGACTTCCCGACCGGAAAAGGTGTCCGCCGGCGGCGAATCATCGCGGTAGGGGTAGCGCTCGGCCACCCCCGTGGTATCGATCGGCTGCAGCCGGCGCTTGCCCTGCAGGATGGCGGCGATCAGCCCGGCGAGGTCTTCGGGCGAGATGTCCTTGAGCGCAAAACCCTGCGCGCCGGCATCCACGGCGGCCAGCATCAGCTCGCTGTCGTCGAAAGTGGTCAGCAACAGTACCGGCGGCGCGTTTTCCCGGTGCTTCAGGCGTCGGCACAGCTCGATGCCGTCGACGCCCGGCATGCGGATATCGGATACGATCAGGTCGACCGTGTCGTGATCCAGCGCCTCAAGCAGGGGCGCGCCGGATGCGGCTTCGACGGCGACGGTCACGCCCGGCAGGTCGTTAAGCACGGACTTAAGACCCTCGCGAATCAGGGCCTGATCGTCGGCCAGCGCGATGCGGATGGGCATCAGTGCAGCTCCAGGGGCAGGGTGGCAGTCAGTTTCAGACCGCCGGAATCCGACTGCGAGATTGCCAGCGATCCGTCCAGCTCGGCCAGGCGCTCGTGCATGCCGGTCAGGCCGTGGCCTGGCCGGACCTTGCCGTTGACGCGCCCGTCGTCTTCGACGGTGAGAATCAGGTCATCGGACTCGCGCCGAAGCTGCACGCCCAGCGTTTCGGCCGGGCCGTGGCGCGCGGCGTTGGTCAGCGCCTCCTGGACCACCCGCAGCAGCGCCTCGGCCTGGTCGGCCCGCGGTACGCGCGCGGTTTGGTCCAGGCGCAGCTTCAGCTTCGGCCGCGGAAAGGGCCGAGCCAGTTCGTGCAGGCTCGACGCCAGCTCGATGCCCTCGCTCTGGCGCAGGTGCTTGACTACCGAGCGCAGGTCCTGCAGCAGCTCGTCAGCCAGGCTGGTCGCCCGCTCCACTTCCATGGCGGCCGCGGCGTCGTCAAGCCGCTGCGTCAGCCCGCGCAGGTTGAGCTTGAGGGCGGTGAGCTTGTGTCCGGCCACGTCGTGGAGCTCGCGCGACAGGCGCAGACGCTCCTGGTCGCGGGCTGTCTCGCTCAATAGCGAGCGCGTGGCCAGCAGGCGCGCGTTGACCGACCGGAGATCCTCGGCCATGTCCTCGGCGCGGATGGCATAGCGCATCACCAGCACGGCAAACATCTGGAAACCGATAAAGCTCAGCAGGGAGAAGCCGGCGTCGGCCGGACCGATTTTCCAGCCAAGGATCAGGATGCCGGCAAAGACAAGATTGATCGCCACCAGGGCGGCTGCCAGCATCGGCGTGCGCAATCGCTGCGCGAACTGGGTCACCAGCAGGATCATCAGGATGGGCGTCGCACCCGAGGGCACGAACCACAGAATGATGAAGGTCAGGCCCGTGAGCGCGATCAGAAAGAGGTCGAATATCCGCCGGCCGACAAGCTCGTCGAGCAGACAGCCCAGCCAGGCGACAAGAAAAAGCAGCAGCAGCCCGTCGACCCACCAGTTCATGTCGCGCCAGCCGAACACACCGGTGACCGTCAGCCAGACCGCCGCCCAGGCGGCATACGAGGCCCAGGCCAGCGGATTGGTCAGCAGCTCGTGCGCGCCGTCTTTCCACAATTGCTTCATGCCCCCTGTATAACGGTGCCGGGCGGCGACGACAACTGTCAAAGCGCAAGTCATGACTTTCGGCACCTGGTGTACCCCGCACCGGTCATGACCGGTGCGGGGCTTTCCGTCCGCCGTTCGACTGGCGCTTTCAGCGCATCCGAATGCTGATTTCGGCACCGTTCTCGCCGACTTCGAATGCGGCTTCTTCGAACGTGGCCTCGCGCATGACCTGCGGATTGTTGCTGAAGCCGTAGCCTTCGACCGGGACGCCGCTGGGGCCTACATCGAGCCTGCCGTTGTCATTTTCATCGTGCATGACCTTGATCGCATAGATGCCCGGGGCCAGGTCGGTAAAGGAGACGGCTTCCTCGCTGCCCGAGGGCTTGCGCGAGGCTGCGGCCGCGAAGTCGCTTTTGCCTTCCCAGGCTTGTTGCGAGTCGGCGACGCCGATATGCAGGGTGCCGCGGGTGTTGTCGATGTTGGAAAGGTTGACCGTCAGGTCGGCAGCGTGCGCGGCCGAGCAAGTGATCAGGGCGGAAACGATCAGTCCTTTGCAGATAGCTTTCATGTGTTTGCTCCGTTAAGTGAGTGGATGCCGGCAGGTAAGTCAGTGGGTGCCGGCAGGATTCATTCTCGGAGCCACGCGGCATCGCGACAGGTGCCATTTGTCATCGAATCGTCGGCCGAAAGTCATCTTTCACCGATGCCGGGTTAATATCAGCGCTGATGCATCAAGATTGACCATGAGCGAATTGAATAATGCGCCTGCCCCCGCTCAGGGCCCTCCCGGTCTTCGAGGCCGTGGCCCGAACGCTGAGTTTTTCCGCTGCCGCCGTGGAGCTGCACGTCACCCAGTCGGCGGTTTCGCACCAGATTCGCCAGCTCGAGGATGATCTCGGTGAGACCCTGTTCGACCGAGGCGGTCGCCGCGTGGCGCTGACCGAGCAGGGCGAGCGCTATCTGGAGTCCATTGGCCCTGCACTGGCGCAGATCGAGCGCGCCAGCCAGCAGCTGCGCGGCGTGGAGGATTCGCGCATTCGCCTTGCCGTGCCCAGTTCATTTGCCGTTGGCTGGCTGATTCCACGCCTGCCGCATGTGCAGCGCCAGCACCCCGAGCTGGATCTGGACCTGGAAATGGTTGCCGACATGCCGCTGATGTCCGAGCGGCTGGCGGATTGCTTCATCACGTTTCGCTTCAATCAGCGCGGCTACCTGACCGAGCGTCTCTACGTCGAGCGCCTGTTCGCCGTGTGCTCGCGACAGTACTGGAACCGCATTCGAGAAGACCTCGACGAGGCTGGGCTGAGAAAGATCGGCAGCGGGCTGGATATGCGCCCGGAATGGTTTGCACGCTTTACGCTGCTTTCGGCCGCCAGCGTGTTCAATCGCCCGGGCGAGGACTGGCGACGCTGGTTTGCCACCGGCGACGCCGTGCTCCCCGACGAGGCCCACGTACAGCACTTTTCCCACATGCTGCTGGCCCACGAGGCCGCCCGTCACCACCAGGGAATTGCGCTGTCCAACGACTATATGCTCGACACCGCCACCGATCCGGATCTGGTTCGCCTGCCGGCGCACGAGCTTCGCACCGGCGATGAATTTCACTTTGCCTGCAAAACCGCGCGCGCCAATGAACCAGGCGTCCGCCACCTGCGCCAATGGCTGGTCAAGCAGGCTGAAGCCTCGGGCTGGGAGCGGGGCGACTGATCCGGTAGCGGCGCCCAGGGAGGTCAGTTGTCGAGCAGGTCGGGTTCGTTTCGGGCCAGCCCGGCGCGGAAGTCGCGCACCTTGCTGCCGCCGCAAAACACCCGCTTGAACTCTGCGCGGGAGACCGGCACGTAGCGATCGTTGCCGCCGATCTCCACCTGTTCGCCGGCGGTGACGGCGTAGCCGTTTTCATCCACTCGCACCACCATGGTCGCCTTTTTGCCGGTGTGGCAGATGGTCTTGAGCTCCTTGAGCTCGTCCGCCCACGCCAGCAGATGGCGGCTGCCCGCGAACAGCTCGCCGCGAAAGTCCGTGCGCAGACCAAACGCCAGCACCGGAATACCCAGACGGTCGACAATCTCGCTTAACTGGTAGACCTGTTCGCGGGTGAAGAACTGCGACTCGTCGGTGAGCACGCAGTGAATGTTGCCCGCCTCGAGACGGTTGCGTACGAGCTCGAACAGGTCGTCGCCAGCGTCAACGGCCAGGGCCGGCTGCTCGATGCCCACGCGCGAGCGAATCACCCCGCGGCCGGCGCGGTCGTCGATGCCGGGGCTGAGCAGCAGCGGGCGCATGCCGCGCTCAAGGTAGTTCCACGCCGATTGCAGCAGCAGCGTGGTTTTGCCGGCGTTCATGGTCGAGTAGTAGAAATAGAGCTTGGCCATCAACACGCTCCGTGCGCACTCGCGAATGCTTCAGGGCCGGCGGCCGGCGGCCGGCGGCCGGCGGCCTTATTCGGCCTGGTGGCGATCAATCCAGATGTCGAAGCGGACGGCGTCGAGTTCCGGCGATTCTTCCAGCCACTCGCTGAGGGTCGATTCGACCTGTTGACACTTTTCGCAGTCGCCCTGCTGGTAGAGCAACAGGTAGATGTCGGCGGCCGGCAGGTCTTCGACGGCGTATTCCCCGCCTTCGGGCGTGATGGTACGTTCGAGCAGGGTGTCGATGGCCACCATCGAGCGCTCGCGCCGGCCGTGTTCGTAGGTCAGCGCCAGCTTGCGTTCGAAACCGCGCCGGTAGCCGTGCAGATGCCAGGCCGGGCTGCGGTCGGTGAAATAGGCGTAAAGCTGCGGCACGTCCTGGATGACACCTTCGCGCTTGGCCTGCGCCCGCAGGTTGCCGACAAAGCGCTCGTGCTTGAGAAGCACCTCCTGGCGCTGGTGCAGCTCCACCCGGGTGACGTTGGCGTTGGCGCCGGCGGCCGGAGGGGCGACCAGAAGGGCGGTCAGGAAAAAGCTGAGGCAGAGGACTGTTCGCATGACAGAGAGTATATCGCCTCCGAAGCCCTGGCCGGTTGAGGTGAGCAAAAAACCAAGGCGGCTTGCAGTGGCAACGGCGTTCCTCAGATAGCCCGCTGGCCGCGGCGCCCGGAAACCCGGCCTGCAGCGCCCTTTTCCGCGGGGTCTGGACCAGTCGTTCGATCTCGGAAGTGTTCACACCGAGCTGAAGCGCGTGCTCCCGCCAAATCAGCCTTGCGCCAACCACCCTCCAGACCACCCCAGCTCGGTCCGGCTCTCTGTGACTTACGGCAATTTTCCCCTGATTACTGGCTCCGATCCTTGTCATAACAAAAATGGGGCACTTCACTTTTGCGGAAAGGGGGCATTACCGCTTTGGGATAACAAAGTTCATCGAATATTGACTCCCTGATTAACCTCAGGTAATTTCACGATGTCGCTTGGCATCGGGGGATGTGATTGACGCAAAAGCACCAGATGCTAGACGGCATTTGTCAATTATCTGGGAGAGCAATGAAATGGCGGCGGTAGCGACTTATACTGAGCAGAAGGCAGAAGGCAGAAGGCAGAAGGCAGAAGGCAGAAGGCAGAAGCAAACTAGTCTTGTAACCGCAAGGCTTCCCCGTGCCCCAATCCGGCGAGCTGCTCTGCTAATGCTTTTCTCAGCCTTGATCGGCTTCAGTACCCAACTCCCCGCCAGGACCGGATGCGCACGTGCTGATGATGGCTATTGGCGTTGCCATGAGGAGGTAGGGGATAACATACCTGGCGCACAGCCCGGCGGCGGTGGATTCCCCGGCGGTGGATCAGGCGGTTCTGGCCCCGGAGGAGGCAGTGGTTCCGGGCCGGCCCCACACTTGGGCCCAGTTCTAGATCGCTCTCCTATGGCGGATGACGACATCAGTTGTGGCAACTTATCGGAGATTCGACGGGCCTATGCGGGCGTAGAGGTGATTTACAGCCGGGAGCAAACAGGATGGCCACCAGGCAACCCATTAAATGGATCGCCGGCGCCCGGTTCTCTTTATACAATTGAGTTCGGGAATGGTCAGCGTGAATCCTATATTGCGGGTCCTTACGGAAGCCCGACGATCGCCGGAGGCGCAGAGGTGCCGGAGACCTGCCACTGATGACAATCAAAGAGCGCACAATATTTTTACTGATAGCAGTTCTTTTTGTCGGCATTGGTATCGTTTTTTGGGCGTGGTTTGGCCAATCGGAGCCGTTAACCGGGGAGGAAGCAGCTCCCCTTGCTTCTGAAAGCTCCTTGCAAACGCCAAGGGAGCCAGCAAGCAATCAGGCTGCTGGTGCAGAAACTGCAAAGCACCCCACCGCATTAGACTCGTCTCAAGCACAGTCTGTAAAGACTAAGGATGAAACTCAGCTGGCGCGCGATTTCAGAAGTGCTTTTGAAGCGCTCGCTGCTGAAGATGTAGTCGCCCAAGCGGAACAATCCGGTTTGGCCGTCGCCGTGGACTGGAGGATGCAACTTGATGCAGCTTGCAGCGCCGAGAACCTGGCCTGGGTGTCAGATAGGGCTAAAGCGAACCAGCGGCCATACGTGGAAAAGCTTTCCTCTTACTGCGATGGATACGTTCCTTCTCAGGATTTGTCTGGTCCTGACAATCAAGAAGCAGTGACTGATACGTTGCTGAGGCTGGATCGAGCTCAATCCAGGGATCGATTCGCCAATAGGTTGGAAGATGCAAGTGTTTCTGAGACGAATGGGATCGTGGTGGATTGGCTGCGGTCCGCGAGCATACCGCAGCAATTGCTGGGGGCGGGGGACTATCTTTCCGAATACTATCGAAGTACTGGGGATCCGCTTTGGCGACCGGAAATAGGTAATGTGAATGTAGGCGAATCGGCGATCACAGACTTGCAAATTGGTGCACTCGAGCTGTATTCCTGTCGGAGATTCGGCGGATGCGCGCCGGATTCATTGAAAATGATCCGGATTTGCGCTCAGGTGCCGGGTTGTCAGCCAGGCTGGAGCTATCAACAGTACGTGTTTGCAAATAGCAGTCCTCTTGAAATGGAGTACATTCAGCGGTTGCTTCAGCATATTCACGGGGCAGGAGAAAGCCCCTGACGCCATTGAAACCGGTCAGGGGCTCAGCGGTCACCGAGTGTCCCGGATGTCTGGACAGGTCCGGGCGCAGCGTTTCGGTAACGGGTGAGTGGAATCGAAAAGGCGGGCCTGCCCGGCCGCGTAACAGCCGGGTCAGGCTTCGCCTTCTTCCCCTGGCGATGTAGGCCAGGCCCGCCGCCGAGCGACTACTCGCTCGTGCCGGTCAGCACCGTGGTGTATTCACCGCCGCCCATCTGCGCGGGCAGTTTGCCTTCGACCTTGAGCATGGTGCGCGGTGTGTCGGTGGTGGCCCACAGCGTCATGTCACCGCCTTCGCCGTCGAGCGCTTCGAGGCTTACCTTCCAGGCATCGAATTCTCCGGCCGGCACTTCCACGCTCTCGCGTCCGGCCACGCTGAGCGTGAAGTAGCGCACTCGCTGCTGCAGGCCGACTTCGGCAATCCGGATCGGCGTACTGTAGTCGGCTTCCAGCGGCAGGCCAAGAATCACGGCCTCGAGGGCGGCATCGCCGCCGTAGACCGGTGCATCGAGCTCGATGTCGATCGGGATTTCCTGCTGCGCCTTGATGGTCCCGGTGACCGCGCGCGCCCCGTATTCCACCTCGATGGCTGCCGGGCCCTGAGCGAGCTTGCGGCTGATGGGCCGGAGGGTTTCGCCGTCGAGCACGATGCGGTCGCCGGCGGCGCCCATGGTCGATGAGGTGTCGGTGGTAATCACCAGAGTCTGGCCGTCTTCATTCTGCTCCATGCTGATCGTGCGCACGGCCTGCATCTCCATCTCGTTGCCCTGCATGCTCAGGGTGGTGGTGTAGCCGAAGCGGCCTTTGGCGATTTTCGCCGGGTCGCTGTTGGGCAGCGGCCGGGTTCTGGCCGCGTCGAGTTCGTCGGCGACGTTCTCGACTGTGACTGAGTCGACGTCGACGGTGATCTCACCGAGCCGTGTGGCGATCTCGTCTTCCATGCCTTCCTGGTAGCGACCGCCGAGGTGCGCCGCCAGGAATTCCTCGGTGCGGGCAAACATCGCCAGGCGATTGCTGCGGCCGCGGAAGCCGTGGCCCTCGTCGGGGGCGACGATGTACTCCACCGGCAGGCCGGCTTCGCGCATAGCAACCACGATCTGGTCGGATTCAGCCTGCTTGACGCGCGGGTCGTTGGCGCCCTGGATGACCAGCAGCGGTGCGGCAATGTTGGCAACGTGATTGAGCGGCGACTTGCGCTCGAGTTCGGCGCGGCCCTCTTCGGTGCCCGGATCGCCCATGCGCAGCGTGAACAGCTTGCGTATCGGACCCCAGTAGGGCGGAATCGAGTTGAGCAGGGTGATCAGGTTGGACGGCCCGACGATATCGACGCCGCAGGCGTAGAGATCGGGCGTGAAAGTCATGCCGGCAAGCGTGGCGTAACCGCCGTAGGAGCCGCCCATGATGCAGACTTGCCCGGCATCGACCACGCCCTTTTCGATCAGATGCTTGACGCCGTCGGTGATGTCGTCCTGCATGGCGTCGCCCCATTCGTTGTTGCCGGCGTTGAGAAACGCCTTGCCGTAGCCGGTGGAGCCGCGGAAGTTGGGCTGCAGCACGGCGTAGCCGCGGTTGGCCAGAAACTGGGCCAGGGCGTTGTAACCCCAGGTATCGCGCGCCCAGGGGCCGCCGTGAATCAGCGCCACCAGGGCCAGGTCCTGGTTCTCGACGCCCTTGGGTGTGGTCAGATAGGCAGGAATTTCCAGCCCGTCGCGCGCTTGGTAGCGGATCGGCTGCATTGCGGCCATGTGTTCGACCGGCAGCTCCGGGCGCGAGCGGTAGAGCTCGCTGACTTCCATGTCTTCCCAGTTGAACAGATAGGTGGTGCCGGGATCGACGTCGCGCGACAGGCCGACCAGCACCAGACGGTCGTCGGCGGTCTGCGGCCGGAAGCTGATCTCGCCGTCGGGCAGCTGCTCGCGCAAGAAGGCCAGGGCGTTCTCGAATTTCTCGTCTTTGGGATAAATGCGCGGCTTGTCGCCGACGTAGACGGTGGCCAGGATCTCATCGTTGGCGTTGGCGTAGATGGCGCCGCTGAAGTCGACTTCGCCTTCGGGGTCGCGCTCGACGAACTCGAGCTCGCCGCTGGCGACATCCATCAGATAGAGGCCGACCAGGTCGTTGTCTTCGCCCTTGTTGGACTGGAACCAGACGCGCTCGTTGTCCGCGTGGAAGCGGGTCGGGCCGCAGGTTTCGCGCCAGGAACAGGTGTAGAGCGTTTCACCGACCTTGCCGCCGGCAACGCGCAGGGTTTCGGTGCCGCCGTCTTCTGTCTGACGCACCGCCAGGCGGACCTGGCCTTCCAGGTCGACCACCCAGCCGACGATGTTCTGGTGGTTTTCGATCAACAGTTCGCGCTCGCCCGATTCGATATCGACGCGATAGACGTCGTGCAGGGCCGGGTCGCGATCGTTGAGGCCGACGATGATCTCGCCGGGCGTGGATTCGGGCACGCTGTAGATCTGGGCGCGCACACCGTCGATATCGGTCAGGTTGCGTGCAGCCGGCACACCGTTGTCGCCGGCGGGTTCGGCGTCGGCATCCACGGCCCAGACGTGATAGTTCTCGTTGCCGCCCTTGTCCTGAACATAGAGCACGTATTCGCTGTCGTGGCTCCAGAAGTACCCGGGCACGGGACGTTCGTCATCGGTCAGGGGCCGCGCCTGGTCGAACGGCTCGTCGACGCCCTTGATCCAGATATTGCGCACGCCCTGGTAGGGCCGCATGAAGGTCATGAAACCGCCGTCGGGCGAAACCTGGGCGCCGGAAATTTCAGGGTCGCCGAAGAATAGCTGGCGATCGAGCAGCGGCGGCAGCTCGTCGAGATAGTCCAGCGGCTCGGTTTGTTCGGCGGCGCCGGCAGACAGCGCCACGAGCGCGGCCAGGCTGGCCAGCGCGGATTTCAGCAGTCGGAAACTCATCGGCAATTGCTCCTTGGGGAATACCGCCGCTCCGGGAAGGCCGGCGCGAGCAGTTCAATATTAACCGCCAAGTACTTTATACCGGTCGCGGTTTGCGCGCCAATAGCCCGTTGGTCACGCGCACGACCTGCTCAGTGTCGGGGCTCGAAGCGCTGCATGTAGGGGTTGGCAGCGGTGGGCGCAATCGAGATGAAGCCGTAACCGGTGGCCTCGTGGCAGCCGTTGCACGCGGAGACCACGCCCCGCAGCCGCGGCTCGATCGTTTCCATGTCGCCGCCGTCGAGCGCCTGTTCGAGCTGTTCGAAGGTCGGCGTCAGAATCGAGCCGGTCAGCCGGCCGACGGGAATGTCGTGGTAGGCCTCGATCGACTCGGCGGCCTCGATGGCCTCCTCGAGTTCGTGGGCGTAGAAGTCGGCCAGCTCGATGTTGCCGGCGTCCACCGACAGGCTCAGCTTGTGCAGGAACAGCTGCAGCTGCCCCATGGTGTCGATCAGTTCGGGCTCGTCATCGGCCAGGGCGCGGCCGGCGGCGATGCTCAGTGCGAGCATCAGAAAAAGGGACAGCGGTGCTTTCATGGGTGGCTCCGGAATCAGCGGTAAATAACAATCATTCACATCAAGGCCATTGTAGCCCCTGACTATTGGCACTGGCTGGCCAGTTGCGGCTACGCTACCATCTTGCCAAACGCTCGAGAAAGGGAACATCCATGCGCTATCTGAGCCTGCTGCTGGCCTGCCTGGTCGTGCTGCCCGCCGTCGCCCGTGAGGACGAATCCCCACCCGTTGATGTCGATCCGGTGGTGATCAGCGAGACGGCAGAGCTGCAGCCCGGAGAACCGGCAACCGATGAGCTCGAGCCCGATGCGAATCAGACTTCTGCGGCGCCGGAGCTGGCGGATGAATTCGAGTGGCTGCGACAGCCGGGTCACGACAGCGTGGTTTGTCCCTTTCGCGACCGTATCGACTACGAGCCCGGCGAGGTTGAATGTGGCCTGATCCAGGTGCCGGAAAACCGCGAGGTCGAAGGCAGCCGCACCATCGAGCTGCACTTTGTGCACATTCCGGCGCGTGGCAAGGACGCAGACGGCAACAAGGTCGAGGTGCGCGATGATCCCGTGATCTACCTGACCGGCGGCCCCGGCGTCGTGGTCGAGGGCTATGTCCAGCGGCTCAAGGACCACAGCGTGGTCAACGGCCGCGACCTCTACATTCTCGAGCAGCGCGGCGTCGGCTACTCGGGCGATTTCTGCCCGTTCTTCGCCGATCGCAATCGTGCCGAGCTTCAGGCCGACAACTTCGTAGACAGTCAGCGCGCCATGTTCGAACAGGTTCGCGCCTGCATGGACAGCGCCCGCGCCAGCGGGGTCGACGTGACCGGCTATCACACGTTCGAAAACGCACGCGACGTCAAGGCGCTGCGCCTGGCCCTGGGTCTCACGGACTGGAACGTGTGGGGCATTTCCTATGGTTCGGTGCTCGGGCAGGCCTACATGAAGGTCGATCCCGAGGGCATCCGCGCCGCCGTCATTGACGCCATCGTGCCGCTGGATCTGCGTGATCTGATGCGTATTCCGCACTGGCACGAGCAGAACCTGGATCGCCTGTTTGCCGCCTGCAAGGAGCAGCCGGGCTGCGCCGCCGCCTTCGAGGGCCTGGAGCGTCGCTATCGCGCTGCGATTGCCAACATGAACGAAAACCCGGTGCGCGTCGAGGTGCCCGCGGGCGAGCGCTATCCCAACGGCGAGGCGTGGTTCTTTGGCGATGTCATTGCCGGCCTGCCCTTCAGCCTGCTCTACGAGCAGTCCAACCACCCGGCCATTCCGGCCATCATCGCCGGGCTGACAAGCGCGGTCGAGGACGAGGACGAAACCTTTTTCCGGGCGCTTGCCCTGGGCGAGTTCGACAGCGGCTCCGGGGTCAGCATGGGCATGTCCACGGCGGTGCGCTGCATGGACGGTTACGTCGACCGTCAGGCCGAAGCGGCGCCCGCCGACTTTCGCGATTATCCGACCATTGCGCGCGCATTCGGCGCCCTGGAAGTGATCGAGGAAATGCCCGAGCGCTGCCGCGACGCCGGGCTGGCCCCGCGCGACCCGGCACAGTTCGAGCTGGTAGAAACCGACCTGCCGGTGGTGGTGGCCAACGGCGCCTGGGATCCGATCACGCCGGTGCCCCTGG
The DNA here is from genome assembly GCF_056324145.1 of Wenzhouxiangella sp. YN1. Lineage (NCBI taxonomy): Bacteria > Pseudomonadati > Pseudomonadota > Gammaproteobacteria > Chromatiales > Wenzhouxiangellaceae > Wenzhouxiangella > Wenzhouxiangella sp. YN1. Next base: position 70,946 of record NZ_JBJNIO010000125.1, read on the forward strand.
CCGAGGCGATCATGCCCGGCTTCAGCAACGGCCGGCTGGCGGTGTTCCCGCATGCCGGCCATGGCCCGACGCGCTCGCTGGACTGCGCCGGCGATTTCCTCAACAGCTTTTACGATGACCCGTCTGCCGAACTCGACACCGAGTGCGTGGAAGCGGGTGAAGAGGCGGCCACATACGTTGCGCCCCACTACGCCACCCGCGCCCTTATCGAGGGCGTGGTGCTCAACGAGGAACACGAAAAGCGCTTCAAGGCGCATATGGCCTGGGGCGGGGTGTCAACAGCGCTGTCTGCGCTCGGACTGCTCGTGATCCTGCTGGGCTGGCTGGCACGCCGCCTGGATGGCCGGCGTCTGGAAGCGGCCGGAGGGGCCCGCCTGATGGTCTGGCTGGCCACGCTTGCGACTGCCGTTTACGCCGGCGGTCTGGGCGCGGCTGTGCAGGCCACCGTGGAAGTCAACGAGGCGTTGATGCTGTTCGGCCTGGTGTCGTGGGCCAGCCTGATCGCCTGGTTCGGCCCGCTCAGCCTGCTTCTGGGGCTGCTCGGCCTGATTCAGACCTGGCGTTACCGCAGCCGAATCGCACCGGCTAGCCGCATCGGCCTGATACTGACGGCGCTGGCCACGATCAGCCTGTCGATCTTCGGTCTGGTTTGGGATCTGTGGCCGTTCTAGCTGCCGGGGTTCCGGGAGCGCTTGCGCCTGGCGGTTAGACTGGCCCGACTCATTCTTCGGGAGAGGGAGCGATGATCGAATCACCGATGGCGGTGCTCACCGTGCTGGCCGGGGTGGCCGCGCTGTTCTTCTATCTCGAGCAGCGCACCGGCTGGAAGGGTTTCAACTACTTCCCGCCGCTTCTGTTCATCTACGCCACGCCGGTGCTGCTCAACAACGCCGGCGTGATCCCCTCCGACTCGCCGATCTACGGGGGCCTGGGCGACTACGCCCTGCCGGTATTCATCGCGCTGATGCTGTTCAACGTCAACGTGCCCTCGGCGGTGCGCATCATGGGCAAGGGCGTGCTGGTGATGCTGCTGGGCACGCTCGGCATCGTGGTCGGCGGCGTGGTCTCCTACGCCATCGTCCATGCCGGGCTCGATGCGGAGGCCTGGCGCGGCTACGGTGCGCTTGCCGGCAGCTGGATCGGCGGTACCGGCAACATGGCCGGCGTCGCTGGCGCGCTGGAGACGCCGCCGGAGATGCTCGGCCTGGCGGTGCTGGCCGACAACCTGGTCTACGTCGTCTGGCTGCCCATCCTGCTCGGCTCCAAAGCCTTTGCCGATCGCTTCAACCGCTGGGCGAAAGTGCCCGAAGAGCGCCTCGAACAGATGGAAACCGCGGCCGCCCGCGAGGCCCGCGAGGAGGTCGTGCCGCGCATGCAGGACTATCTCTACCTGCTGTTCTGGGCCCTGCTGGTGGCCGGCGCCGCCAGGTTCCTCGCGCCGCTGCTGCCCGAGGTCGGCGAGGTACTCACCACCTCGACCTGGACGGTACTGCTGGTGACCACCTTTGCCCTGGCGCTTTCGGCCACGCCCGTGCGGCACCTGCCGGGATCGCATCCCCTGGCGATGGCAATCATCTACGTTTTTGTCGCCGGTATGGGTGCGCGCGCCTCATTGGCCGGTTTCGATCAGGCGCCGCTGTTCTTACTCGGCGCCTATATCTGGATCTTCATCCACGGTGCCTTCTGCCTGTTCGGTGCCTGGCTGTTCCGGGTCGACGTGCATTCGGCCGCCATCGCCTCGGCGGCCAACGTCGGCGGCGCGGCCTCGGCCCCGGTGGTCGCCGCCTATCATCGCAAGGCGCTCGTGCCGGTCGCCATTCTCATGGCCCTGATCGGCTACGCCCTGGGCAACTATCTGGCCATCGTGACCGCCCAACTCGCCCACTGGGTCGGGGGTTGAGAGTGGTTAGCGCTTGTGCAGGGCGCGCAGCCGGAAGGATACGATCGGGCTCAGCAAAACAGCACCGGCAAAGCAGTAGAGTCCGATCCGCGGCTCGAGGGTGGCCATGTCGGCCAGGCGGATCAGCCCGATGCACAGCGCCAGCGCGAAGACGTCGACCATGGCCCAGCGCTGAAACTCGATCAGAGTGGCGATCGCGCGCTTGCTGCCGCTGCCGAACAGCTGCGCGAACGAGAGCACGACCAGGGCCAGGGCGACCAGCAGCGGCAGCGTGATCACGAACAGGAAAAAGCCCGCGGCCAGCAGCCACTCGCCGTCGGTGACCAGCTTGAACGCGCCGGCAAGCACCGAGTAGTCTTCTTTCCACAGCAGCCACTTTTCGACCCGCATCATCGGCAGCAGCAGACCGAGCGCGAGCAGCCCCAGGCCGGCAACGGCCAGCGGTGGCAGCAGGAACGAGCGCTTGCGCGGTGACGACAGGTAGCGATGCTCCGGGCCGACGAGGGCGGCAATGAGCATCACCACGATCATCGACAGCAGGATGGCGGCGCTGAACACGTAGGCGCCGGCAAGCACCGAGGCGTCGGCGATCAGGCCCAGCTTGACTGCCCCGGCAAACAGGATCACCACCAGCACGTCGAGCATCGACCACTTGCCCAGCGGCTCGATGATGCGCAGGCTGCGGCGCCGGTTCTCGCGCACCGTCGGCGCAAACCACAGCCAGCCCAGCGCCACCAGCTTGGTGCCGGGAAAGATGCAGGAAAACAGCAGGATGATCGATCCGATGAAAATCTTGCCGTCGCCGAAATAGCCGGCGATGCCGCCGAGGATCGAGTACGAGGAATCCGCCGCCAGCGCCGATTCGATGCGCACGATGGGCATGAACAGACCGACGATCAGGGTGATCGCCGCCGCGGCGATCAGCAGCGGCACGTCAATCCGGCGCGGGTGTTCGCGGAAAAGCGGGCTTGGCGATGTTTTCGACACGGGCGCGGCCTGTCGTTCAATATCAATATGTCAGGGGCTCCAAGAATGGCCCGACTCGGCGTTGTCGCTCTTGGAAAGGGAATGACCCTTCCCAGCGAGCGACGCCTTGATTCGGGCCATTCCTGGAGCCCTGAGTGCAACCTGCTTTGATGCCGGGTTAATAGCGATCGGTTGCGGGATCGGCCACCGGATCGGGATCGTCGGCTTCCATGCGCAGGTAGGCATCGAGTTCGTCACGAATTTCGGGGATGATGTCCTCGGCGTGCGTGATGCGCATGTAGAAGATCGAGAAATAGATCACCTTGACCGAGTTGGTCAGCCGGTCGAGCACCACGCCGCCGAGCTTGCCCAGCCAGATGGCCACCAGCACCGGCAGCCAGGAGAAGTGCAGCTCGTCGGGCAGGAAGCCGGCTTCCACGCTGGCGAACAGTTCGCGCAGGTCGCCGGCATAGAACGCAGGGAAGGTATCGCCCACCCACAGGCCGAGCGCCAGCGCGCCGACGAACAAGACGAGATAGATCGGCGCCATGATGCTGCCGACCGCGCGCGCGGCGATGTCGATACCGAACACGCCGGCCAGGGTCTCGGGCACGTTGTCCTTGAGCGTGCCCATGCGCGAGACCGACTCGCGAATGCCGTAGCCATCGACCGCCGCTGAGGGCAGCAGGTAGTTGTTGAGCAGATCCCAGACTTCCTCGAGCCCCTTCATGAACAGCCGCACCAGCGCCCCGGCCTTGCCGGACGATCTCGCCAGCGCCATCAACCAGGCCACCAGCAGGTCGATCAGCGCGATCTTGCGGGCCGTCCAGGCGAGCTCTTTCACCCGTGCACCGGCCTGCACGGCGTTGCGTTTCTTGCCCTTGAGCGCACCGCTGACCAACCAGGCCTGTCGCAGCTCCTGTCGGGTGTCGAAGAAGTAGCGATAGACGAAGCCGATGATGGCAATCAGCAGCAGTAGCGCGCCCGTACCGCCGGCGCCCACGATGAATGCCGTGACGGCGGAGAAGAACAGACAGGTCAGCACCAGCCCGTAGATCGTCATGCGCACCCAGGGCCGGATGATGCCCGGATCGCGGCCGACGATGGTAAAGGTGTGCTTGAGCAGATAGGCGAGCTGCTTGAGCCGTTCGCCGAAGCCGGGTTTGCGCAGAGTCTGTTGCATGCTGGGATCCTTGAAATTCTCCCTGCCCTAACGCAATCGGGCGTAAGAATCTGACAGCCGACTCCGGCCGGTCGCTCGCGCGCCCGCCAGGCCCGTGATTCCAAGGAACAAGGCCAGTACAAGAAGCACCAGGCTGACACCCCAGGCGGCCGCGTTTACCGGGTCGCCGACGCACAACGCGGCATGCCAGGCGACGATCAGCACGATGAGCGCGGCGCTTGCCAGCTGTAGCCGGCTGCGAACCAGCAGGCCGGGAACGACCGCCGCAAGCGCGATCAGGCCAAGCTGAATCAGCCAGAAAAGTGCCACCAGCCAGGCCATTCGGGCGGTGACGGCCAGATCGGCGAAAGCGACCGCCGCCAGCGCCACGGGCGCGCCCCAGACGGTCGCGACCCAGGCCCGCTCCAAAGCGGGCACGGCGCGGCCGGCTTGGCGGCGCTTGGCCAGCCAGATGTTGAGCCCGCTGGCGATCACCACGCAGGCGGCCAGGCCCAGCAGGCCGTAGAGGATCTTGACCGGCAGGCCACCGAAGGAACCGAAATGCAGCGGGTAGAGCGCGGCTACCACCTGCTGGCCGACTTCGCCGTTGGACAGCCCGGTCCAACGGCCCAGCGTGCCGTCGGCATTGAAGCCGATATAGTCGCCGAAGATCAGGCGGCGCGGATGGTAGGCCAGAATTTCGGCGCTCTGCCCGGCGGTGGCGGGATCATGAAAGCTGACCACCCAGGCGCGGGCTCCGGGCTGTTCGCGCGAGAAGTTGATCAGGGCCGATTCGATATCGGCCAGCGGCGCCGGCGTGGCCCGACCCTCGATCTCCGAGCCGAAAACGGGATCGAAAAAGGTCGCGGTGTCGCCGTGGTTGACCACCGGCGCAAAAGCCGCGGCGACTACCAGCGCCAGGCCCAGCGCGGCGCCGGTCAGCGCGATCACCAGGTGGAACGGAAACGCCCAGACGCTGAGCCGGTTGTGCAGATCGGCCTGGGCCAGGCGCGCTCCGGATTTCAGGCGCAGGCGGAAGGCGTCGCGAAACAGCCTGGGGTGGGCCAGCAGGCCCGACAGGCACAGCCCGGCCATGAGCACGCCCAGAATTCCGACCAGCGTCAGGCCCGGCAGCGCGGGAAGGGTCAGGTAGTAGTGGATGCTTTCCAGAAAGTGCGACCACTCGTGGTCGGCTTGCGCAACGATGTTGCCGCCGGAGTCTGCAAACCAGGCGCGTTCGTCGGTTGCCACCCACAGCCGGGGCAGGGTCGGCGTCGGCAGGCCCAGGCAGAAATGGTGGGGCGCCTGTTCGAGCCGGGAGAGCGCCGTCCGGGCGGCCTGCGCGGCGGCGGCCGGGGTGACGCTGTCCATTTCCGGCACCGCCGGCTGCTCCCAGCGCTCGAACTCCTCGTGGAAAACCATCGCCGTGCCCGTAAGGCACAGGATGTAGAGCAGCATGCTGGCAGCCAGCCCCAGCGTGAGGTGGCCCGAGAGCATGCTCGAGACCAGCCCGGACGGCAGCCGGGACCACTTCAGGTTCACGTCGCACCTCCGGCCAGCGCCAGCGTTGCGCCGAGCCCGACCAGCCCCGGCAGGATCACCAGCAGCGCGCGCCTGCCCAGTCCACTGCCCATGGTGCCCAGGATCGTGAACACGGCCCAGATTACCGGCACCGAAAGCATGGCCACGGCGAGCACGTTGGCGGCATCGACTCCGGCCCGCGCCAGGCCGAGCCACAGCGCCAGACCGATGGTCAGCGTCGAGGCCAGCGCGACGGGACCGGCCAGGCAGAAAATCCACGCCCGGCGCAGCCACAAGCCTGCGCCGCGAGAGCTCGTTGCGGGCGGATCATTGCGCGGTTCGCGCCGGCGCTTTTGCCGCGTTGGCGCTTGCCAGGCTCGCCAGCCCTCGATGAGCGCGAGCGCCAGACCGACCAGCATGAACAAACCGACGGCCAGGGCGATGCCCCGGTCTTGCCCACCGGCGTGCACCCACGGCAACAGCGCGATGGCCAGCAGCAGCCAGCCGATCCAGCGCAGGGCCAGCTGCCGGCCGGGCCCGGGGCGGCGGCGCCAGTGCCAGGCCAGCCTGAGCGCCAGCACGCCGGCTGCGGTCAGCATGGCGGCAAGGGAGAGCGTCATCGTCATTTCCCGGCTCGATCAGAAGCGATAAGCCACGGTGCCGACCACCGTGCGGCGCTCGCCGAAGAAACAGTCACCGCGGGCCAGGCAGGAGGCGAGATAGGGCTTGTCGGTGAGATTGCGCGCATTGACGCGAAAGCGCCAGTCGCCGGTCTCGTAGCCGATCATCAGATCGTAGAGCGTGTATCCGGGCGCACGAATGTCGTCGAAGCCGTCCCAGGTCTGGCCGACGTAGCGGGCGCCGGCGCCGGCGATGAAACCCGACAGCGCGCCGTCGGGCTGCCAGCCCAACCAGGCCGAGGCCTGATCGCGGGGCATGCCCTGAAAGCGATAACCGGCCGCGTTTTCGGTGCTCAGTCGGCTGGCGTTGACCTCGAGCGTGAACGGCTTCATGCGCAGCACCGATTCGATCTCCACGCCCCGAATCACGGCCACGCCCTCCTGCTGAGAAAACTCGCCCGGCAGGCTGCCGGGATTGGGCAGGTTGGACTGCTCGATGTCGAAGGCCGAAACCGTGATCTGCCCCGGAATGCCGCGCGGCTGGTACTTGATGCCGACCTCGTACTGGCGCCCCTCCTGCGGGTCGAAGGGTTGGCCGGTGATTGCGTCGACGCCGACGACCGGCTCGAACGATTCGGCATAGCTGGCGTAGGGCGCCAGGCCGTTGTCGAAGCGATACAGCGCGCCGACGCTGTAGCTGAGCGCATCGTCGTCCTGCGACTGGGTGCCGGTGTCGGTGGCGACATCGTCGTAGCGCAGTCCGGCGGTGATCCGCCACTCGCCGATGCTGATCTGATCGTTGAGATAGAGTCCGCGGTCGGTCGTACTGGCCCGCGGGCCGTCGGACATCAGCCGCTCGAACAGCGCTTCCGGCGGCACGTCGCCGTAGACGGGGTCGAACAGATTGATCCAGTAGCGGTCGCCGAAGTTGTCGTCCGGCAGTCCGGTGGCCGGGTCCAGGCCCAGGGCAAAGGCCGAGCCGGCATCGTTGTCTGTGGTGACGTCCTGGTACTGAGCGCCGATCATCAGCTCGTGCTCGAACCGCCCGGTGAAGAATTCGGCGCGCACCCGCGAATCCAGCGCCATCTGCTCGGAAGTGGCGTCGCTGGCATACCAGGTTCTAGGCACCGTACCGTCCTTGTACAGGCTGCCGTCGGGGTTGTAGATGTAGCGTCCGGGAATGAAAGCCGGCCAGGCCTGGCGGTAGTCGGCGCTGCCCCGGGTCCAGCGCCCGGTCACTTCAACCGACCAGGTGGCGTTGAACACGTGATCGGCCAGCAAGGTGATCGAGTCACTGTCGGTGTCGTAGCGATCGAAGCCCGGCTCGCCGGCAAAGGTGCTGTCTTCGATGAATTCACCATTGGGCGCGGGCACCAGGGTGCCCTGAACCGGCATGAACTGCGCGCCGGCCTGGCCGCGCGTGCGCTGCACGCTGCCCAGAAGGGTGATGTTGGTCAGCGGCGAGGGCGAAAAAGTGATCGAAGGCGCGATCAGGGTGGTGTCGTTGGCCACGTGATCGACCATGGTGTCGGCGTCGCGGCCAACGGCAATCACGCGATAGATCAGCGAACCGGACTCGTTGAGGCCGCCGCCGAAGTCGGCGGCCAGCTGCTTGTGGTCGTGAGTGCCGTACTGCAACACCACTTCGGGCTGCAGATTCAGGCGGGGGCGTTTGCTGACCACGTTGGCCAGGCCGCCGGGCGAACCCTGGCCATAGAGCACCGAGGCCGGCCCCTTGAGGATCTCGACCTGCTCGATTGCATACGGGTGCGTGCGGGCATTGTTGTAGTTGCCGAACAGCGCCTGCAGGCTGTCGCGGTATTCCGGCACGTCCAGGCCGCGCACCCGAACCCAGTCGCCGCGGGTGGCGAAGCCGTAGACTTCGCCGAAAACGCCGGCGGAATACTGGTAGATATCGGCCAGCTCCAGCGCGCCCTTGTTCTCGATGTCGCGCTCGGTTTCGATCGAGACCGAACGGGCGGTTTCCATGATCGGCGTATCGGACTTGAGCGCCGAGTAGCGCGAGAGCGTGCCGACGACCGTCAGGCGATCGAGTTCGGCGTTCTTCTCGTTGCTGTGGTCGTCGCGGCTGTCGTCGTTCTTGCCGACGGAACCGGGCCCAGCGTTTTCATCCGCATCGCGAGGCTCCCGAGCGGCAAGCGGCTGAGTGGACAGAAGGCCAACGGCAAGAGCCGCCAGAATGGTGCTGCGAAGCGGACGGAATCGGGGCTGTCTCATTTCTTGTCTATCTGCGCGAGTGGTTTGATGGCCTGAGGCGCGCAGATGGTAATGCGAATTATTACTATATGCAATCCGCGTCTGGGGAGCAGGTCACGGCACGCTGCCGTAAAATGCTCCTTCGGCCCGGGCCGGTTGACCGCGCCCCGGCGAGGGTGGAAACTCGTTGACAGGCGGCCGATCGCGTTCGGCTCTTTCGGTCCCTGTCCGGATCACGCCGCCGGCCGACCCGCACCGAGGCTGCCATGCCCGAGAGCACCGCAACGACCGTACGCCGCACTCTCGAGGGTGTCCTCGGAATACCCTTTTTTACCGACAACGCAGTCACCGCGCTACGGAACGGCCGCGAGATCTTTCCGGCCATGCTCGCGGCCATCGAGCAGGCCCGCGAGCGTATCGAGTTTCTGACCTTCGTCTACTGGCGCGGCGAGGTTGCCGAGCGCTTTGCCCGCGCTCTGGCCGAGCGTGCTGCGGCCGGCGTGAACGTGCGCGTGCTGCTCGACGCGGTGGGCGGGCGCACCATCGACGATGCGCTGGTCGAGCAGATGCGCAGCGCCGGCGTGATGCTGCAGTGGTTTCGCCCGCTCAAGCGCTGGAAAGTCTGGGAGATCGATAACCGCACTCACCGCAAGATTCTGGTCGTTGACGGCCGCATGGGCTTCACCGGCGGAGTGGGCATTGCCGCTGAATGGGAGGGCGATGCGCGCAACGCAAACGAGTGGCGCGACAGTCACTTCTGCATTCGCGGGCCGGCGGTGCAGGGCCTGCAAGGTGCTTTTTACGGCAACTGGACGGAAGCGGGCCGGCGTCTGGTCGAGCCCATGCACTGCATGCCCGAGCCCGAGGCCGCCGGCTCGACGGCCATTCAGGTCATCCGCGCCACCGCTGCCAGCGGCTGGTCGGATATCGCCACGCTGATCGAGCTGTTGATCAGCGCAGCTGACCAACGGCTGGTGATCGCTACCGCCTATTTCGTGCCCGACGAGGAGACCATCGCCAACCTGCGCCAGGCCGTCGGGCGCGGGGTCGAGGTCGATGTCATCATGCCCGGAGAATACACCGACGAACGTCTCTCCCAGCTGGCCGGCGAGGATGAATACCGGCCGCTGCTCGACGCCGGCATCCGGTTGTGGCGTTACCAGCGCAGCATGTACCACGCCAAGTTCATCGTCGTCGACGGCCAGGTGGCCTGCATCGGCTCGGCCAATTTCAATCAGCGCTCGCTGCGCAAGGATGAAGAGGTGGCCGCCGTAGTGCTCGATGAGAAGCTTGCCGATACGTTGATGACGCATTTTCGCGACGATCTCGAGCACTGCCAGCGCATCGACGCCGAGACCTGGCGACAGCGCGGCCTGTGGCAGCGCGGCCTCGAATGGGCGGCGCGCTGGTTCAAGCCGCAAGTCTGAGCATTGGCTGCCCGCGGGAGGCGTCCCGGCTTGCCGCCGGGTCAGTCCTTGCCGATGCCGCGCTCGCTGAGCAGATAGACGGCAAAGCTGGCCAGCCAGTGGCCGCCGGCGTAATGTTCGCCGCCAACGCCGGCCAGGCCGGCGCTGGCGTGGCGCGCGGCGGCGGCGCGCAAGCTTTCGCGGCGCGGGTCGTTGTCCGGCAGGCTGGTGGCGATGCCTTCAAGCATCCAGGCGCGCGACAGATTGAGCCCGTCGATATGCGCCAGCTTGCCGTCGGCGCGATCGGTTACCACGGCTGTCGGCAGCCAGTCGTCCCCACCGATCTGCGGCAGGAAGTCGTCGAGCCAGGCAGCGAACTCGTCCGCCGCCATCACGCGCCGCATCAAGTCCGCCTCGGCCAGGCAGGGCGAGAGGAAATCGTGGCCGGAAGGCTCGTAGTCCAGCGGGCAGTCGCGGTCGTCGGCGTAGAAGTCCATCGCCGCGCGCTCGATGATGCCCGCCAGCCTGCTGTCATCGACCTGCCGCGCGTAGTCCAGCACCAGGCCGAAGGAAAACGCTGTCTGATCGTGCTCGCCGACGCGAATGGGATAGTGCAGCTTCGGGATCCACTCGCCAAGGCGCCGCACGGCGATGGCTTCCACCGGCCGCAGCCAATCGCGCCACTGCCGGGCCTGCTTGTCGTCTTTCTCACTGCCCCATTGATCGAGCTCGGCGACAAGCTGCAGCAGCCACGCAAGTCCGTAGGGCCGCTCGAAACCGGTGCGTTCCGGATGCGCCATGTAGGCGGCCTCGGCAAGCAGCCCGTTCTCGGTCAGGTTGGCGGCCAGCTTTGCGCGCGCCGCGTCGGCAGATTCCGCGTTCGGGAAAAGCCGGCTCAAACGCACCAGCAGCCAGTGGCCGTGCACGGATGAGTGCCAGTCGAAGCAGCCGTAAAAGGCCGGCGTGAGCTCACGCGGCGGGCCGAGGTCGTCATCGCCGGCCATCTCGTGGTGAATCAGGTTGGGGTACTCCTGGTCGACGCAGTCCAGCGCCAGCGTGGCAAACCGGCCGGCCGTATCGGCATCAAGACGCGTCTGCGCAGTGCCGATACCGGGTGCTGCGATCATCACGATGACCAACAGGAACGTGGAGAAGCGGGTGAGTCCGTGCATGAAGAATCCTCAGGGTGATGCATGTTTTTTAGCTTACCGCATGGGCATGACGGTGGCTTCGCGAGGGCTCCGTCGGAGAATCTGGTGGCTTTAGCGGCAACGGGACGAAGCCGACAGGAGGGCGGCGCGGCTTCGATTGGTGGTTAGCAGGCGATGAGAAGGCTTTCGGGTTTCTGGTTTCGATCAGCGCCGGATCGCGGTCTGGAGACCGCTCCTACAGTAGGATGCGTGAAGCGCAGCGTAACGCATCAGCCCCCGATCCAGCCTCGCCCGATGCGTTACGGCCTTCGGCCTGCACACATCATACGATCCCAAGCACCTACACGGGCACCGTTCCCTCGCCGGTAGCGTGCGCAAAGCGCGTTGGGGCAATCACGAGCGCAAGCCCGAGACCTTTCCCATCGCCACTTCCGGAAACTATCCCGGGCACCACGCGACCAGCCGGGCTGTCGCGAAGCCCGCCCACCGAAGGGGCCAGCCCCCGCAGCCTCCCATCTCCTGAGATAACCGAGCGTGGGACTTTGACGTGTCGAAACCCGCACAGCAACCAGGTAACCGGGCCCATCCGGCGTCGCGGGGCACGGTGCATCAGCCCGAGGTGAAGATCAGCTTCGGCCGGTTGTAGAGCGTGCCGGCAACGGCGGCCAGAATGCCGGCCAGCGCGGCGGTCGTGCCGATGCTCAGGCCGAACCAGGCCCAGTTGACCGGCTCGCCGCGGACCAGCTCGAGAATCAGCACGTTCTGGCTGAGCAGCGGCACCAGCGTCATCCAGGTTTCCGCTCGCGTGGGATCGATCAGAATCCAGAAGCTGGGGATCATCGGCACCAGGATGACCAGGCCCATGTAGCTCTGCGCCTCGCGAAAGCTCTTGGCAAATGATGCCAGGATGGTGAGCATGGCCGCGGCGAGCAAAGCCGCGGGTGCGACCAGCACAAAGGCCAGGCCGGCGACCCGGAAGTCGAGGTTGAGGGCGACATCCATGGCGGCGACCGGCAGAAAGCCCATGGCGTAGACAAAGGCAATCAGACCCAGCGCCAGGGTGGCCAGGGCAAAGAAAGTGGTGGCGGCGAGTTTGCCGGCCATGATCTGCCAGCGCGGCAGCGGATTGATCAACAGTGGCTCGAGCGACTTGCGCTCGCGCTCGCCGGCGGTGGTGTCGATGGCCATGTGCATCGAGCCCATGAACACCGTGATCAGTATGAAATACGGCAGGAAGGCCAGCACCATGCCGCCGCGTGACTCGGGCGTGGACAGATCCTGGATCGTGACGTTGATTGGCCGGGTGATTTCCGGGTGTACGCCGCGCAGCTGCAGCCGAAGCTGGCTGATCTGCTGGCTGTAACCGTTGAGGTAGGCGCGCACCCGACTGATCGAGGCGCCGGTATAGCGCCTGGACTGGTCGGCGATGATTTCTACCGGCGCCGGCCGGCCGGCCTTCCAGGCTTCGCCGAATTCCGGACTGATGCGCAGCACGACCTCTTCCTCCTCGCGTCGGACGGCACCTTCGGGATCCTCGGGCGCGTCTTTGATCAGCACGCCCCGTCGTTCCAGAAAGCCGATCAGGTTGGGGGCGTTGTCGGCGCCGATCACGGGCAGCTCCAGCCGTGATTCCATGCGCTCGGCGGCCTGGCTGGCCATGAAGGAGATCATCACCGCGAAGATCACCGGCCCCATCAGCGGCCCGATCACCAGGGTGTTGAGAATCACCCGGCGGTCGCGGAAGTTGTCGAGAAGCTCTTTGAAGAATACGGCGTTCATGCGAGCAGGCCCTCGTCCGATCCGATGAGCTTGACGAAGGCGTCTTCCAGGTTGGCCTCGCCGGAGCGGGCCAGCAGCTGGTCGGCTGTGCCCTCGGCGGCCACCCGGCCGTCGGCGATGATGACGATGCGGTCACACAGGGCGGCGACCTCCTGCATGATGTGGGTCGACAGCACCACGCAGCAGCCCTGCTTTCTCAGCTCGCGCAGGAATTCGCGCAGCGCGCGGGTGGTCATGACGTCCAGGCCGTTGGAGGGCTCGTCGAGCAGCACGGTGCGTGGCTTGTGTATCAGCGCACGCGCGATGGCCACCTTGACGCGCTGGCCCTGCGAGAAGCCGGTGGTGCGCCGGTCGATGAACTCGCCCATGTCCAGTATCTCGATCATCTCGTCGATGCGCCGGGCGATGGCGGCCTTGTCCAGGCCATGGAGCCGGCCGTAGTAGCGGATGTTCTCGCGTGCGCTCAGGCGGTCGTAGAGCCCGCGCGAGTCGGGCACGACGCCAAGTGCGCGCTTGATCGACAGCGGTTGCACTTCAGGGTCGACGCCATCGACGCGCATCGAGCCCGAGTCCGGTCGCAGCAGCGTGTAGAGCATGCGCAGCGTCGTCGTCTTGCCGGCCCCGTTGGGGCCCAGAAGGCCGGTGATTTCGCCGTCACGCGCCGTGAAGCTGACGTCATCGACGGCCACGACCTTGCCCTTGTTGAAGGTCTTGCGGAGATTCATCGCTTCGATCATGGCGCCGGTCCGAGCAGGTCGAGAAAGAAGGGTTCGTGGCCGATCCGCTCCATGCATTCCACGTCAAGCTCGTCGACGCTGGCCGTGCGTACGAATTCAGTCGCAATCGAGCTCATGCACGGACTGGTCAGCACGATGTGGCCGCGACCAGGTGCTACCAGGTGACGGCTGTGGGAAAATTGTGCGGCCGCTTCGTCGCCGTAATCGGGCGGGGTGACGGGATCGAGTTCGCCCGAGAACAACAGCACGGGGGCATCGGCATCGAAGGGCTGGTGAAAGTCGTCCGGCACATCGCCCTGTGGCCACCAGCTGCAGACGTGCTGGTAAATCTCGGTCATGCCGTTGCCCAGCAGGGTGCCGGCCTGGTCGAGCCGATCCGGCCAGGCCGGCCAGTCCTCGCTGCAGCCCACGGCAAAGTTCAGGCCGATGGCGATCATGTCGTTCATCTGGTCGGAGACGATCATTGCCTGGCTGGCCAGCCGCTGCGGGCTGCCCGTATTGGCGGCTTCGTGGATCAGATAGGGAATCATCATCTGGCTTTCGGGACTGTAGGCCAGAAAGCGAAGCGCAGAGGCGAGCACGTCGCGGGTAAAGCGCAGATCCACGCCCTCGCCGGTGCGCGGGTGGGTGACCACCAGCTGCGGATGGTCGTGCCGGTAGCGCGTCTTGAGCTGGGCAAATGCCGCATCGAGGTCGGGGAAGGCCTGGTTGCAGGCGGTGTCCCGGCGGCACTCCCTGAACAGTTTGCCGAGTGCGCGATCGAGCATCACCGCGTGCTCGGCGCCCAGCGCCAGCCGCGTTGGCACCACGCCGTCGAGCAGCACGCTGCGCACATGCTGTGGGTAGGCGCGCAGATAGACCTGGGCCATGCGCGTGCCGTAGGAGCCGCCGATCAGGTTCATCGAGTCGATGCCGTGGGCCGCCCGGAAGGCGTCAAGATCAGCCGCGGCATGCAGCGTCGTGTAGTAGCGTACGTCGGCATCCCAGCCGTCGACGCAGTCGCGCAGTTGTTCGTTGAGATCGTCCCAGTCGGGCTCGAGCCACAGCTCGCCCTGTTGATCGAAGCGGCACTCCAGAGCGTTGGAGCCGCCGGTGCCGCGCTGGTCCAGAAAGATCAGATCGCGCTGGCGGTTGATCTCGTGCAGCGCGGCCTGCATGATCGGCAGCGCATCGCGCGCCGACTGCCCGGGGCCGCCGGCCAGAAACACCACCGGATCGGGCCGGGCACTGCTGGCGCGCGCCGGCTTGACGGCATAGGCCAGCTCGATCTGGCGGCCTTCGGGCCGGTCGGGGTTTTCGGGCACCGTCAGGCTGCCGCACAGCGCGCTGGCGCTCAGGCGCCCGCCGGCCGCCGAGAGCTCGCACTTTGACAGGCCGGCCCAGCGATCTTTGACCGCTTGGCCTTCGGCCGATGCCGGCCCCGCCGCCAGCGCCAGGGCAGCGAGGCAGAGCAGGGATCGAAATCCGGATTTGATTCTCAAGTGAATGAGCCCAAGATGTAAGTGGCCCGGCACCCGACCGGGAGCAAGCCGCTATTCTGCCTTGCCGGCCGATTGAAACCAATAGGCAGATGCATGACCTACAACAACGATATCGAGAGCCATGTCGAGAGCCACGCATGCCCTGGAAGTCCGCGACCTCAGGAAAGTCTACCGCAATGATGTCGTCGCCCTGCGCGGCGTCAACCTGACGGTCGAGGAAGGCGACTTCTTCGCCCTGCTGGGCCCCAACGGCGCCGGCAAGTCGACGCTGATCGGCATTGTCAGCTCGCTGGTCAACGCCACCTCGGGCGAGGCGAAGGTTTTCGGCATCAGCGTGCAGAAGGAACGCTCGCGCGCCATGGCGCAGATCGGCCTGGTGCCGCAGGAAATCAACTTCAATCAGTTCGAGCGTCCCATCGACATCGTCGTCAACCAGGGCGGCTATTACGGCGTGCCGCGTCAAGAGGCCCGCGAGCGCGCGGAGTACTATCTGAAGAAGCTGAGCCTGTGGGACAAGGCCTTCGGCTCTTCGCGACAGCTCTCCGGCGGCATGAAGCGGCGCCTGATGATCGCCCGCGCCATGGTCCACGAGCCGAAGCTGCTGATTCTCGACGAACCCACCGCCGGCGTCGATATCGAGATTCGCCGGTCGATGTGGCGCTTCATCTCCGAAATCAACGCCGCCGGCACCACCGTGATATTGACCACCCACTACCTGGAAGAAGCCGAGAACCTGTGCCGCAACATCGCCATCATCGATCACGGCGATATCGTCGAGGACACCTCGGTCAAGACCCTGCTGGGCAAGCTTCAGGTCGAGACCTTCGTGCTCGATCTGCGCACGCCGATCGAAACGCTGCCGCAGGCCGAGGGCATCGATATCATCCAGCGCGATGCCAGCACCCTAGAGGCCAGCATTCCCAAGTCGCGCAGCCTCAACGCCCTGTTTCGCGCGCTTGAAGAACACGGCGTGGAGGTGGTTTCCATGCGCAACAAGGCCAATCGCCTCGAGGAGCTGTTCATGCGCCTGGTGGGCATCGAAGAGGAGGCAGCATGAGCGTCGACGTTTCCGCACACAGCTACTGGATCGGGTTCAAGACCATTCTGATCAAGGAGGTCACCCGGGTTCTGCGCATCTGGCCGCAGACGCTGTTTCCGCCGGTAATCACGATGACGCTGTATTTCGTCATCTTCGGGCGCATCATCGGCAGCCGCGTCGGCGAGATGGGCGGCTTCGACTACATGGAGTTCATCATTCCAGGCCTGATCATGCTGTCGGTCATCACCAACAGCTACGGCAACGTCACCAGTTCGTTCTTCGGCGCCAAGTTCGGTCGCCACGTCGAAGAACTGCTGATCAGCCCGCTGCCGCCGTGGATCATTCTGGCCGGCTACGTGACCGGCTCGCTGTTCCGGGCAATGGTCATCGGTTTGCTGGTGTGGGGGATTGCGTCGCTGTTTTCCGGCATCTTCATGTATAACCTGGCGGTCACCGTCTCCATTCTGGTCATGACGTCGATAGTTTTTGCCCTTGCCGGCTTCATCAATGCCGTGTTCGCGCGCAGCTTCGACGACATCGCCATCGTCCCCACCTTCGTGCTGCAGCCGATGACCTACCTGGGCGGCGTGTTCTTCTCGGTTGGCCTGCTGCCGGGCGTGTGGGAACAGATCGCCATGGTCAATCCCATCCTCTACATGGTCAACGCCTTGCGCTACGGCATGCTCGGCGTCACCGATGTGTCGCTGGGCCTGGCGTATTTCATGATCGTATTGTTCGGCACTATCCTGGCCACCGTGGCGCTGGTTTTGCTCAAGCGCGGAACCGGGCTGAGAACGTGATGTTCGTTGTCGGTGACGCCAGATAACCCGGGTCGCCTGTGATGTGGATCACGCAGATATTCCTCGATTGAGTTGACGTGCGGACTCCCGATAGCGTAGCTTTCCCTGCGTACCGTGAATCGGTCCAGTCCTGATTTTCAGGATCAATGGGCAGGGGAAGCACGGTTGGTAGCCAGAACAAGCTGCGGGGGCGGTTGGATTCGGCATAGTCGAAATTCGGCCGGCAGCTTTTGTTGACCCAGAAATGCTGAGGGAGTCTGCATGAAAATCAGGTATTTGTTTGCATCGTTCCTGCTGGCGACGGCGGCCATCGTGGCCATGCCCGCGCTGGCGGCGCAGCCCCAGGGCAGCGCCAGTGAGGTCTTTGTCGACCCCGGGCTGAAGGAGCAACTGCTCAAGAGCGATTCCGTCCGCATGTTGGTTTACATGCGCGAGCGCGCTGATCTCTCGCCCGCCTTCGACATGGGCTGGGAAGAGCGCGGCCAGTTCGTATACAAGACGCTCAAGGATCTGGCTGATCGCACGCAGGCCGGTGTCAGAGCCGAACTCGACGGCCTCGGCGCTGACTATCGCCCGTTCTGGATCGACAACGTGATTGCGGTCACTAACGCCGACATGGCGATGATCAACTCCCTGGCCTCGCACCGCGAGATTCAGGCGATGGTCGTCGAGCCGGTCGCGCACATTCCCGAGCCCAGTGGCGCGTCGGTCGGCGAGGGGGCCAGCATCAACGCGGTGGCCAGCAATATCGACCACATCAAGGCGCCCGATGTCTGGGCCCAGGGCCACACCGGCCAGGGCGTGGTGGTCGGCATCATTGACTCGGGCACCCGCCACACCCACGAGGCCCTGGTCAACCAGTATCGCGGCAACCTCGGCGGCGGCACGTTCGACCACAATTACAGCTGGTTCGACGTCGGCGGCTCAACCGAGCCGCAGTGGCCGCACCCGCACGGCTCGCACGTGACCGGTACTGCAGTAGGCGACAACGGCACCACCGAGCAGATCGGCGTGGCCCCCGAAGCCGACTGGATTTCCTGCCTGGGCTGCACCAGTTCGGGCTGCCCCGGCGCCAACCTGCTGGCCTGTGGTCAGTTCATGGCCGCGCCGACCGATCTGGCCGGCGACAACCCGGACCCGAACCTGCGCGCCCACGTGGTCAACAATTCCTGGGGTGACTGTGGCACAAGCCTGGATGGCTGGTACCAGGGCACGGTCGATGCCTGGATTGCTGCCGGCGTGGTGCCCGTCGTCTCCAACGGCAACGCCAGCAACTGCGGCTACTCCTCGCCGCCGGGGCTCAACACCGTCGGCAACCCGGCGCGCTATGGATCGGTGCTGGGCATCGGCTCGAGCGGCAACAACAACGGCCTCTACGCCCCGCATTCCAACTGGGGCCCGACCGACGATCCCAACGACGGCACGGACCCGACCCTGCCCGATCCGCGCGGCTATTTCGACCTGAAGCCCAACGTGATCGCGCCGGGTGTCGATATCTGGTCGGTCGACTCCAGCAGCGATACCGGCTATACCAGCACCAACTTTTCCGGCACCTCGATGTCTGCCCCGGCGGCAACCGGCGTGATTGCGCTGATGATCAGCGCCGCGCCCAGCCTGGCAGGCGACTACGCCACCCTTGGCACCCTGCTGATGGAAACAGCGAACCCGGTTCCCTACGACACCGGCACCGGCGATGAAGGCCCGGGCCTGGTGCCCAACTACGCCACCGGCTGGGGCGAAATCGACGCCTTTGCCGCCGTTCAGGCCGCCATTGCCGCCTCCGGTGATCGCGGCACGCTGGCTGGTACCGTGACCGATGATTCCAGCGGCCTGCCGATCAAGGGCGCCACGGTCGAAGCGACCGGGCCTGACGGTGATGGCGCGGACGTCACGAATGCCAGCGGCGAATACGACTTCGGCCTGGCAGTTGGCGACTACGATGTCACCTTCACCGCCTACGGCTATCAGGCCGTCAACCAGACCGGTGTCAGCATCGCTGATGATCAGACCACCACGCTGAATGTGTCCATGGTTGCGGCCGCGACCCACGAAGTTGCCGGCCTGGTCACCGACAGCGATACCGGCTGGCCGCTGCACGCCCAGATCGACATCGCCGGCTATCCGAACAGCCCGATCTACACCGACCCGGCCGATGGCAGTTACTCGGTCACCCTGCCCGAGGGCATGACTTTCGACTTCACCGTGACCGCACTTTCGGGCGGCTACGAATTCGAAACCCGCTCCGTCGGCCCGCTGACCGCGCCTGCCACCGAGGACTTTGCCCTCGATGCCGACCTGATCGCCTGCGAGGCGCCGGGGTACGATGACTCGGCCTCCACGCTGCTCAGTGAAAGCTTCGACACCACTACGCTGCCGGCCGGCTGGAGCGTGGTTGACAACATTGGCAACGGTCAGGAGTGGGTCTTCGACGACCCCGGCAGCCGCGGCAACCTGACCGGCGGCGCGGGCCGCTTCGCCATGGTCGATTCCGATAACTACGGCTCGGGCAGCGGCCAGAACACCGAGCTGGTCACGCCCACCTTCGACCTGAGCACTGCCGCCAACGCCGAGCTCGAGTTTGCGTCCGACTACCGTCATATCGGCTCCAGTTCGGCCGCGGTCGACGTCAGCACCGACGGCGGCAGCACCTGGACGACCGAGTGGACCGTCAGCGCCAGCGATCGCGGCCCGAAAACCGCCACGGTCAGTCTGTTTGACTACGCTGGCCAGTCCAGCGTCCAGGTCCGCTTCGTCTATACCGGCAGCTATTCATGGTGGTGGCAGGTTGACGATGTCGTCATCCGTGAATTCACCACCTGCTCACCCGCGGCCGGCGAACTGCTGACCGGCGTGGTGACCGACGCCAACACCAGCCAGCCGCTCAACGGCGCGACGGTTGCGGCTGACGGCACCGGCTTCGAGGCCACCACGGGCCCCAACCCGGATCTGGGTGATGGAACCTACTACCTGTTTGTGCCTGCCGGCGCACAGGATGTCATTGCCAGCGCCGATGGCTACAGCGATGACACGCTGTCCGACACCTTTGTCGACGGCCAGGCCCGCCGCGCCGACTTCGAACTCGGCGCCGGCCGCCTCAGCGTCCTGCCGGAGTCCCTGTCGGCCGACGTTGAATTTGGCCAGACCGCGGACAAGGCGCTGATCCTGGTCAACGACGGCTCTGCGCTGGTCGACGTCAACGTCATTCCGGTCGCCGGTATCGGAGAGGACTTCGAAACCTCCTTCCCGCCCGCGGGCTGGAGCCTGGAGGAGCTTGCTGCCAGCGACTGTCAGTGGATGCGCAACGACGAGTACGGCACGCCCAACCATGCCGGCGGCGACGGCTTTGCGGCCGCTGCCGAAGCAGGCACCTGCGGAATCTTTGCCTACATGGACGTCGCCCTGGTCTCGCCGGAGTTCCCGGTGGACGCCAGCAGCGATCTGAACTTCATGCTGTCGTTCAAGACCTTCCAGACAGACCAGTTCGACGTTGATATCACCACCGACGGCGGCAACAGCTGGACCACTCTGCAGAGCTGGACCAGCGATGTCAGTCCGGATGGTCCGGGTGCGGCCCAAAGCGTTTCGCTCAGTGCCCATGCCGGCCAGACCGCGCAGATCCGCTTCCGCTACCTCAGCGACTGGGGCTACCACGCCCACGTCGACCAGGTGGAGATCACCGGCATTGCCGACTGGCTGAGCGTCAGCCCGGATACCGGCACCTTTGCCAACGGACCGATTCAGCTGCAGTACGACACGCTCAACAGCACCGTCACCTTCGACGCCGGTGCACCCTCGATTACCGAGCCGGGCACTTACACTGCGGCGCTGCTGGTCGAAAACGACGGCCCGTACGGTGACATCACCGTGCCGGTGCAGATGAACGTGCTGCCGGCCGCCAATCAAGCGCAGATCGAAGGCACCATCACCAGCTTGGGATACTGCGACAGCGAGTCGCAGCCCCTGGCCGGCGCCACCGTCGAGCTGATCGGTCAGAACAACAGCTACACTCTGACCACCGACGCCAACGGCTACTACGAAGAGTGGCTCGACCTGGCCGAATCGCCTTTGGCCATTACCGTGACCGCCCCCGATCACGTCGCCAGGACGATCTCGGGTGTGGCGCTGTCGAGCGGCAGCACCACCACGCAGGATATCGACCTGCGCCTGGAGTCCGCCTGCCCCGACGTCACGCCGGCGAGCCTGACGGCGACCCATCTGCCCGGCGAGACCAGCACCCAGACGATCAGCCTGTCGAACACCGGCGCGGTTGACCTGAACTGGACCACCGACGAGGCGCCGGGCACCAACGTGACCGCCGGTGACGGCGGCAGCTATGTGCCGGGCTCCGGCGCGTCGCTCAATGCCGACAGTGCAGTTGACCTCCAGTCGCTCTACAGCGGGGACGTGCCGAGCATCGAAGGTTTTGCCCGCGTCAACGCCATCGACTGCGACACGGCCGACTTCCTGGTCATCCACGACAGCGGCAGTATCGACAACGGCTACTCGGCCAACGCCACCAACGTAGATGTCGTCAGCTTTGTCGAATACTTCGAACCCGGCATTCATCCGGCCATGCTCGGCGAGGTCTGTGTAAGCTTCATCAGCACGAACACGGGCGTCGTGGACCAGGACTTCGACCTGATCGTGTATGACGACGACGGAACTGGCGGCACCCCCGGAACCGAGCTGGGTGCCATCAGTGCCACGGCGGAAGGCGTTCCCGGTGGCGGCCTGCCGTCAACCACGCCGTGGTTCACGGTCGACCTGAGCAGCCTGGACCTGACGATCGACTCCGGCGGTGTCTATATCGGCGTGCGCTTCGATCCGGGCCAGCCGGGTGATACGTTCATCGCTTCTGACGAAAGCTCGGCTGCACAGACCGGCTTCTGGGATGTCGGAGACGGCTGGGAAGACCTGGTTTCCGCCTACGGAGACTACTCGGCCCTGTTCATTCGCCCGCAGATGCCGCCGGCCACCAGCTGCGTCAATCCGAGCGATGTGCCGTGGCTGAGCGTCAGCCCGGCCTCGGGCATGACCGCGCCGGGCAACAGCTCCGATATCGACGTCACCGTCGATACCACCGGGCTGCTGCCGGACACCTACGAGGCTGAAGTGTGCGTACTCACCGACGACTCGCGCAGGTCGATCATCGGGGTGCCGGTCACGCTGACCGTCGAGGCCCCGGCCAGCTACGGCACGCTCACCGGCAACGTGGAGAGCCTGGGCTACTGCTCGAACGACCCGCAGCCGGCCGAAGGCGCTACCGTTGAAGTGGTCGGTCAGAACGGCACCTTCACGGCCACCACCGACGCCAACGGTGACTACACGCTGGTGTTTGACAGTGCCGAATCGCCGGTTGATGCAACCGCCAGCGCCGCCGGTCATCTCGACGGCGCCCAGACCGGCCTGGTCATCACTGCAGGTGAAACCACGACCGCGAATTTCTCGCTGGAGCTGGATGCTGCCTGTGCCACCGCAACGCCATCACCGATGATCGAGGTGCTCGATCCGGGCCAGACGGCCACCCAGACGCTGACCATCGCCAACGACGGCGCCGCCGATCTGACCTGGACGCTGGAAGAGGCTGAGTCGATGACCTTCGTCGGCGGCGTCGCCGGCAACGCCGGGCCGGGTGTGGCCATGGGCAATCCTGCCGATGCGAGCGACATGCGATCCAGCTACGGCGGAACCCTGCCGAGCATCGAAGGGTACCAGCGCATCACCGCGATCGACTGCGACAGCGCCCCCGATCTGGTCATCCACGACGATGGTTCGATCGAGAACGGCTACTCGGGTAACGCGGCCAACGTCAACGAGGTTGCTATGGTCGAATACTTCGAGCCGGCCGCCTATCCGGCCAGCCTGGGCGAGGTGTGCATTTCCTTTATCACCACCGATCCCAACGACGTCGATCTGACCTTCGAGCTGGTCGTCTTTGCCGACGACGGCACCGGCGGCGCGCCGGGCACCGAGCTGGGTGCGATCACGGCCACGGCCACCGGCATCCCCGGCGGCGGCCTGCCCACCACCGTGCCGTGGTTCACGGCCGATCTGAGCAGCCTCGACCTGGCCATCCAGTCCGGCGGGGTCTATATCGGCGTGCGCTACGCGCCGGTCGACCCGGGTATCTTCATTGCCTCCGATGAGAGTCCCGGGACGGCTCAGCAGACCGGCTACTTCCAGACCGACGGCGGCGCGTGGACGGTGCTTTCCGACGCGTCGATGTTCCCGGACTACCGGGCCCTGTTCATCCGCCCGCAGATGCCGGCCGGCGGCTGTGCGTCGCCGAGCGACGTGCCCTGGCTGAGCCTGGCGTCGACCTCCGGCACCACGCCGGCGGGCGGCAGCTCGGATGTCGACGTCACCGCCGACGCCGCCGGCCTTTCGAACGGCACCTATGAAGCCCTGCTGTGCGTCAATACCGACGATCCGCAGCAGCCGCAGATCATCGTGCCGTATTCGCTCGAGGTTGGTGATATCGGCGAGATCTTCAGGGATCGCTTCGAGCAATAGACGACGTTCTCTGGAGCGGCATCGAGAAAAGCCCGGCCACCGGCCGGGCTTTTTGATGGCAGGGTGGTGGCGTGTCTAAAACGGGTCCACTTTTGCCGCGCTGGTTCACGTTATCCGGGCAAAAGTGCTTGACTTGATCGTGGTCAAGCGCTATTTTTTTAACTTGGGGTTGCCTTGAAGCTCGAGCCGTCAGGCTTGGGAATGGGGGCAGGCAATGCACTGCTTCACGGTGAGCCTGGGGCCTGCCTGACCTTCCGAGAGGATTGACTTCAATGCAACGCATCTATCCGAGCCGCGCTTGCGCGCTTGCCGCCATTGTTTCGGCGGCGTTCCTTTCCGTAGCTGCCTGGGCCGGTGATTCCGACGGGCAAGCAGCTGCCGATGGCAGCCAGACAGTGTTTTCCGAGGTCCACGACAGCGGCGAGGCACGACCGTCTTTCGGGCTGCAGGCAGCTCAGCCTGACGCTGATGGTCGAGCCAACTTCTTTATCCGCTTTCCCGAAGCGTCGGTTGCCAGCTACCGGGGTGGCCTGGAAAATCTTCCCGCCACCAGCCCGAGCGTCACTGGCCAGAGCATTGCCGGCCACAGCTCCGCGGTGCAGAAATACGAGAGCTTTCTTGCGCAGCGACACCGCGAGTATCTCGGGCGGCTGAGCCGGGTGCTGGGGCGTGATCTGGATTCACGCTACGATTTCCGCACCGTGCTCAACGCCGTTGTGGTGCCGCTGACCGCAGACGAGGCTCGCGTGGTTGCCGGGCTGGAGTTCGTGCAGCAGGTCGAAATCGAAAAGATCGCTACCATGGACACCGATGCCGGGCCGGAACTGATTCAGGCCCCCGCTTTCTGGAATGGCCAGACGCTTACGGGCGGCGCAAATTACGGTGAAGGTGTGGTCGTCGGCATCATTGACAGCGGCCTCGACCACGATCACGCCTCGTTTGCCGAGGACGATGGTGATGGTTTTACGCACACCAATCCGCTCGGACAGTACTTTGGCGTCTGTGTCGACACGCCCGAGCTGTGCAATGCCAAGCTGATTGGCGCCTACAGTTTCCATACGACAGACACTGACCCGCAAGACCAGGACGGCCACGGCTCTCACGTGGCCTCCACCGCTGCCGGTAACCCGGTGGTGGCCGACTATGCCGGGCTGTCGGTCGACATCAGCGGCGTCGCGCCCCGGGCCAACCTGATCAACTACAAGATCTGCAGTCCCGGCTGCCCGACCACTTCGGCGGTCGCTGCCGTGGCGCAGGCAGTTGAAGACGGCGTGGATATTCTCAATTACTCGATCTCGGGATCGGACGATCCCTGGAACGACATGGTCGATCTGGCCTTCCTCGATGCCGCCGATGCCGGAATCTTCGTTGCTGCCTCGGCGGGTAACAGCGGCCCGGGGGCATCCACCGTTGCCAAGACCGGCCCGTGGAATGCTTCGGTTGCCAATTCGACGCATGACCGCATCTTCGCTCAAAGCGTATCGTTGGCAGGCGGGCCGACGGGCGTTGGCGGCGTGCCGGGCTCCGGGCCTGAACAGACGGCTGACTACGTTGGCGACCTGGTGTGGGCCGGCGATGTGAGCGGCGGCGCCAACACCAATGGCTGCGCCGCTTTTCCCGCCGCGGCGTTTGACGGTAAGGCTGCCCTGATCGAGCGTGGCGACTGCGCCTTTGCCGCGAAAGTCGACAACGCGGCTGATGCCGGAGCCGAGTTCGTCATTGTCTATAACAATGCCGGCGGCCCGCCCATCGTCATGGGCGGCCTCGAGAGCACGAGCATTTCCGCGGTCATGGTCACCGACGCCGATGGCGCCGCGATGATTGCCACCCTCGCCGGCGGAAGCGCCCAGGTGACCGTCGAGGCGGCGGTTTCGCGGATTGTGGACTCAGCCTATGCCGATGTCCTGGCAAGCGGCAGTTCCCGCGGCCCCAGCCAGCACAACCTGCTCAAGCCTGATTTCGCCGCGCCGGGTACCAGCATCCTCGCGGCCTGGTTTGACGGCAGCTACCGGGCAATCAGCGGCACGTCGATGGCCTCTCCCCATGCCGCCGGCGCAGCGGCCCTGGTTCTCGCCGACCGCCCGGATCTGACTCCGGCAGAGGTCAAGTCTGCCCTGGCGCTGACGGCTGATCCGGACATGCTCAAGGAGGACGGCTCCACGGCGGCCGACGGGTTTGATCGCGGCTCCGGCCGGATCGATCTGGCCGGCGCTGCGAAAGTCGGTTTCGTGATGGATGAAACGAAGGCCAATTACCTTGCCGCCAATCCGGACGATGGTGGTGACCCGGCAACGCTGAACCAGCCGAGCATTCAGGACTGGCGTTGCGCTGATACCTGCACCTTCGAGCGCACCATCAGGAGCGTCGCTACGGATCCGGTTGATTATCAGATCAGCGCCACGACTGGTACGGGAGTTGCGCTCACTGCGACGCCGAGTTCATTCACCCTTCCAGCCGGCGGCACGCAGACTATCGAATTCGAATTCGACGTCAGTGCAGCGACCGGGGGCGAATGGACGTTTGGCGAAATTGCCATCCAGGAGTCGGGCACGACGGTCGGCGTCAGCGACGCCCGGCTTGCCTATGCGCTGGTTCCTCAAGATCCGGCCCCGATTGCACGCCTGAGTAAAGACAGCATCGTGGTCACGCAGGAGCGTGATGAAATCACGCAAGAGCAGTTCTCGGTACATAACGCAGGCGAACTGGCTCTGGAGTGGTCAGCCACCCAGTTTGATTCGCAGCTCACCGCCACTGCCAACGGCAAGCTCTGGGGCAACGCCCGAGCCGGATCCAGCGGCAGCATCAACAACTACGTCGATCCGGCCAACGTGGGCTACTACCAGAGCGACTATTTCCTGATCCATACTCAGAGCGAAATCAAGGAAATCAGGGTTGACGGCTTCTTCCTGGGCGGCAGCCTGAGCCAGGCAACTGAACTGACCTGGGCGGTGTATGCAGATGCCAATGGCGTGCCGGCCGGCCACCCGGACCTGTCGCCTGGTGATGCCCTGTGGACGTTCTCGGCCGCGCCGGGTGCTGCCGGTGTGGATATCAGCGATGAGGCGATGAACCTGGATCTCGATGCGGCGGCTGCGCCAACGCTGGACCTGGCAGCAGGTAAATACTGGCTGGTCGCCTTCCCGAGCCTGCAGACTTTCAGCCAGCAACCAGCCTACCTTTACGCCTGGTTCAACGGCATACGCGGCGACGGCCGCGTCACCGGAATGCTCGGCGGCATGAGCAGCTGGGAGCAGTCCTCGCCCGGCCGCTCGTTCGAGCTGTATGGCTCGGTTGACTGCTCCGGCGGTGGCTACAACCCGTGGATCGACTTCAGCCCGACCAGCGGCACGCTGACTCCGGGGCAATCCGAAACCGTCAGCGTGAGCTTCTACTCGAACGGCATGCAGGAAGGCAGCTATGAATCCGCGCTGTGCGTCACCACCAATGATCCGGAGCAGCCGTTCATCCTTCTGCCCGTTGCGCTCAATGTAGTTAACCTGCCCGCGGCCTCGGTTGCACCTGGGGCCCTGGACTTCCAGCTGGAGTATGGCCAGACCGACTCGAAGGACGTGGTCATCGGCAACAGTGGGCTGGGTGAGCTGGAGTTCGAGCTTTCGGGCGCGCAAGACCAGGATCTGCCGGTACAGTGCACGCCCGCCGATACGCTGGACTGGCTCGACGTTGATCCGGCTGCCGGCGTGGTCGCTCCCGAGGGCGGCGCAACAACGGTTGCCTTCGAAGTCGATGCCGGCCAGATTCTGCCGGGCGTTTATCAAGAAACGGTCTGCTTCCAGACCAACGATGAGGCTACGCCGTATCTGGAAGTGACCATCGATCTGGAAGTGACCGGCGAGGCGCCGGACCTGATCTTCGATGATCGCTTTGAGACAGCGCCATAGATGTCCTGACCGGCATCCTGATACGCAAAAGCCCGGCTGTTTGCCGGGCTTTTGCGTTCAGGGAAGGCGGACGGCTGCCGGAGCCTTGGTTTGCGGTTTAGAGTTGAATGCCGCCGGGCCCGCCCTGACCGCCACCCTGGCCGGGCACCATGATTGACGACTGCTGTTCCTGCTGCAGGCGCTTGAGCTCGGCAATGGTGTCTTCTACGGCCTTTTCGGCCGCCTCAGGGAACTGCTTGACCGCTTCGGCGAGTGAGTCGACCTCCAGCTCGAAGGTGATCGGCAGGGCGCCGGCGGGGCTCATGACCTGAGTTTGTCCGACGTAGCGCACGGCTCTGGAATCGTCCTTGTCGCCGTTTGCCGTGACCGGCGTAAGGCGCTGAATCGAGCCCACCCGCCGGTCGCTGAAGTTCTCTTCGAGATAGAGCGACTCGCCGTCCATGGTCAGCTGCTCGCGCATGCTGTCTTCGTTCATCATTCTGCTCCTGGTTGGGGCCTTGCGTTCAAGGCCGGGCATTGTGCTTTCACATCAGTGATGTTGGGGGCGCGGGCGCCTTGATTCAAAGTACCTGCGTTTGCCAACGCCTCTTTGAAGCTCTAATGTAGGAGTCGATGAACCTCAACAGAGACGGATGGAAGCACTCCCTCGCTCGCGGTCGCTGGCTGACGGTCTTCGCCATGCTGATGCTGGCCCTGGTGGCCGTGGCTCAGAGCCCGTCGGCCCCCGAAGCCGCCGGGAACGCGCCGCTGGTATACGTGCTTGACGTCGATGGCGCCATCGGACCGGCAACCCGGGACTATGTCGTGCGCGGCATCGAAGCGGCCGAATCCAAAGGCGCGGCGCTGGTGGTTCTCCGCCTCGACACGCCGGGCGGGCTGGACGCCTCGATGCGCGACATCATCACCAGGATTCTCAACGCCCAGGTGCCGGTGGCCGGCTGGGTGGGCCCGCCGGGTGCGCGTGCCGCCAGCGCCGGCACCTATATCCTGTATGCCAGCCACATTGCGGCAATGGCCGGCTCGACCAATCTCGGGGCCGCCACCCCGGTGCAGATCGGTGGCGGTGGCGGTGGTTCCGAAGATGAAGACCAGCCGGGCGGGGCGGCCGACAGCCTGAAGGATCTGCTCACGAGTGATGAGTCGGATAGCGGCAATGCGGAAAGTGGGGGCGGCGACGATACCGACAAAGGCGACGGGCAGGGCGGCAGCGACGGTGTATCCGAAGCAGCCGAAAGCGAAGGTGAAAGCCGCCAGCCTTCGGGCGATGCGTCGATGCGCAAGGCGATCGAAGATGCCGTTGCCTATATTCGCGGCCTGGCCGAGCGCCACGGCCGCAACGCCGACTGGGCCGAGCGGGCGGTGCGCGAGTCAGTCAGTCTGACATCGAGCCGGGCCCTGGAGCTGAACGTGATCGATCTCATGGCCGAC
Organism: Wenzhouxiangella sp. YN1; assembly: GCF_056324145.1. Taxonomy (NCBI): domain Bacteria; kingdom Pseudomonadati; phylum Pseudomonadota; class Gammaproteobacteria; order Chromatiales; family Wenzhouxiangellaceae; genus Wenzhouxiangella; species Wenzhouxiangella sp. YN1. The sequence goes on from NZ_JBJNIO010000125.1 coordinate 99,565, forward strand.
TCGATTCCCGATTTGCTTGAACAGGTTCACGGCCGCGAGATCGAGCTGGCCGCCGGCAGCGTGACCCTGAATACCGCCGACGCCGAGCTCGTGGAGCGCGAGCCGGACTGGCGCAATCGTTTTCTGAGCGTGCTCACCAACCCCACGCTGGCTTACATCCTGATGATGGTCGGCATCTACGGCCTGCTGCTGGAAGGTTACAACCCCGGCGCGCTGGTGCCGGGCGTGATTGGCGGCATCTGCCTGCTTTTGGCGCTCTACGCTTTCCAGATTCTGCCGGTCAACTACGTTGGTCTGGCGCTGATGCTGCTGGGCTTTGCCCTGATTACCGTGGAGCTGTTCGTGCCCTCGATCGGCATTCTCGGTATCGGCGGGGTGATTGCCGTGGTGGTTGGCTCGATCATTCTGATGGATACCGAGGTGCCCGGCATGGGAATCAACACCGGCCTGATCGCGGCAATGGGCCTGGTCTCGGCGCTGGTTTTTCTGATCATCGTCTATCTGGCGGCCAAGTCCTTCCGTCAGCCGCGAGTCATCGGTCGTGAAACGCTCGCCGGCCGGCCCGCGGAGGCGATCAGCGATTTCAGCGACGGGCGCGGTCGCGTCCATCTGCAGGGAGAAGACTGGAGCGCCGCTTCTGACCATTCGATCGCGCGGGGGCAAACCGTCGAGGTCGTCGAAGTCGACGGCCTGGTGCTCAAGGTTCGCCCGCACGCGTCATCTTCCCGAGGAGGAACATCATGAATCTCGATTACCTGACTTTTCTGGGCACCGGCCTGGTTCTGCTGGTTCTTCTGATTGCCAATACCATCAAGATCCTGCGCGAGTACGAGCGCGGCGTCATTTTCACGCTCGGGCGGTTCCAGCTGGTCAAGGGCCCGGGACTGATCATCGTCATTCCCGTCATCCAGCAGATCGTGCGCGTGGATCTGCGCACCGTGGTCCTGGACGTGCCCACGCAGGACGTGATTTCGTTCGACAACGTGTCGGTCAAGGTCAACGCGGTGATCTACTATCGGGTCATCGATCCGGAAAAGGCGATCATCAACGTCGAGCACTTCAAGGACGCCACCAGTCAGCTGGCCCAGACCACCCTGCGATCTGTGCTGGGCAAGCACGAGCTCGACGAGATGTTGGCCGAGCGCGACAAGCTCAACGCCGACATCCAGGCCATTCTCGATCGCCAGACCGACGGCTGGGGCATCAAGGTCTCGAACGTCGAGATCAAGCACGTCGACCTGGATGAATCCATGATCCGTGCGATTGCCAAGCAGGCCGAGGCCGAGCGCCAGCGACGTGCCAAGGTGATTCACGCCCAGGGTGAACAGCAGGCTTCCGAAAAGCTGGTCGAGGCCGCCGTCAAGCTGGCCGAGTCGTCGGGCGCGATGCAGCTGCGCTACATGCAGACCCTGACCGAAATCGGCGCCGAACAGAACACCACCGTGGTGTTCCCGCTGCCCATGGACTTCATTGCCGCATTCATGGAAGGCAACACCAGCGCCGGCCGCGCCGACAACACGGGGCAGGAGCGGCCCTGAGTGTCGCTGGCCCGGCCCGCGTTCAGTCGTCCCACTCGGGCGACAGGTCGTCGGGCTTGCAGAGCCGGCGTTTCTTTTCGAGCCCGGCGATCCGCTGGCGGTCGTCGGTGTCGAGCTGAAAGTCGAAAATATCGATGTTGGCGGCGGCGTGGTGCGGGTTCGAGGTCGACGGGATGGCGGCGACGCGATCCTGCTCGACCAGCCAGCGAAGCGCGACCTGAGCGGCGGTCTTGCCGTACTGCTCGCCGATATCCCACAGCACCGGGTCGTTGACCGTGCGTGCCTTGGCCAGCGGCATGTAGGCCGTCAGCAGCAGATTGTTGTGCGCCAGCACGCGGCGCAGCTTGTCCTGGCCGAGATAGACGTGATACTCGACCTGGTTGGTCGCCAGTATGCCCTCGCCGCAGAAGGCGGCGGCTTGTTCGGTCTGGTCGATGGTGAAGTTGCTCAGCCCGATATGCCGGGTCAGGCCGTCGCGGCGAGCGCGCATCAGGGCCTCGAGCGTGGGATTCATGCCGTGGCCGCCAAACACCGGCCAGTGCAACAGCAGCAGGTCGACGTAATCGGTCTGCAGGCGCTCGAGGCTGCCTCGAACCGAGTCAATCAGGGCCTGTGGTTCAAAGCGATCAACCCAGACCTTGGTGGTAATGAACAGATCCTCGCGGGCAATGCCGCCGGCCGCGACCGCGCGGCCGACCGCCGCCTCGTTGCGATAGATCTGCGCGGTATCGATATGCCGATATCCCAGCTCCAGGGCACGCGGCAGAATGTCCTCGACCACGGCTTCTTCCAGTTCAAAGGTGCCGAAGCCCAGGGCCGGCATGTTGACGCCGTTGGCCGCAATGATGGGCACATCGCTCATGGCCTGTCCCTCTCGCCGAGATATTGATCTTTCAACCGCACATAGTGCGCGGCCGAATAGCGCAGCATTTCAAGCTCCTGATCGGTGAGCTCGCGCACCGGCCTTGCCGGCTGGCCGCGGTAGAGCCAGCCCGACTCCAGATGTTTGCCCGGGCTGACCAGACTGCCGGCGGCGAGCATGACGTCAGCGCCGATTTCAGCGCCGTCGAGCACCAGCGCGCCCATGCCGATCAGGCAGCGGTTGCCGATGGTGCAGGCATGCAGGATGGCGCCGTGGCCTACGGTGATGTCGGCGCCCAGAATCAGCGGTATGCCGCCCGGGGTGTACGGCCCGTCATGGGTCACATGGCAGATGGCGCCGTCCTGAATGTTGCTGCGCTCACCGACGCGTATGAAGTTGACATCACCGCGCAGCACCGCCCCGGGCCAGATGGAGGCGTCGTCGGCCAGCTCGACCTGCCCGATCACGCAGGCGGCCGGATCGACCAGAACGCGCTCTCCCAGGCGTGGTTCGATGTTCTGCCAGCTTCGAATGGGCGCGCTCACCGCGTCATGCCCCGGCTCTTATACACATGATGGTGCCGCCGCACAAGAAACAGCACCTTAGCGCCCCTGAGTTTCCCTTTACTCTCTGTTTCCAACACATCTTGTTGATTTTACTCACTTTATTGTTATGGCGAGAAGTTGTCCAATCTGCTGACATTGTGCTGGCAGCAGGCTCCGGACGCCATCTTCCCGATTCTGTTCACAGAGTTATCCACAGGATCTGTGGATAACCTTGCGGTCACAAGTCCCCCGCGCATCGTTACAATACCTGCTGTTTCCGCAGTTTGGCAAAACATGCGCGTTCATATCGAGGAATTGATCAGCCAGGCGCTCGGCTATCTCAAGCGCGAGGGCCAGCTGGCGGCCGACATCGATCCCGCCATCGAGATCGAACATACCCGTGATCGCAGCCACGGTGACTATGCCTGCAATATCGCCATGGTACTTGCCCGGCAAGCCTCTATGCCACCGCGCGAGCTGGCCGAAAAGCTGCGTGTCCGGTTGCCGGCGTCCAAGCGGGTGGCGCGGGTCGAGGTGGCCGGCCCCGGCTTTCTCAATTTTTTTGCCAGCACGCACTATCTCAAGGTCGTGCTGCGCGACATCCTCACCGAGCGCGACGGCTACGGTCGGGCGGCCGAGGGCAGCCGCGAGGACATCCTGATCGAGTTCGTCAGCGCCAACCCCACCGGGCCCCTGCACGTCGGTCATGGTCGCGGCGCGGCTTACGGCGCCAGTCTGGGCAACATCCTCGAGGCCGCCGGTCATCGTGTCCACCGCGAGTACTACGTCAACGATCACGGCCGGCAGATGGATATTCTGGCGGTATCGGTCTGGCTGCGTTATCTGGAGCTCAGCGGCGAGCAGGTCGCGTTCCCGGCCAACGGTTATCGCGGCGACTATATCTACGACGTGGCGCGCAAGGTGCGCCAGAGTCATGGCGACGAACTGCGGCATGCCGGCATGACCGTCAGCGAGGGCCTGCCGCCGGATGCCCCCGAGGGTGACGCGGAAAAGCACACCGATGCGCTCATCGGCCGTGCTCGCGAGCTGCTGGGCGATGCCGGCTATCAGGCCTGCTTCCAGGCCGCGCTGGAGTCGATTGTGGCCGACATCCGCAATGATCTGTCAGAGTTCGGTGTCGATTTTCAGCGCTGGTTTTCCGAGCGCGAGCTCGAATCCAGCGGCGCGCTCGCGCGCTCGCTCGAGCAGCTCGACGAGCGCGGCTGGCTGTACGAAAAGGACGGCGCGAAGTGGTTCAAGGCGACCGAGCTGGGTGACGACAAGGATCGAGTCGTGGTGCGCGAAAATGGCCGCAGCACCTACTTTGCCTCCGACGTCGCCTATCTGCTCGACAAGTTCGATCGCTGCAGCGGCACATCGCTTTATGTCTTCGGCGCGGACCATCACGGCTACGTGCCGCGACTGAAGGCCGCCGCGGCCGGGTTGGGCAAAGAGCCCGACCGTCTTGAATTCCAGCTGGTTCAGTTCGCCATTCTCTATCGTGGCGGCGACAAGGTGCAGATGTCGACGCGCTCGGGCAGCTTCGTGACCCTGCGCGAGTTGCGCAAGGAAGTGGGCAAGGATGCCGCGCGCTATTTCTACGTCATGCGCTCCCACGAGCAGCATCTGGACTTCGATCTCGACCTGGCCAAGTCGCGCGCCAACGATAACCCCGTCTACTACATCCAGTACGCTCACGCTCGCATCATGAGCGTGTTCCGGGAGCTCGACAGCCGTGGCCTGCGCCACAATCAGGCCATTGGCGAGGTCGCCGTCGAGCGCCTGACGACCGACCATGAACAGGAACTATTGCGCATGGTCGGACGCTTCCCGGAGCTGATCGAATCGGCGGCCCGGCAGCGGGCGGCCCACCTGCTGGCGCACTACCTGCACGAGCTGGCCTCGACCTTTCATTCCTGGTACAACGCCACGCCGTTTCTGATTGACGACGAAGACCTGCGCAATGCCCGGCTCAACCTGGTGGCGGCGGTGGGCCAGGTTCTGCGTAACGGTCTGAAGCTGATCGGCGTGTCCGCGCCGAAGGAAATGTAGATGACACGTCGTCAGGCCAAACGAGGCGGCTCGAGCGCGGCCGGCGGGCTGCTCACCTTTGGTGCCGGGCTGGTCTGCGGCCTGGTGCTGGCCACTCTGGCGTGGCTGGGCGGCTATCTTCCCGGCCGCGACGCGCCGGAAGATGTCCGCGCACCTTCGGGTCGGGACGAGCCGCCGATTGCCGAAGAAACCACCGGCGAGCGCAGCCGCCAGTACGACTTCTTCACCGTTCTGCCCGAGCGCGAGGTCGTGGTGCCGCGCGAGGAAATTGCCGAGCGCGCGCGCGAACGCAGCAACGAAGCGGCCACGCAGGGACCTTATGTTCTGCAGGTCGGCTCCTTTCGCACGGCCGAAGATGCCGACAGCCTCAGGGCCCGCGTGACCCTGCTGGGCCTTGATGCGACCGTGCAGTCGGTTACCGTTGACGACGTCACCTGGCATCGTGTGCGGGCCGGTCCTTTCGACAGCGCCAGGGCCGCCGACGGCGCGCGCCGGCGCCTGCTCGAAAACGGCTTCGAGGCCATGGTGCTGCGCGGCGGATGAGCTCGGTGCAACGGGCCGCGCTGGTGCTGCCCGGGGGCGGCGCGCGCGGTGCCTATCAGGTGGGCGTGCTGCAAGCCGTGGCCGAGCTCCTGCCCGGCACTACGGCGCCGTTCTCGATCATTGCCGGTACCTCGGCGGGTGCAATCAATGCGGCCGTGATGGCCAGCCACGCGGGCGACTTTGCCTACGGGGCGCGCCGTCTGGAGCACTTCTGGGGCAACTTCCGCTGCCATCACATCTATCGCACCGACTGGCCGCATATCCTCGGCCGGGGTCTGCACTGGCTGGCCTCGATGACGCTTGGCGGCCTGGGCGTGGCCAACCCCAGATCGCTGCTCGACAACCAGCCACTGGGCCGTCTGCTCGAGCGCGAGCTCGATGTCGAGGGCATCCGGCAATCGGTTGATGCCGGCGTGCTCGAGGCGCTGCTGGTGACCGCCTCGGGCTATTCGTCCGGCCGGGCGGTGACCTTCTTTCAGGCCGGCGCGCACATCGAGGGCTGGCAGGCAGGCAAGCGCATCGGCCGTCGGGCAACCATCGGCGCGCAACACCTGCTGGCCAGCGCCGCCCTGCCGCTGCTGTTTCCAGCCGCGCGTATCGGGCATGAGTATTTCGGCGACGGCGGCATGCGCCACATCACGCCGCTGAGCCCGCCCATCCGGATGGGCGCCGATCGCATGCTCATCATCGGCACCCGCGACGTACGCCCCGACCCGGAACCCACCGCGCACGTTGCCTACCCCACGCTGGGCGAGGTCGGCGGCTATCTGCTCGATGCCATTTTCATGGACTATCTGACCAACGATCTGGCCCGCCTCGAGCGTATCAATCGCACGCTCGAGCTGATGCCGACAGAGCAGCGCGCGAAAACCGGCCTGCGGCAGGTCAAGACCCTGTTGATCCAGCCGTCGAAAGACGTCCGCGAGATTGCCATGCGCCACCGTCACCGGGTGCCGGCCAGCGTTCGCACGCTGCTGCGCGGGGTTGGTGCCTGGGGCGAAGGGCGGCTGCCCAGCTATCTGCTGTTCGAGGCCGAGTTCTGCCGCGAGCTGATCGAGCTGGGCTACCGCGACGGCATGGCGCAGCAGTCGGAAATCATCGAACTCCTGGGACAGGGGGTTTCCGTAAGCGGGTGATTTCGGCTAGTGTATTCGCGGGCGACACTGGCCCGACTGAAGCAAACCAAGAGGGAATCTGAATGCTGGAGCTCATCACTGCCGCCAACAGCTGGCTCAACGGGATTGTCTGGGGCCCGCCGTTCATGGTTCTGCTGGTGGGTACCGGCGTTTATCTGACCCTGCGTCTGGGCTTTTTCCAGTTCCGTCATCTGGGACATGCCTGGAAGCACAGTTTCGGGCGCGTCTTTCGGCGCGAGACGGACACTGACGATGGCGCCATCACGCCGTTTCAGGCCGTCACCTCGGCCATGGCGGCCACCATCGGCGTGGGCAACATCGCCGGCGTGGCCACGGCCATTGCCCTGGGCGGACCGGGCGCCATCTTCTGGATGTGGGTGGTCTCGCTTTTCGGCATGGCGACCAAGATGGCCGAGGCCACCCTGGGCGTGAAGTATCGTCATGTCGACGCCGACGGCCACGTCTCCGGCGGCGTGTTCTGGTACATCGAAAAAGGCCTGGGCACGCACTGGAAGTGGTTGGGCATGCTCTACGCTTTCTTTGCCGGCGTCGCCGCCTTCGGCATCGGCAACATGGTGCAGTCCAACACCGTGGCGCAGTCGCTCGATACCGGGTTTCAAATACCGGCCTGGCTCAGCGGCGCCATTCTGGTGGTGCTGGTCGGTGCAGTCACCCTCGGCGGCATTCGCCGCATTGCGGTCACCGCCGAGAAGATCGTGCCCATCATGGCCGTCGCCTACCTGGCCGGCGCGCTCGGTATTCTGGCCATCCATGTCGGCGAGATTCCCGCCGCCCTTGCCATGATTGTCCGCCACGCCTTCGAGCCGGCACCGGCCATCGGCGGGTTTGCCGGGGCCACGGTGGCTGCCTCGGTACGTTTCGGTATCGCCCGCGGCATCTTCTCCAACGAAGCGGGCCTGGGTTCAGCCTCCATCGTGCACGCCCAGGCGCGCAACCAGCCTTTCCGCCAGGGCTTCTGGGGCGTGTGGGAGGTGTTCATCGATACCCTGGTGGTGTGCACCATGACGGCCCTGGTGATTCTGGTCACCGGCGCGATCGAAACCGGCGAAACCGGTGCCGACCTGACCAGCACGGCGTTTGCCACCGGCCTGCCCGGCCCGGGCGGCTACATCATCATCCTGACTATCGCTTTCTTTGCCTACACCACCATGCTGACGTGGAATTTCTACGGTGAGCAGAGCTGGCAATACCTGTTCGGCCGCCGGGTGGTGCTGCCCTACCGGCTGCTGTTTCTGCTGTTCCTCTACGTCGGCGCCGTTGGCGGCCTGGAGCTGGTGTGGGACATTGCCGATACCTTCAACGGCCTGATGGCCGCGCCCAACCTGATCGCCCTGCTGCTGCTGGGTGGCGTGATGACGAAGGAGAAGCTGGCCTATTTCAACCAGCTGCGCGACAGCACCCGGCCGGTCGAGCCTGAAGACTGACTGCCTGGTTGGATCACAGGCCGGGCTCTGAACAACCCCGAGCGCATCAGGTCTCGAGGTAGGTGTAGGCCGACAGGCCGTCTGTCAGCAGCTGCTCCAGTGCCCGGGCCTGTTCGGGCGCCAGGTCGGCGGCGGCCACGCGCTCGCGGCAGGCCGCCAGCAGCTCGGCGGGTTGGTATCCGACCAGCTCCAGCAGTCGCTCGGCGCTGTCGCCGGCGCGGGCGTTGGTCAGCCGAAAGCCGCTGCCATCAAGGTGCACATCAATGCTGTCGGTGTCGCCGAACAGATTGTGGATGTCGCCCAGGGTTTCCTGATAGGCACCGGCCAGGAAGATGCCGAGCAGATAGACTTCGTCGGAGCTGATGCGGTGGACGGGCAGGGTGGGCTCGAGCAGGCCGCGGTCGACGTAGTGGTCGATGCGCCCGTCGGAATCACAAGTCAGGTCCTCGAGCACGGCGCGCTCGGTGGGTTCTTCATCGAGCCGGCTCAGCGGCACGATCGGAAAGACCTGGTCGATGGCCCAGATATCGGGCAGCGACTGGAAGATCGACAGGTTGATGAAGTACTTGGCCGAAAGCCGATGGCGGATGCGTTCGCCCAGCTCACGGTGGCGGCGGTGCTCGGAATCAAGCCGGCTGGCGACGCGCTCGAGAATGGCATTGTGGAGCGGCTCCAGCCGGGCGCGATCGGGCAGCCCGAGGTCGCCATGAAGAAACAGGTTGCGGCCTTCCTCGAGCAGATGCTCGGCCTCCAGAAAGCTTTCCTCAGGCTCGCGCTCGTTGGCTTGTGCCAGCACCTCGGCCAGGGCGCGGATGACCGGCGGGTCGCCCTCTGCGCCGCTGCCGAGCGCGCGCGGCGGGGTTTCAGTCGCGGTAACGTTGGTGATCAGAACGGCATGATGCGCGGTCAGCGCACGGCCGGACTCCGAAACCAGATCCGGCATGGTCAGCCCGTGGGCGCGGCACAGCTCGGCGAAGCCTGCAACAATCGCCTGGGCGTATTGGCCCACGGAATAATTCATCGAGCAGAAGCTGCGCGTGCCACCGCCTTCGTAGTCCACGCCCAGGCCGCCGCCGATGTCGAGGCGGCGGATATCGACGCCGGCGTGCGCCAGCTCGACGAAGTAGCGCCCGGCCTCGCGCACGCCGCGCTGGATATCGCGCAGGTTGGAGATCTGCGAGCCCATGTGGAAGTGCAGCAGGCTGAACCAGTGCAGGCAGCCGCCTGCGCGCAGCGATTCAGTCAAGGCCAGCAGCTGGCTGGCGGCCAGGCCGAACTTGGCGCGCTCGCCGCCGGTGTTCTGCCAGTTGCCCGAGCCCAGCGACGACAGGCGCAGGCGCACGCCGAGCTCGGGCGTGATGCCCAGGCGCTCGGCCTCGCGGCGGATCAGCGGCCACTCGCCGAGCTTTTCGATCACGATGATCGGCTTGAGCCCCAGCCTGGTGGCGCTCAGCGCCAGGCGGATGTAGGCGGCGTCCTTGTAGCCGTTGCAGATGATCAGACGCCCGGGGCGGCTGACCGCCAGCGCGGTGATCAGCTCGGGCTTGCTGCCCACTTCCAGACCCATGGCCTCGACCCGGGTGAGCGTTTGCACCACGCTGGCCTGCTGGTTGACCTTGATCGGGTAGACCGGGTGGTAGTTGCCGCTGTAGCCGTGTTCGTCGATCGCGGCCTGGAAGGCCTGGCGCAACTGTCCGGCGCGCGCGTGCAGGATATCGGGAAAGCGCAGCAGCATGGGCAGGCGCAGTCCCTGCTCACGGGCCTGTGCCACAACCGCGTCGAGAACCAGATCGCGCTCGCGGTCGGGGCGGGCCAGCAGCCGGCCACGCGGGTCGATGCCGAAGTAGCCCTCCGACCAGCGCTCGATAGCGTAGCGTCGGCGGGCGCGGGCAATGGTGTCGTCGGTCATGGTGGTGATTGTAATGGACGATCCTGATGGCGGACGTGCGCAGATGAAACCACCGGAAACACGCAAGCACACGGAAAATGAACCTCAGGAGTACGGTCGAAAGGCCTTCTTTCCGTGTTTTCCCTGGCGTTTTCGGTTTTGAAAGGCTCGGCAGCGGGTTACCATGCGGGCTGGTCATCATCCTGATCGATACATGACGCTTCCCACTGACCGCAAGTGGTTCACCGAGCTGTGCTCCGAGGCCGGCAGCGCCGAGTCCTGGGCCATCGAGGGACATATCGCGCGCGAGGTCACCGACTACCAGACCATCGACATCTACCGCACTACTCACTGGGGCAATCTGATGGTGATCGACGGCTTCGTCATGCTGACCGCGCGCGACAATTTTCTCTATCACGAAATGATGGCGCACCCCGCGCTGTTCTCGCACCCGGACCCGAAGCGCGTGCTCATCATCGGTGGCGGCGACTGTGGCACCCTGCGCGAGGTGCTGGCGCACAGCACCGTGGAAGCCTGTACCCAGGTCGAGATCGACGAGCAGGTCACCCGCCTTTCAGAAAAGCACTTTCCCGAACTCTGTGAGCGCAACGAAGATTCGCGCGCCGAACTGATCTTCGAGGACGGCCTGGCGCACGTGAAAAATCTCGCGCCCGACAGCCTGGATGTGATCATCGTCGACTCGACCGATCCCATCGGCCCGGCCGAGGGCCTGTTCGGCCCGGAATTCGTTGCCGACTGTTATCGGGTTCTGGCCGAGGGCGGCTTGTTTGTGCAGCAAAGCGAGTCGCCGCTGCTGCATCAGAAGCTCATCGCCGGTATTCGATCCAACATGGACCAGGCCGGGTTTTCCACCATCCGGACGCTGGGGTTTCCGCAGCCGTGCTATCCCTCGGGCTGGTGGTCCGTGACCCAGGCGCGCAAGGGCGGGCCCATCGAGCCGGTCAGCGCCGAGCGCTTTGACGCCAGCGGCATCGAGATGCGCTACTTCAATCCCGGTGTGCACGTGGGGGCATTGGCGACGCAGTTGCCGTAGGGGTGGTTTCGAGACGGTGATGTCTTTTCGTCCGGTTCGCGCCACCGGCAGGGCGCTGGCGCCCGCCGTTGCAGGAGCGACCTCCAGATCGCGATATGGTGCTGGTCGAAGCCGGTGGCTTGCGCTTGGTGATTGATCCCCCGCGCCCTGCGCGCCACCCGGCAGGGCCTTGGCGCCCGCCGTTGCAGGAGCGATCTCCAGATCGCGATACGGCGCTGACCAAAGCCGGCAGGCTTCTGAGGGTTTGCTGCTGTTCTTTACCCTCGCAGCCGCCGCATGGAATCAAAAAAGCCGGGCGGTGCCCGGCTCTGAGTTCGATGCTTCGGCGGTAGCGGTTTATTCGCTTTCGCAGTCGCCGATGCGTTCGCCGGACATGTTGATGGTCATCTGCATGGCGCCCATCGGGGTTTCCATATTGCCCTGGACGGTGCCGCTGGCGGTGGTGCCGTTGAACTGCATCTCGGCGTCCATGGTCATTTGCGTGCCGTCGGGCTGGGCGCAGGTCATCGAGTAGTCCATGCCGTCGCTGCGCACGTCCTTGTGGGTAACGTCGCATTCATCGACATCGTCCAGAAAAGCGTCGCCTTCGGCAATGTCTTCAGCCGTGATGCATTCTTCGCTGGACTGGTTCTGATCGGGAATCGGCATGTCGCCGGAGAAGGTCATGTGGTTGTCGTATTTCCACAGGCCAGGCTCGATGTCGGGCGTTTCCGCCACGGCGGCGGTGATCAGTCCAAGCGCCAGGGCGGCGGTAAGCGTGCGTGCAATCATGTGTCACTCCTCGTTGTTGGGGGATCCGGGTCGGGCCCGGCATTTTTAATCGACATGTAGTGAAATAACGCAATCGGCCAGGCAGTCATGCCAGTCTGCGTGGTTATGGAGCGGCATTGTACCGCGCTGCCCTGAGCGGCGGCTGAATCGCCTGCTGCCCGAGCTCAGGGCTTTTCGGGCCAGTCGTGCTTGGGATAGCGCCCGCGCATGTCCTTGCGCACCTGCGGGTAGGCGTTGTCCCAGAAGCTTGCCAGATCGGCGGTGACCGCGAGCGGCCGCCCGGCCGGCGAGAGCAGGTGGAGCTGGATCGGCACCCGACCGCGGGCCACGGCGGGGGTGCGGCGGCAGCCGAACATGGCCTGCAGCTTGATGCGCAGCACCGGTGGATTCTCCGTGCAGTAGTCCAGCCGGGCGCGTTGCCCGGTGGGCAGGTCGAAACGGGTGGGTGCCAGTGTCTTCAGCTCGCGTGAGCGTTCGTGGCCAAGCCGGTTCGACAGCGCCGCGACCAGGTCGAGGGACGCCAGGTCGCGCCAGTGGCTCATGCCCGCCAGCCAGGGTGCCAGCCAGTCGTCGAGCGTTGCCGTCAGCGTGTCGTCGTCGAGCGCCGGCCAGTCGTCGGGCCACAGCGAGTGCAGCAGGGCAACGCGGGCCTGCAATTGCCGGGCGGCTGGCGTCCAGGGCAGCGCCTCGAGGCCCTTGCGCCGAACCGCGTCGAGCAGCCCGGCCTGCAGTGCTTCGGGTCCGGGGCGGTCAAGCTCGGTCGATTCCAGCACCAGCGCACCCAGGCGTCGTTCGCGCCGGGCGACGACGGTGCCGCGGCGCTCGTCCCAGTCGGCTCTCTCGTGCTCCCGGATGCGGTGTGCGAGCACCGTTTCAAGTTCATCTCGACTGAGCGCCGCGGCCAGGTAGACCCGCGCCTCGCGCGCCTGACCGTCGAGATCGCAGGCAACGATGAATTCGTTGCCGGCCAGCGGATCAGCGGCGTCGACGAAAGCACCGCGGCCGTTGGCGAGCAGGAATCGGCCCCGCTGCCCGCCGCGGGCCTGGCCGACGCGGTCGGGCCAGGCGGTGGCAAGCAGGGCGCCGATGCCCGTGGTCGCGCTCTTGTCGTCGCCGCGCCCGTCGGCCAGGCGGTCAGCCGTCTTCGAAACCTGCGCCAGCAGGCCGCCGGATCGCGGCCCGGCCCGGCGCAGCCGCGCCAGGCGCAGGGCCATGTCGGCCTCGCCGAAGCCGCCGATATCGCGCTCGCCCAGCAGCGCGGCCAGTTCGGCCGCCGTCCGGGCCCGGCCCAGCCGGCGGCCGGCCAGCACCATATGCGCCAGCCGCGGGTGCGTGCCCAGGGCGAGCATGGCGCGGCCGTCGGCGGTGATGCGCCTGGCCTCGTCGAGGGCCTGAAGTGCCTGCAGCAGCTCGATGGCCTGCTCGCGGGCCGCCGCTGGTGGCGGATCCAGCCAGTCGAGCTCGCCGGGATCGGCAACGCCCCACTGCGCCAGCTCGAGCATCAGCGGCGCCAGATCGGCGGAGAGAATTTCCGGCGCGCTCTGCGGCTGCAGGCGCGCCTGTTCGGCCTCGGTCCAAAGGCGGTAGCAGCAGCCCGGCTCCAGACGGCCGGCGCGCCCGCGCCGCTGCTCGGCCGAGGCTTTCGATACGCGCTCGGTCACCAGCCGGGTCATGCCGCTGTTGGGGTCGAAGCGTGCCTGCCGCTGCCAGCCGGCGTCGACGACCACGCGAATACCCTCGATGGTCAAGCTCGACTCGGCAATGGCGCTGGCGAGCACGATCTTGCGCCGGCTGGCAGCGGCCGGGCGGATGGCCGCGTCCTGCGCGGCTGCGCTGAGCTGGCCGTGCAGCAGATGCAGTTCTGCATCGTCGGGCAGGCGGCCTTCCAGCCGCTCGGCCACCCGGCGCATCTCGCGCATGCCCGGCAGGAATACCAGCACCGAGCCGGGTTCGCTGTCGAGCGCCTCGAGCACCACGGCGGCAGCGTGCGCCTCCATCCGGCGCTGTCGCAGGGCCGGACGGTAGCGCACATCAACCGGGTAGCTGCGGCCTTCGGCGGTGACCACCGGGCAGTCGTCGAGCAGGGCCGACAGGCGCTCGGTATCGAGCGTGGCCGACATCACGATCACGCGCAGGTCTTCGCGCAGGGCCTGCTGCGACTCGCGCACCAGCGCCAGGCCCAGATCGGCCTGCAGTGAGCGCTCGTGAAATTCGTCGAAGATGACCGCGGCGCAGTTCGCCAGTTCCGGGTCGGACTGGATCATGCGCGCGAGGATGCCTTCGGTGACCACCTCGATGCGGGTTTCAGTCGATATGCGGGTATCCAGGCGGGTGCGGTAGCCAACCGTTTGCCCGACCCGCTCGCCAAGCTGACCGGCCATGAAGCGCGCCGCCGAGCGTGCCGCCAGCCGCCTGGGTTCAAGCATGACAATGCGCCGCCCCTGCCGCCAGCCGGCCTCCAGCAGGGCCATCGGTGCCCGCGTGGTCTTGCCGCTGCCGGTCGGCGCCTGCAGCACCGCCGTGGGGTGGTTCTCGAGCGCGTCGAGCAGCTCCGGAAGAGCAGCGTCTACCGGGAGCAAATCACTCCTTCCACTTGATGTTGCACCCGATCGAGGGCTTCTGGTCTTCGGTGATCGGCAGACCGGCCAGCAGGGCATCCAGCGCGGCGCGCACGTCGCGGCCGGTCACCGGCCTGGCGTTGCCAGGACGCGAGTCGTCGAGCTGGCCGCGGTAGACCAGGCGGCGCTCGCCGTCGAAGATGTAGAAGTCCGGCGTGCAGGCGGCGTCGAATGCCCGCGCCGTGTCCTGGGGCTGGTCGTACAGGTAGGGGAAGGGAAACTCCCTTGCGCGGGCCAGCTCGGCCATCCGCTCGGGCCGATCCTGCGGGTAACCGGTCACGTCGTTGCTGCTGATCGCGACCATGCCGACCTGCTTTGGATCGTAATCGTTGCCCAGGCGAACCAGCTCGTCGAGCACGTGCCGGACGAAGGGGCAGTGATTGCAGATGAACATCACCAGGGTGGCGCGCTGCCCGGCGATGTCGTCGAGGCCCAGGGTCTTGCCGCTGACCGTGTCGGGCAGTTTGAAATCGGGCGCTGGCGTGCCCAGCGGGAGCATGGTCGACTCGATTCGGGCCATGGGCGTTCTCGCTACGTTGATGGATGGTTTCGCCGCGGGGCCAACCCCCGCTGGCTGCATCAGTCTACAACGTCAGGCCGCAGGGCTGTCGGGTTGGCGATCACTCGGCACGACGCTCTGTTGTTGCCGGATGCGCTGGCCGAAGCGCCCGGCGCGGTTGAGCGCGATGCGCAGCGGCAGGGGCAGGGCCTCGATCGGCAGGCGGTCGAGCAGGTTGCGGGTGGTCAGGCCGATGGCGGTATCGCCGGTGACCTCGAGCCGGCGCTGAAAGAACAGCGTGTCGGGGTCTTCCAGGCGGGCGATCAGCAGCAGGAATTCCAGCGCGCGGCCGCGGATGCTGGCATCGGCGCTCTCGCGGCCGGAGACGGTCTGCAGACGCTTATCGCCGGCGGTGACCACCCAGCGCAGGTCCATGTCTTCGATCTCGACGGCCAGGCGCCGTCCGGCCAGGTAGTCGAATTCACCGTCGGCGATGAGCTCAGCCAGCAGATGGTTGAGCGCGCGCTCGAGCAGGCGGCGCTCCACCGGCGGCGGGCACAGCCGCAGCGGCAGCGCCATCAGCTGCGGTGGCGGCATGCGGCGCGCCATTGCGTCCAGTGGATGGGCGGTGGCAGAACGAAGGCTCACGGCGGGTTCTCCAGGTGTCGTGCGTGGATGCCGGACCGTCGGCCGGGGTCCGCCCGACGGCCGCGGGCGGTCTGCGGTGTCCTCAGTCGTCGAGCGTACGAATGTAGGCGACGACGTTGTCGAGGTCCTCTTCGCTCAGCGCGTGGCCGAAGGCCGTCATGATCGGCGACAGGCCAACGGCGGCGCCGCCGTCCTTGATGACGGTGTGCAGATGCTCGTCATCGACCGAGGCCTGCCATTCGGCGTCGCTCATGTCGCGCGGCGAGGGATTGAGCGCGGCCGATGCCGGGCCATCGCCCTGTCCGCTCGGGCCGTGGCAGGTGGCGCAGAGCTGCTTGAACTTTGCTTCACCGGCTTCGGCGTCGGCGGCCAGCGACGAGTGGGCCAGCAGGGCGCCGGCGGAAAAAACGATTGCAGTCAACAGAACACGCATTTTTGACTCTCCTGTGGGTCTTGGTTGTTGCGTCGGCTTATTCTAGGGCCGATCGTTCCGCTTGCGCTGAATCAAAGCTGAATCAGCCACAAAGATGGATTCATTATACCGCTATGAGAGGCAGCCGGAAGGACCTGGCAGCGATGCACCCGGCCGCGCGCTGACCGCTCAGCATCTATACTGTCGCTCGGGCTGATGCACCGCAGTGCCCGCCACAAGAACAGAATGACACACAGCATGAATCTGATCGAAAGACATCATCAGCGTCGCGTCGGCATCTGGCTGCTTATCTGCTGCCTGGTGCTGTTTTCCCTGATCATGCTCGGCGGCGCCACGCGCCTGACCGGTTCGGGGCTGTCGATGGTCGAGTGGCAGCCGGTAACCGGCGTTCTGCCGCCCACCGGCGAGGCCACCTGGATGCGCGAGTTCGACGCCTACCGGGCCAGCCCGGAGTATCAGAAGGTCAACCGCGGCATGTCGCTTGACGAGTTCAAGGTGATCTACTGGTTCGAGTTTGGCCACCGCATGCTGGCGCGTTCGCTCGGCCTGGTCTTTGCCCTGCCGCTGGCCTGGTTTTTCTGGCGCGGCTGGATTCCGCGGCGCCTGCGCTGGCCGCTGATCGGCATCCTTGGTCTGGGGGCGCTGCAGGGCTGGATGGGCTGGTTCATGGTGCAAAGCGGGCTGGTCGACATCCCGCGCGTCAGCCCCTACCGCCTGGCCGCCCATCTGAGCCTGGCGATGCTCATTTTCTCGCTGATGTTCCGCCTGGCGCTGGGCCTGCTGATGCCGGCGGTGCACCGGCCGCATCCGCTGCGGCGCTGGACCATCGCCCTGCTGTTCATGGTCCCGCTGACGGTGTTCGTTGGCGCCTTTGTCGCCGGCCTGCACGCCGGCCTTGTCTACAACGATTTTCCCTTCATGGCCGGGCGGCTGGTCCCCGAAGGCATCCTGGGGCTGGAACCATGGTGGCGCAACTTCTTCGAGAACACCGCTACCGTGCAGTTCATGCACCGGCTGCTGGCGCTGTCGACGCTGGCGGTGGTTCTTGCGGCGTGGCTGCGCCAGCGTGGGCGGGCACCGGATGCCGGCAGCCGGCGCGCGTTTCACATTCTGCTGGTGGTCTTGGGCGTGCAGGTGGCGCTGGGAATCACCACGCTGATGCTCTATGTGCCGGTGGTTCTGGGCACGCTCCATCAGGGCGTGGCGGTGCTGGTACTGGCGGCGCTGATTGCTGCCGATTATCGCGTCAGCCACGCGCCGCAGCCGGTACATTCGGGCCGTCTGGCGCCGGCGCCGGGCTGAGGCGAGTCAGACCGTCAGCGTGCCGCGGGCGGCCTGCTCGAGCCGCGCCGCGTCCCTGATCGTGATGTAGCGTGCGTCCATGTCCAGCGCGCCCTCCTGCTGCAGAGCCGCCAGGCTTCTCGACAGGGTTTCGGGCTGCACTGCCAGCAGCCCGGCAATGTGCTTCTTGCTCGCCTCCAGGCGAAAGCTTGTCGGCTCGCCGCGGTCGCGATACTGGTCCAGCAGATAATGGGCCACGCGCAGATGGGCGTTCTGCAGCGCCAGCGATTCGATCTGGTTGATCTTTTCGTGCATGCGCCGGCTCAGCGTGCCCAGCAGGCGGAAGCAGGCCTGCGGATCGTTGTTCAGGGTCTCGACCAGGTCGTCGGCATCGAACCCGATCAGCTCGCTGGGTTTGAGGGCGGCACAGTGCACGGGGTAGACCCGCTTGGACATGAACAAGGTGGCCTCGGCGAAGCTGCGCCCCGGATTGATGATGGCGATGATCTTCTCCTGGCCCAATTCCGACAGGCGGTAGAGCTTGAGCTGGCCGCGCCGGCACAGCCAGATCCGGCGGGCCGGGTCGCCGTGGTGAAACAGATGCTCGTTGCGCTCGACGGTCACGATGCGGGCCTTGTCCAGAACGCGCCCGGACTCGGCCTCGTTGAGGCCGGCCAGCAGCGCAAACTGCTGCAGCTCGTCGACGCCGGGCTGTTGGGTCTTGCTCATGGCAGGATGCTCTTGTACGGCCCGTCGGGCGAGCCGATATTGACGTATAGTGAGTAAAGCAGCATCTGTCATGCCTCTTATTGATCA
Source organism: Wenzhouxiangella sp. YN1 (assembly GCF_056324145.1). Classification (NCBI taxonomy): domain Bacteria; kingdom Pseudomonadati; phylum Pseudomonadota; class Gammaproteobacteria; order Chromatiales; family Wenzhouxiangellaceae; genus Wenzhouxiangella; species Wenzhouxiangella sp. YN1. Next base: position 117,694 of record NZ_JBJNIO010000125.1, read on the forward strand.
CGATCAAAGATCGGTCGGGCCAAGTTCGGCCGCCCCATGAATCCGGAAACAATGCACTCGAGAACAGTGAACTGACGAGCAATGAACGACAAACAACAAGATGAAGCCGAGCTGATCGACTGGCTCAGCCCGCTGTTTCTCGGCGCCTACGCCGAAAACAACGAGCTGTTCGAAAAGGTTCTGGTGGAGCTGCTGCGCGACCATGTCTACTGGCGCCGCAACATCCACCCCGAAGACCGGCCGCAGATTCCCGTGCTGGCCGACACCGGTCCGGAGTACCGGCGCTTTGTCGGCCGCATGAAAAGCGAACTCCATGGCCTGACCGCGCGGCTGAAGAACTCCGCGCCGTTCTTCAACCCGCGCTACATTGGCCACATGGCCTCGGACCTGCTGCTGCCCGGCCTGATCGCCCAGCTGGTCACGACGCTCTACAACCCGAACAACGTCACCGACGAGTCCTCGCCGGTAACCCTGCCGCTGGAGCTCGACCTGGGCCGGCAGCTCGCTGCCATGTTCGGCTACAACACCGACCCCGAAGTCGAGCCCTGCGCCTGGGGCCACGCCACCTCCGGCGGCACCATCGCCAACGACGAGGCGCTGTGGTATTTCCGCGCCGTGCGTTACTGGCCGCTGGCGGCCGCCCGGGCGATGCGCGAGGCGGGTTTCGATCCCGGCGAGTTGCCAGGCGGGCCGAGCGACTTCCTTCAGGCCAGCGCGCCCGAGCTGTTCAACCTGTCGATCGACCGCGTCATCCGGCTCCGCCGCGATCTGCTGGCCGCCGTTGACCGCAAGCTCGATCAGCGCGCCGCGCGTGATCTTGCCGAAGCCATCGAGAACGAGCGCGTCGAGTCCCTCGGCATGGCCGAGTTTCACCTGCGCCACCCGGAGCTGGGCACGCCGGTGGTGCTGGTGCCGGATACCGCGCATTACTCCTGGGAAAAGGCGCTCAAGCTGCTCGGCCTGGGCAGCGCCCAGCTGGTGCCCGTGGCCGTCAACGAGCGCATGCGCCTGGACGCCGACGCGCTCGACGACAAGCTCGCGGCCCTGCACGAGAGCAAGCGCCCGGTGCTGGCGGCAATCGGCATTCTCGGCACTACCGAGTTCGGCTCGATCGACCCGGTCCACGAGATCGTCGCTGCGCGTCAGCGCTGGCGCCGCCGCGGGCTGGATTTCGCCATCCACATCGACGCGGCCTGGGGCGGATATCTGGCCAGCATGTTCCGCCACCCCGACGGCACCCTGATCGACCGCGACGACATGCGGCGCGACTTTCACTACTTTCCCACGCCCCGCGTCTATCAGGCCTTCGCGGCGCTGCGCCACGCCGACTCGATCACCGTCGACCCGCACAAGCTGGGCTATGTGCCCTTCGGCTGCGGCGCCTACGTGGCACGCGACCGCGGCATGACCGACTTCATCAGTCAGAAGGCCGCCTACGTGTTCGACGAATCCGAAGCCACCGCCGATTCGGAATACGAGCGCCGCTTCCGCAACCTGGGTCAGTACATTCTCGAAGGCTCCAAGCCCGGTGCGGTAGCCGCCGGTGCCTGGCTGAGCCATCGCGTGCTGCCGCTCGATGCCGAGCACATGGGCCGGCTGTGCGGTGAGACCATTCGCAACTGCGAATACTTCTTCCGCCACATCGACCGGCTGCGCGACGAGCTCGCCGGCATTGCGCGGGTGGTGCTGCCTTTCGTGCCCGACACCAACCTGGTGTGCCTGGCCATCAACCCCGCCGGCAATCGCTCGCTGGCGAAAATGAACGCCTTCGGCCGCCGCCTCTACGCTCACCTGGACGTCGGCGAGGAGATCGACATCCGCACGCGCGAGTTCTTCGGTTCACGCACGCTGGTCCAGCGCAGCAAGCTCAGCAGCCAGGCCGCCGAACACATCATGACCGAGCTCGATCTGGACCCCGCCAGCTTTACCGAGGCGCCGGACGACTCCGGCGACCAGGCCGACAGCATCTTCCTGCTGCGCCACACGCTGATGAACCCCTGGCTTTCCGGCCGCGACGAAGGCCTGAACTATCTCGATCGCTACAGCCGCTATCTCGCCGCGCTGGTCAAGCGTGAGCTGGCCGATGCCGATGTCGGATAGCCGGTGAATACTACCCCGATGAAACTGCAAGGAGTCTTGACATGAAAAGCGCGATTCACGGCCTTACCCTGCTGATCCTGACGCTGGCGCTGTGCATGCCGGCAGCCGCCGAGAAGGCCGACCACGAACACGAGCACGACCAGGCGCATGATCATCAGGCGATGCAGACCGGCGCCGATCTTGATCTCGAGCGCCCTGAAACCGGCCAGTGGGCCACGGACGCATCGCTGCGCCAGGGCATGGCCGGCATCAGAGACGCCTTCGAGCCGGCCCACGATGCCTACCGCAATGACGAGTTCGACGCCGAATCCGCCGCCGAGCTGGCCGCGACCGTCGACGATCAGGTCAACTTCATGTTTGCCAACTGCCGGCTGCCCGCCGATGCCGACGCCGAGCTGCACAAGCTGCTGGCAGCGGCCCTTGGCGCAGCGCGTTCACTGCGAGAATCCGATGATCTGCACGCCGGCCTGCACCGACTGCACGAAGTGCTGCAAGCCTACGCCGAGCACTTCGATCATCCCGGCTGGGCGGCGCGGCGATAGCTCGACAGCAGCACGAACAGCACGCCCAGCGCCAGCATCCACGCGGCTGCGGCCAGCAGCAGTCCGGCCGCGCTGCCGGTCGATAGCAGCCGGGCGACGGTGGCCAGGCTGATCAGACCGGTCATGGTCATGAAAGCGGGGCCGAAGCGGGTCAGCTCATGGCGCAGGCGCAGCAGCCGGGTGCGCAGCATGATGCAGCTCGTCAGCGTGCCCAGGGCGCCGATGGTGATGGCGTGGGTGGCTGCCGGCCGCGCCAGGCCGAGATCGAAACCACGGCTGAGGCCCAGCAGGATCAGGCCCAGCGCCAGCCAGCCATAGCCAACTCCCAGGCAGAGCAGATCGGGCCGCCCACCGCAGCGCCACAGCTGCCAGCGCAGCAGTCGAATGCTGGCCAGCATGCCGGCGGCGATCAGCAGCAGGCCGTGCAGCATGTCCAGCGCCGCGAGTGATCCGATGAGTGCGGCAAGCGGCCCGGTCAGCGCAGCGCCGATCATCGTCAGCAGAATGGCACCTTCGATACGCGGCTGCACTCTGGCTTCCATGCTGCCGCCGCTGCGTTCGATAACGCCGGCTGCGGCCGGAGCAATCAGGCGCCCGCCGAAGAACAGCATCAGCATGGCGAACAGCACCACCGCCTCGCCTGCCACCACGTAGAGCGCAAAGCCGCCGCCGCGCGCCAGCACCAGGTGAAAGGCCGCTGCGCAGGCGCAGATGGCCAGCACCAGCGGGCCGGTCAGACGGTTGCGCCACTTCTTGGCCGCCTTCATGAAGCGCGGCGCGGCGGTGGCCGCCACCACGCTGGCAAAACCGATGTTGGCGACCGCGGCCAGCACGCTTTCAGGCACAAACAGAAAAGCCAGGCGGGCACAGAACCACAGCGCGAACAGCAGCCCGAGCCGGGTTCCCGGCACGCGGTTGACCAGAAAGCCGCACACCACCGCCAGCGCGTAGCCAAACAGCAGTTCGTGAGCGTGTCCGGCCGGGCTCTGAAGCCCCGGTGGGGCGGTGATCAGCCCGGTCCAGCCGGCCGCAAACAGCGGCAGGGCCAGCGCGCCGTAGAGCGCGGCCAGGGGAAAGAACCAGGTTTCGGTGATGACGCGCTTGACCACGACCGGATTCGGCCGGCCTGCCGGGATGAACTCTGCCATAATATGTATTCTACATACTTAATCGGCGTCATCGTCTCCGCGATGGCGCCAGTCAATGGGGCGGGCGGCCCGCGTTCGTCCCGGGAGCACGCATCATGGCCCGCCAGTTCAATCCTCGTTTCAAGGCCTGGGAGTGTATCGGCTGCGGTCGCATCGAGGCGCCGCAGCCCTGTCTGGGCATCTGTCAGGATCGCGCCGTAGAGCTGGTGCGCGCTGACGACTATCAAGCGCTGGCGGCAGACAACGCACAAATGCGCGAGCTGATCCTGCGGCTGGCGCGCACCCGCCCGCGCGACGGGCAGTGGGAGGCAGGCTATCGTGCCCTGCAGGCGCGCGCCAACGAACTGCTCGACACCCTCGAGCGCCCCGACGGCGCACCGTCGGTGTCAGAATAGCGCCTGTCAACCGCCAGAAAGAAGAAAAACCCATGGCCATCGAACTTGCACTGGAAGACCTGCTTGCTGCGCACAAGCGTATCAAAGAGCGCATCATTGCCACCCCGCTGACCGCCAGCGAAACCCTGAGCGCCCGCTTGGGTTCTTCGCTGTCACTCAAGCACGAGAACCTGCAGCTGACCGGCTCGTTCAAGTTTCGCGGCGCCAGCAACAAGCTCGCCGAACTGAACCGCCTGAGCACCCCGGTGGCCGGCGTGGTCGCGGCCTCGGCCGGCAATCACGCCCAGGCAGTTGCGCACGCCGCCCGCCGATTCGGCTTGCCCGCCACCGTGGTCATGCCCGAAACCGCACCGATGACCAAGGTGGTGGCCTGCCGCGAACTGGGCGCGCGCATCGAGCAGGTCGGCACCAGCCTGGAAGAGGCGACCGAGCGCGCCCGCGCTCTGGCCGACGAACACAACCTGGTGTTCATTTCGCCTTACGACGATCTCGACATCATTGCCGGTCAGGCCAGCTGCGGCCTGGAAATGCTCGCCGCCATGCCGGAGATGACCACCGCCGTGGTGCCGCTGGGCGGCGGCGGCCTGCTTTCCGGCATTGCCCTGGCGATCAAGCTGCAGCGCCCGGACATCCGGCTGATTGGCGTGCAGGCCGACGCGGTGGCCCCGTGGCGGCATTTTCTGGACGACGGCAGCTTCGAGGCCATTGACCCACAGGCCAGAACCATTGCCGACGGCATCAGCGTCAAGGCCCCCGGCGAGCTGACCCGCCAGGTGATCGCCGAGCACGTCGACGAGATCGTCACCGTCGATGACAATGCCATCGCGCGGGCCATCGTCAGCCTGCTCGAAACCACCCGCACCATTGCCGAGGGCGGCGGCGCGGCGGCTCTGGCCGCCCTGCTCGAAGACCGCATCGAACTCGGCTCCGACGAGCGCGTTGCCTGCGTGGTTTCCGGCGGCAATATCGACATGTCGCTGGTCGGGCGCTCAATCGACTACGGCCTGGCCGCCGGCGGACGCCTGCTGAGCCTGGCGGTGACGCTGCCCGACCGTCCCGGCAACCTGGCCGGCCTGATCGAGCGGGTCGCCAAGCTGGGCATGAACGTCCGCGACGTGCGTCACCGCCGCGGCGAGCTGCACGTGCCCGTCGGGCTGACGGAAATCACTCTGGAGCTGGAAACGCGCGACAGCGCCCATCAGCTCGAGCTCTTCGAGCTGCTTGAAAAGGAAGGCCTGGCGGTACAGGCGCTGACCCATCCGGAGCAAAGCCGCTGACTTGCAGGGCCTGCCGGCAAGGCGTATCGTGGATGCATCAATCCAGACAAGCGCCTGGAGGATGCCGTGGATACCGACAGCTACACGCCCGCCATCTCGTTCGAAAAACTGCTTCGGCTGGCGCGCAAGTACGGCCCCGAAACGCTGGCCGGGCAGACTCTGCCTTCCGATCAGGGCAGTCGACAGCAGGTCGAGCAGGCGGTCTGCCCCTGCGTGCGCGGCGAGCCCTGCGTTGTCGAAGCGGTTGCCGACGAGCTCGAGCGCATGACCCGGGTCTTTCGCCAGCAGCAGCACGAGCTCAAGCCCGACGGGGCCCCGAAAGGCAAGGCGTCGCTGCTCGATGACTCCGTTGACGACGCACCGCCGGACGAGCCATGAACCCGCGCCGTCTGATCATTCGCGACTCATCCGATCGCCCGCTCAACGAGCATCCGCGCCGCTTCCCCGTGCCCGCGAACTTCGGCCTCAACCGCCGCTCGCGCATGCGCGAGGGCAAGTGCTGGCCAAGACCGGCAGACGCCGCCGCGCCGCTGGAGCTGTCGGTCTATCGCTACGATCCCGATCAGGACAGCTCGCCGCGCATCGACACCTATACCGTCGATACCGAGCGCTGCGGGCCGATGCTGCTCGACGCGCTGATCCACATCAAGAACCATATCGACCCGACCCTGACCTTCCGGCGCTCCTGCCGCGAGGGCGTGTGCGGCTCGTGCGCCATGAACATCAACGGCCGCAACTGGCTGGCCTGCACCCAGCCGATCGAAGAGCTCAAGGAGCCGGCGCGCGTCTTTCCGCTCAACAACCTGCCGATCATCAAGGATCTGGTCGGCGACCAGACGCATGCCATCGCGCAGTATCAGAGCATTCGCCCGTGGATACGCACGCAAAGCCCGGCCCCGCCCGACCGCGAACGCCTGCAGTCACCCGAAGACCGCGCCCGGCTCGACGGCTTCTACGAGTGCATCCTGTGCTTCTGCTGCACCTCGGGCTGCCCCAGCCACTGGTGGAACGGCGATCGCTTTCTGGGCCCGGCTACCCTGCTGCAGGCCTGGCGCTGGCTGGCCGACAGCCGCGATGAGGCCACCGGCGAACGCCTCGATGAACTCGAAGACCCCTTCCGGCTGTATCGCTGTCACACCATTCTCAACTGCACCCGCACCTGTCCCAAGGGCTTGGAGCCGGGAACCGCAATCGCCCGAATCAAGCAGGAGTTGCTCAAGAGAAAATTCTGATCGACTTTCCTGATCATGTACGCCGTTCAGCCGGCCCGGGGCTTGTTGTTCTTGAAACTGCAGTTTCGAAAGTCACCGATAAACGTACGTAACCAGGCCAACTCTTGAGGTAATCGACAATGAACAAGCGTCAGGTCAACATTCGTCGCGTCTACGACAAAGCGGAAAAGAACGAAGGCACCCGGGTACTGGTCGATGGCGTCTGGCCGCGCGGCGTGTCCAAGGAAGACGCCGGCCACCATCACTGGTACAAGGAGCTGGCGCCCTCCGACGAGCTGCGCAAGTGGTTCGACCACGACCCCAAGCTGTGGGCCGCCTTCAAGCAGAAATACCGCAAGGAACTGCGCGACGACGACGACAAGCAGGAATTGCTCGAAGAGCTGGCCGAAATGGCCCGCGACCACGGTCTGGTGCTGCTCTATGGCGCGAAGGACGAAGAGCACAACCAGGCGGTCGTGCTGCGCGAAGTCATTCAGGAAATGCTCTGACCGCCAGGCAATTCCTGGCTACGCCTTTCACTCAGCCTGCTCGAGGCTTGCTGCTCTTGATCCCGCAGATTCAGTAAAACAGAACCTTGTAACCACGGAAAACACGGAGAGACACGAAAGGAAGTCTGTCGATCGAACTCCTGAGGTTCATGTTCCGTGTGTTTCCGTGGTTTCCAGAATATGGAAAGCCTGGACTGCGGGTCGGAGCGTGGCTGATTTACATACATAATCAGGTTGGCTTCAATCTGTGGTTTCTTCAACCGCAGCTTCAGGTGACGCCCTACTCGCGCCAGTAGTTATTGGCTGCCGCCACCGTCTGGAAGTACATCGCCACGGTCTGCGAGACGGCGATCAGGTCTTCGGCGTCCTGGCTGTAGCGCGGGCGCTGGTCGAACAACACTTCCTTGTCGGGCTGGGTCGTGACCACGGCGCGCCGGGCCAGCGACACGGCCAGGTCGAAGCCCTCGGCCGGCGTGTCGGTCATCAGGCTCAGGGCGTCGGCGCCGTCGGAAGACTTGTCCTCGTCGGCGAAGACCGGCGCGGCCACCAGCGCCAGGGCGGCGATCAGTGCAATCAGGGTGCGTTGCATGCTGCTTCTCCTTATTTCGTGCCGAAAGTCGGATCAGCTTATCATGCAGGGTGAATGAATTAATCAGCCGACGCGGGCGGCCGACGGCCGGCCGCCCGCACGAGGTTCACTGCGACATGTTCGGGTGCGGACTCGACAGCAGTTTGATGTCGATATCCTCGCGCAGCCAGCGGCCGCCGACCGGACCCCGATCGGTCAGGTCCAGGCGCATGATGCGATTGTTCGCATCGGCCTCCATGCGCTGGCTGTTGATCTGCAAATCGAGCGTGCCGGCCGACTGGGTGGTGGTCTCCACCGGCTCGCAGGTGCGGCAGAACCCGGTCACGTGCAGCATGTCGATCTCGATCCCGGCACCCACCGAGCCGTAGGGCAGGGTGTAGTCGGCGCCGGCGGTGCCGATCGACCAGGTCGGCTCGCCGGCATCATCGTAGTAATAGACCACGGTGTTGATGATCGGGCGCGGGCCGTAGTTACGCGTCATCACGCTCAGCCCCCAGCCGGAGTCCTCGGGATCGGCGGCATACCACGAGCCCGAGCCTTCTTCGGGGAAGGCCGGCTCGCGGCCGAACATCAGCGGCTCCAGGCACCAGGTGCCCGACCCGTCGGGCAGGTCGAACTCCAGCACCGCAAACAGCCACTTGGAGTTGCCATCAGGGTGGTACTGGCGGCGCTCGGCGCAGGCCGGATGATCGATGGCCGGGTCGAGGTTGAGGCGGACCGTGCCCGAGCGGCCGGGGTCGGCCTGGGCCTTCGGGTGGCGCCCCTCATCCCAGGTGACATAGTCCAGCCCGGCCTCGAGGACCATGCGGTCGTCCAGCTCGCCGGTGGCGATGTACCACTCGGGGTTGCCGTCGGAGTCATAGGTGTAAAAATGCAGGAAGTGCTGCATCGAGCCATCGGCGCGCTCGACGCGCCGAAAGTCCAGGCCGTGGCCGGAGCGCTCCGGGTCGTACCAGTGCCGCGGCAGGCGCCGGTCCTGGATCGACCAGGTGCCCCGGGCGTAGCCGAGATCGAGCAGAATGTCGCGCTCAATACCCACCTCCTCCTGGGGTGCGTTGACGACGATCCAGGGGCGCATTAAGTCCTTGCGTGGCTCCCACTGCGCCAGCTCGTCGCCATCCTCGTTCATCAGGTGGAATGAGAAGAGGTTTGCGTTAGTTGAATTGGTCGGGTCGTCCAGGCGCGGGCCCGGCTCGGCGGTGTGCCGCCAGGGGTTGTGCTCGCTCGGGCTGGCGATCGGACCGTAGAAGTGCTGCCGCGTGCCGGTCCGGAACCACTCGCCGTCGCGCTGCGCCAGGATGTCGTACGGCCGGTCCAGCCAGGGCCGCGGCGGCTCGAACGAGGCGAGGTAGGCCTGGGATTTGGTCGGCCAGCTGAAGCCCAGGACGTGCATCATCTCGTGCTTGATCAGGGCCGTGATGTTGGGCCGTCTGGGCTTGCTCCAGTCCTTGAGGTTCTTGTCCCAGCGCCACCAGGTACCGGCCCGCGATCCGCTGGTGCGCTCAAAATCACGCAGGATCGTGATGTAGCCGGTCACCGCGCTGACCTGGCCGGGATCGGTGATCAGCGCCTCGTTGGGCTGCTGGACCTGGCCACACAGGCCGACTGACCTGCCTCCGCTCCGGGCGCGGCAGGCGTCGGTGCCGGCCTCACGCTCCCAGACGGTCAGCGGGACCGAGTAGAAGTGGCGGGTGTGCTTGGTAAAGCCGCCGCCGAGGGGGCCGGAGTTGGGCCCGCGCGCGCGCAGGCGCCCCGGCGCCGGGGTCTCGGGCTCGATGAATCCGCGATCGATCCAGCTGGAGGCAGAGCCGGTCGCCCGCAGGTTGTCTTCGAAGGTCGTGGCCAGAATCCGGATGGGCAGAAAACCGTCGAAGTCGAGGTGGTCGAGCAGCTCCTCGGTGGCCTGAAACAGAATCCAGCGCATCGCCTCGCCCTGGGTCGTGCCGGGATTGTCGCCGTCGGGCTCGCGCGGGGTGGGGTCGAAAAAACCGACCTGCTGCGCCTCCTCTTCGGCGTCGTAGTACAGCCGGACCGCCAGCGGGGCGCGATAGGTCGAGCCGCTGAAATACACCCGCACCGTCCCGCTGGTCGGCCAGATACCGAGCTGGCCGATGGCGACGTGCCAGGACTTGCCGGCCGGCGCCGGGTCCATGTCGCGCGTGATTAAGAGGTAGTGATCAATCCCGCGCTCTCTGGCGTTCTCGCTGCGGTAGGCGGCCTGGTTGATAGCGTGAACATCGATCGGCTTGCGGTCGAACGGGCCCTCCGGTTGCGGAAAGCTGCCCTCGACGAACGGGTTATGGGGGCGCAGGTACAGGCCGGTCTGCCCCTGGTCGAGCCCCTGCTCCTCGACCGGCTCGTCGGGGACATACTCAACAAGCATCATCCGGGCCCAGTCCGGGGCCTCAAAGCTCAGGACCTGGACCAGGCGGTTGTTGTTTCTGTTGTCCCAGTCGATCGGGATGTCGACGCGGACCTCATGGCGCAAGTGGCCCTGCTCGCGAACCAGGTCGATGGGATTGATGTAGTCGGCCGGGACCAGCCCAGCCTCTGGATCCTCGGGCCGGGGATGGCCCTCGCGCATCAGGCGGCTGGCGGATTTCGCCAGCGGTGCGGGCTGTGAGCGTGGGCGCGGCATGGGCTTGAGCCGACCTTCGGCCTGCAGCTGGGCCAGCCGATCGCGCATTCGGGTATCGCGGTCGGCACCAGCCTCGCAGCGCAGCGGCCCGGCATCAATGGCCAGCGGGCAGCCGAGCGCGGTGTAATCGCCGGCATGGGCCTGCATGGACAGCAGCAGCCAGGCGCCGGTCGCCAGAAAAACGGGGTTAAGGGTCTTCAGGATCTTGCGGGTCATGGTCTCCCTCGTGGCTCATTCCGGCGGCCCGTCCTCCCGGTCGGGCCGATCAAGGCGTGGCTCACCCGGTGTGCGTACCGGCAGAGGCGGAACGCACACCGGGCGGGCGCGAATGCGAAGGAAGGTATGACGGGGCTCTGGCTAGCGGTTGGCTGTCGCAACGATGGTGATGACAACATCCGGGCGACTGTCGGTCCGGACCCCCTTTGCCTGCTTCGCCATCGGGTTCAAAGCTACGCCGCGGGCGGCCGGGGTGTCAAGCGCGGGCATCATTTCGACCGGGCAGGCGCGGGTGCCGCCTCCCTGGCGCGGGAAGCGGGCGCAACGTCCGGCTGGTTGCACTCAGGCCGATTGGCTCTGCTCTTCGCGCACGCGCTGCTGGGCGCGGCGGAAGGCGTTTTCGATCTCGGCGTTGTCGAACAACGGCATCGGCTGTTCGGGATCGGGGTCACGCAATGTGTAGACGGCGCCGCAGTATGCGCACATCTCGCGCCCGGAGCGGTGAACCGGTATATAGACGCGCGGGTGGGCGTTCCAGACCTTCATTGCGGGCGTGGGGCACGACAGCGGCAGGTCTTCCCAGCCGACTTCATACTCCTGCTGTTGGCAGGCGGGCCCGAGCTCACCTTCCTTGCGCTTGGCGACCATGGGGGTTGTCTCCGCGGTGGTTACATGACAAACCGTACATGATACCGGCTTGCGCAGGCTCATGGTGAAGGGCGGCGGCTTTTTCGTTTCTGATCGGGATCAAGCCCGCCAGCCGCCGCTGCGTGCTACGGTCGGGTGCACGGCATCCCCGGGATGAACACCAGAGGAGTTGCAAGCGACATGACCATCGATGTGGCCATCGTTGGCGCCGGGCCGGCCGGGCTGTGCCTGGCGCGCGCGCTCGACGGGCTGGGGCTCGACATTCGCCTGTTCGACGGCGCGTCGGAAGACAACCTGGCCGAACCGGCCGAGGACGGGCGCGAGATTGCGCTCACCCACGCCTCGCAGACGCTGCTCGAGCGCATCGGCATCTGGCAACGGCTGGACGCCGCCACCCTCAGTGAGTTGCGCGACGCGGCCGTGTTCGACGGCGAATCGCCGCGGCCGATGCGCATCAGCCACGCCGACGGCGGCAGCGACCGGCTGGGCACTCTGGTGGCCAACCACCGCATCAGAAAAGCGGCCTGGGAGGCGGTGGCCGCGCAGCAAGGCGCCAGGGTCGAGGCCGGGGTCAGGGTCGAGGGCACGGCGCTCACGGCGACGGGACGCCGCCTCGAGCTGTCCGACGGCCGTTCGGTCGAGGCCGGCCTGGTGATCGCGGCCGATTCACGCTTTTCGAGCCTGCGCCGCGCGGCCGGCATCGGCGCGCGCATGCGCGATTTCGGCTGCAGCATGTTGCTGGCCCACGTCACCCTCGAGCGCGATCACGAAAACGTCGCCTGGGAGTGGTTCGGCTACGACCGCACCCTGGCGATGCTGCCACTCGTCGGCCGCCGGGCCTCGGCGGTGATTACCCTGCCGCACGAGCAGGCCGGCCGCCTGGCTGAATGCGACGAGGCCGACTACAACCGCGAAGTCACCGCCATGTACCGGCATCGCCTCGGCGAGATGCGTCTCGACAGCCGTCGCCACCTCTATCCGCTAGTCGGCGTGTGGCCCGACCGGACGGTCGCCGAGCGCCTGGCGCTGGTCGGCGACGCCGCGGTGGGCATGCACCCGGTGACCGCGCACGGCTTCAATCTGGGTCTCAAGGGCGTCGAGATCCTGTCTCAGGCGATGCACTCGGCCGCCGGGCGCGGTCTGCCGGTTTCCGATCGCTCGGTGCTGGCCGCCTATCAGCGCCGGCACCGGATGGCCAGCCTGCCGCTGTATCTGGCCACCGCCACGGTGGTGGGGCTGTACACCAACGATCACCTGCCCGCGCGCGTGCTGCGCCGCTCGGTGCTGCGGGTGGCCAACCGCATCGCGCCCTTCCGTCAGGCCGTGGCCGGGCAGCTGACCGGCCGCGGTGTCTTGCCTGGGGCTTGATAGGCTTCAAGCCCTCGAAACCGCAGATGGCGCAGATTTCAAGAAAGTCAGAACCTTGTAACCACGGAAGGCACCGAATACACGGAAACTGAACCCGAGAGATCTGTCGAAAGAGTGGTTTCCCGGTTCTGGCGAGCCCGGCCCGCCATCAACCGGATCAGACCTGCGCAATCTGCGGTTGCAGAAACTCGACGCTGAACCTGCCTTCAGTCCGAATCGGCCGGGCGGGCGCGGATGCGCTCGTTGCCGGAGATCAGCAGCAGGCGGCCTTCGTTGTCCAGTTCAAAGCCGTGAACCGCATCCAGCAGCTCGAACAGGCGCTGATCGAGCGCCATCAGTTCGTCGGCGCAGGCCATCAGGGTCGCGCCGGGGCGCTCGATGTTCAGGCGCTCGGGCGTGAGCTTGTAGTCGGCGAACCACGAGTTGCAGGCGCCGCGGCCGCTGATTCGACCTTTGCCGTCGAATGCCAGCGTCATGCGCGCTTCTTCGCCGGGCTGCATGTTGCCGATTCGCTCGATCACCCAGTCGCCGACGAGCAGGCTTTCGGGCTCGCCGCCGCAGCCGGTCAGGCGTTTGCCGGGCACCTGGGCGCTCACCCGCCAGGGGTGCGGCATGCCGGTGGCGCTGTCGCGGCATGCGGTCTGGTGGAAGGTGGCGGTGATCACGCCGTCCTCGCCGGCGGCGCGGATGCGCTCGCCCTGTTTCAGGCCCTGGCGATCGATCAGCGGCGCCGTGATGCGGGATTGGCCGTAGTCGTAGTCGAGCGTTGCGTGGTCGTCGGTCAGCTCGAGCAGCCAACCCGGCTCGCTGCCGCGCGCCTCGATCGGCGGCTCGAGTCGCGGCCCGGCGCCTGTGGTCAGGCCGTCGTCGAAGGCAAACAGCCGGACCCGGCCGAGATCGATCTGCGTCGATTGCGGGTCGAGCAGCACCGGGCCGCTGTCGCGCAGGAGCTCTTCGTCAGCGCTTACGCTGGCGCGCAGCTCGTGAACGTGGTGGTCGCCCGGGGTCCGTTCAAAGCGCAGCCCCAGCGGGAAGGGCACCTGGCCGCCGTCGAGCTGCTGCTGATATTCGGCAATGGTGACCGCGCCTTGCGGCGTGATTTGCTGCACCTGCAGATGCAGCACCGCCTCGGGGGGCAGGGCGATGCGCTCGGGATAGAACAGTTGCCCGGCCACGGCGGTGGTTACCTTCTGCTCTTCGCCGTCGGCGGGTTCGTCTCCGCCTTGCGGGCGCAGGTTGAAGGTGCAGGCTGACAGCAGCAGCGCGGCGGCTGCGACGCCGGCCTGCTTCAGTGGCGCTTGTTTCAGGAATCCTTTGTTCACGGGCTTCTCCGGGTGCAATGCGATAAAGCTTACCGCTATCGACCCGTGCCCCGTGTGAGGGTTCCGTCGTGGGCGTGCCCGGCGGTTCAGGTCCGGCGGCTCAGCGCTCCAGGTACTCGAGCTTGCCCGGCACGTCTTCCCACTCCTCGGCGTCTTCGGGGGCGGGCTTCATTTCCGTGATCACCGGCCACTGTGGCGACAGCTCTGCGTTGATTTCGAGAAAGTGTCGCTGGTCGGCCGGCAGATCGTCTTCGGGATAGATGGCGTCGACCGGGCATTCTGGCTCGCACAGGGTGCAATCGATGCATTCTTCGGGGTCAATGACCAGAAAGTTGGGGCCCTCGTGAAAGCAGTCCACGGGGCAGACCTCCACGCAATCGGTGTATTTGCACTTGATGCAGTTTTCGGTCACAACGAAGGTCATGGCTTGTCCACCTTGGCTTACAGCACGCTGGAATCTGAAGTAAAGGATAACATGCATATTTGATGCATGTATGCTTTCTGGGATAATGCCGGCATGACAGTCCAGCGCTTTTCGGAAAACCTCGCGCGCTTGCGAAACCTGCTTGGCGCGGCCGGGGTGATCAGCGACACCGCGGATCTGGCCGAGCGCAGCGGCGAGCCGCGCGGACGTTACCACGACCTGCCGCTGGCCATGCTGCGCCCGGCCTCTACCCAGCAGGTGGCCGCTGCGGTGAGCCTCTGCCGCGAAGCCGGCCTGACGATCGTGCCGCGCGGCGGCAACACCGGCCTGGTGGGCGGTCAGTGCGCGCGCGGCACCGGGGCAGAGGTGGTGCTCAGCCTGGAGCGCATGCGCCAGATACGCAGCGTCGACGCCGAGGGCGCCAGCCTGGTGGCCGAGGCCGGCTGCCCGCTGGCGACGGTGCAGCAGGCCGCTGCTGGTGCCGGGCTGGTGTTTCCCATGAGCCTGGCCTCGGAGGGCAGCGCCACCATTGGCGGCAATGTCGCCACCAATGCCGGTGGGCATCTGACCATCCGTTACGGCAACATGCGCCGGCAGGTACTGGGCCTGGAGGTGGTGCTGGCCGACGGCCGCGTGCTGGACGGCCTCAAGGGTCTGCGCAAGGACAACAGCGGCTACGACCTGAATCAGCTGTTCATCGGCAGCGAAGGCACGCTGGGCATCGTTACCGCAGCTTCCCTGGGCCTGGTCGCCACGCCGCGCCAGAGCATGACCGCCCTGATCGGCGCGCCCGATCTGGCGTCCACGCTGACGCTGCTGCGGCTGCTCCGGCACCATCTGGGCGAGACGGTTTCGGCACTGGAACTGATGCCGCGCCTGGCGCTGGATTTCGTGCTCGACTATCTCCCCGACGCGCACGATCCGCTGGTAAGGGCCCACCCCTGGTATCTGCTGCTGCAGGCCGACACGGCGGTGGCCGGCGACTGGCTCGGCGATGCCTGCGTGCAAGCCCTCGAGCGCGCCCGCGACGAAGGCGTGGCCACCGACGCGGTGGTGGCCGCCAACGATATCCGCGCCGGTGAATTGTGGCGCCTGCGCGAGGCAATCTCGCCGGCGCAGAAGCTCGGCGGCGCCAGCCTCAAGCACGATATTTCGGTTCCTGTGGCCGCCATCCCGGGCTTTGTCGAAGACACCTGCCGTGCCCTGGCCGAACGCGTGCCGGGTATCCGCCCCTGCGTGTTCGGGCACGTTGGCGACGGCAATCTGCACTTCAATCTGAGCCCGCCGGAGAACATGAGTGCTGATGCCTTTCGCGCCCTGGAGCCCGACTGCAACCGCATCGTGTTCGACGCCGTCGGCCGCCATCGCGGTTCGATTGCCGCCGAGCACGGCATCGGCCAGCTGCGCGCCGGCGAGCTGGCCGAACGCAGCGATGCGCTGCGGCTCGAAACGATGACCAGAGTAAAGCACGCCCTCGATCCTGAGGGCGTGTTCAATCCCGGCAAGGTGCTGTTGAGCCACAACCGGAGCGAATCCGCATGCACGTAGTGGTTCTGGGTGCCGGCGTGGTCGGCGCGGCCACGGCGCTGGCGCTGGTCGAGCGCGGCTTCGAGGTCAGCCTGGTCGACGCGCGCGAGCGCGTGGCCGACGACACCAGCCACGCCAATGGCGGTGGCGTCACGCCGCTGCATGCCGAGCCCTGGAATGCGCCGGATCTGCTGCCCGTTCTGCTGAAATACCTGGGCCGCAAGGATGCGCCCTGGCGCCTGCCGCCGGGACGCCTGCCCGGGCTTGGCCGCTGGGGCCTGGCGTTTCTGGCCAACGCCCGCGAAAAGCGTTTTGTCGCCAACGCCCGCGCCAATATCCGCCTGGGGCTGTATTCGCTGGCGCAGCTGCGCCGGTGGCGCAATCAATACGACTTGCAGTACGCCCAGACAACGGTTGGTTCGATGCAGGTCCATACCGACGGCAGGGCCTTCGAGCGTGCCCTGAGTCTGCGTCGGCAACTGATCGACGGGATGGGCGAGGTCCAGCCGCTTGCCGTTGACGAGCTGGTTGTCCGCGAGCCGGCGCTGGTGCCGGTCGCCGCGCGATTGGCCGGCGGCCTGTATTACCCCGAACACGAATCCGGCGACGCGGCCGCGTTCGCCAGCGAGGCCGCCAAAATGGCCGAGCAGCAGGGCGCGCACCTGCACCTGGGCGAGCGCGTGTCTGCCGTGATGGTGGAAAAGCGGCGTTTCGTTGGCCTGGAGACTTCGCGCGGGCGGATTCAGGGCGATGCCTGCGTGCTCGCCGCCGGGCCTGAAACCCCGCATCTGCTGCGACCGCTGGGGCTGAAGGTGCCGATCGAGCCGGTGCGCGGCTACTCGGCCACCTTCGAGCTCGAAGACGGCGCCGCGCTGCCGCGGCTGCCCCTGCTCGACACCGCCCGGCGCTTCGTCACCCTGCGCCTGGGCGAGACGCGCCTGCGCGTCGCCGGCCTGGCCGATTTCGCCGGCCACCGCCGCGCCATTCCGCCGGCGCGGATGGACGTGCTGCTCGACAACGCCCGCAGCTTGCTGCCGGCCGTGGCCGAACAGCTGACCCCGGCCGCCGGCCGCTCCTGGGCCGGCCTGCGCCCGCTCACGCCCGACGGGCGGCCGCTGCTGGGCGAGTCGAAAATCGCGGGTCTTTATCTCAACACAGGCCACGGCCCGATGGGCTGGGCCATGGCCTGCGGTTCGGCCAACCTGGTCGCCGACCTGATCGAAGGCCGCCCTCCGGCCATCGACCCCGTGCTCTATCGTCCGGGCCGCTGAAACCTGAAAACCACGGAAAATACGGAAACACACGGAAAATGAACCCTGGAGATCTGTCGAAAGACTTTTTCCTTCCGTGCCCTTCCGTGTTTTCCGTGGTTACAAGGTTTGGTTTTCTTGAATCTGCGTCAATCTGCGCAATCTGTGGTTTCAAAAACAACGGGCCAGAAGCCGGCAGAGCGACGTGCATGATCAGTTGGATTCATTCGACGCGAGAACGCCAATATTCGGGGCGGCGATGCAAATGCGCGACAGCAATGATGACGATCTCGGTCGCTACTGGCTCATAGATGATTCCATACGGAAAGCGTCGCAACTGGCACCGCCGAATGCATCCTCCCAACGGAGACCACGCGTCTGGGAATCTCCGAATACGCTGGATGGCATGCCAGGCTTCCTCCCGGAAATCGTTACCCAGGCCAGCCCGCTCTTTATTGTAGTAATCGATCGTCTCGGCCAACTCACGCTGCGCAGGGTAAAGTAGCCGGGTCTTCAAATCGCCTGACCAAGTTCGGAAAAGGCTATCTCTACATCCACTGCGCCCAGCTCACCGGAACGATAAGCCGCCATGCGATCCTCCGCTTCCTTGAGCCACAAGGCGTCCATGGCCGAGTCAGGTTGATCCAGGCTTCCAATAAGCCCCTCGACCAGCGCCGCACGCTCTGCGGGCGGAAGCTGTAAAGCCTCGTATAGCACCGACTCTGCTGAAGTTGACATGATCCTGTCTCCGTAAAGCGCGAGCTTCATTTTACCCACAGCCGTCAAGCACATCTAACTGGCTGAGTGTCCACTCAATAGTGATTTCGTTAGTAACTGCCAGGTTAGCAATATCCTGCTCAATGGATCTCCCGCTGCGTCACGCGCATGCCATCACTGAGGCCGGAGGCGGGATACAGGATCACGCGATCGCCGCGCTTCAGCCCGCTGAGCACCTGGGCCTGAATGCCGTTGTTGTGCCCGATCTCGACCTGCCGCCGCTGCGCGCTGCCGTTGTCGACCAAAAACACCGACCAGGCTTCTCCATCGCGAAACAGCGCGCTGGAGGGCACGGTCAAGGCATCGCCGTCTTCCCAGATGACGATGCGTGCCTCGACGCGGAAGCCGTGACCCAGGCCTGTGTGTGCCGGCTCAGGATCGGCAAAGCGGATGATTGCGTTGACGCGCTGTTCCTCGACGCCAAGCGCGGAGAACTTGGTGAAACCCCAGGGATCCACCCGTTCCACCACGGCATCGAGCGTGCCCGGGCCACCCCACTGCTCGATGAGAACGCGATCGCCCGGGCTCACTTGCACCGCGTCGGTGGACAGCAGTTCGACGATCACCTCCAGATCGTTGTCGACGTCGCCGACTTCCAGAATTGCCGCTCCGGCCGGAAGGGTGGTTTCGCTTTGTTGCATGAGGCGCAGCACTTGCCCCGTGACTGGCGCATGGATCGGGATTTCTTCTCCCTCCCCTGTCTCGACGATGGCGCTGTCAGGCTGCTGTCGATCGCTGAATCTCACAAGTTGCGCACGCGCGTTTTCCAGCTCGGCCTGACGCATCTCGATGGCGGCCTCGGCGGTGTTGAAGGCGGCTTGCGCAGCGCGCGCGTCCCGAATGGCACGATCAAGCGCGGCCTCGCTGATGGTACCGTCGCGCCGTAGCGTGGAGCTGCGCTCCAGCTCATTGTCGGCCAGTTCCCTGTCGGCGATGGCCCGGTTGAGCTCTGCGCGAGCCAGACGCAGGGCAGCGTCGGCAGCGGCCACCGCGGCTCGTGCCTGCTCGCGGCTGCGCACGTCCAGTGCCGCCGGGTTGCTGGGCAGCATTTGCGCGACAACGGTCTGATGTCGCTCGACCGAATCGCCAGGCTCGACCTCCACACGCAGCAGGCGACCGGCGACCGGCGTCGATACCACATAGGCGTCGTGCACGCGGGTGCGCCCTTCCTCGTCGATGGTCATGATCATGGGCCCGCGCGTGACCTCGCCGATATCGATGCTTGTCGGGCGGGGCCAGAAGGCGAAGATCAGCGCCGCGCCGACGACGGCGACAGCGGCGATTGTCAGAAAGGAGCGTGATCGTTTGCGTGCCATGCAGGTCTACTCCCGAGTTTTCAGGGCAGTGATCAGATCGGCCCGGTCGATATCCCGCTTCACCAGCCAGCCAGACGCCACGGCGGCTGCAATGACCGCCAGCGCCGCCGTACCGTAGCTTTCGGGGGTGAACACGGCCGGGATCTGATAAAGATCGGTGCTGAATCCGGCAGCGATGCCGAAGGAAAGGTAATAGCCCAGAAGCGCGCCTGTCGGCAGCGCGATCAGGGTAATGGCGGCGAGCTCGCCGAGCAGAACGAAGGCAACTTCACCGCGGGTGAAGCCGATCACTCGCAGGCTGGCGAGGTCACGGGCACGCTCCGCGTAGGCAATGCGGGCGGCATTGTAGACGATGCCGAAGGTGATGACGGCGGCGATGGCGGCCATGATATAGCGCATGGCGCCGGCACCGGTATCCACCAGCTTCTGGAACGCATCGCGCGCGTCGGCCTTGAGGCTGACGCCGGCGACGGCGGGCATGTCCTTGAGCCGACGATAGACGCTCTGGCTGTGTGCCGCATCGACCCGCAGGTAGGCACCGGAGACCCGGTTCGGTTCGCGCAGCGCGCGGTTGAGCGCTTCCAGTTCCATGAAGGCGGGGGAACCGAGCAGCGTCTCGGCAATGCCGATGACCGGAATATCGAGCACCGGCTGGCGCCCTTCGCGCACCTCGACGGTCAGCGTCTGGCCCGGTGCGATATCGAGAATATCTGCCAGCGCGGTCGCCAGAATCACGCCTTCTCGCCGCATCGCGATGGTGGTCACGTTCTTGTCCACCGCGCGGTTGAGTCGGGGCTCGGCCACCAGCCCGTTGACTGCGCCGCGATACGACTTGAGCCCGTTGCGCAGCACGGCGGGAATGATACGGACCGGCTCCACTTCGATGACGCCTTGCATGCGCTGCAGTTCGAGGATCGTCTTGTCGGACAGGGCGTCGGTGAAGGTGACGGTCACGTCGCTGCGGTCGATCACATCGAAGGTCAGGGCGAGCGTCCGGTCAAAGCCTGAGAGAATCGAGGTCATGGCGGCCGACAGTGCCATTCCGGCGGCGATGCCGATGGCGGCACCGGCCATGCGCCCGGGCTGCCGGGTCAGGCGCCGCAGCACCATGCGGCTGGGCTGGTCCAGCAGCCGGTTGAGGAACCGGCCAACCCGCCGGGCACGGCTGTAGTCCGGCGGCGCGGGCGGGCGCATGGCGGTGGCGGGAGTCAGCGCAAACACGCCGCGCAGGACAATCAATCCCCCCGCAGAGGCTGCCAGCACGCTGACCGCCACGCCGATGACGAACGACTCCGGATCGAGCCGAAACACCAGCAGGGGAAACTTGAAATACTCCAGATAGACGCCGATCAATGCCCGCCCGGCGGCAATGCCGGCCAGGCAGCCGGCCAGGGCGCCACCGACGGCGATGGCGAGAATCAGTTTCAGGTAATGTGCGCCGACCTCGACGTTGGTGTAGCCGAATGCCTTCATCAGCCCGATCTGTTCGCGCTCGGACTGCACCATGCGCGAGATCACGATGTAGAGCAGAAAGGCCGCCACCGCGAGGAAGATCGGCGGCACGCCTTTGCTTGTGGTCCGCAGGCCGCTGATTTCCTCGCTTACGAAGCGGTTGGATTCCTGATCCTCCAGGCCATAGGCGCCCAGCCCGCCATACGGAGCGAGGAGGCGGTCCACTGCATCGAGCGCGGCCGCCGGCTCGGCCCCGGGGCCAAGGGAGAGGAGCGCCTGGTTGAACGCGCCTTCCATATCGTAGGCAGCGGCGAGCGCCGTGCGGCTCATCCAGATCACGCCGAAACGGCTGTCGTCGGGGGCAAGCTCGCCGGGGGCCGTCGTGTAGAGAAACTCCGGCGACTGCGCGAGTCCGACAATCCGGAAGCTGCGCCGGGCGCCGTGCATGGTGGCCGAAAGCGTGTCACCAGGTTTCAGACCATGGGCGTTCGCGAAGCTGTGAAGCAGCAGAATCTCGCTGGAATGGCCGCTGTCCAGGCGGCGACCGGCACTCAGGTAGACATCATTGAGTCGAGGCTCGCCAAGATCGGGCAGCGAGACCGCCCGCGCCTGCAGCGGCAGATCCAGACCGGGCAGGTCGATCAGCGCGCTGCCGGTCACCCGCCCTTCGACGGCGGAGACGCCGGAAATGGCGGCCAGATCGGCAATCAGGCGGTCCGGTGCGCGGGTCACGGGGGCGAAGACGTCGGCCAGACGGTAGCGTTCGTAGTAAGCGCGCCGGGTTTCTTCCAGGGAGGTGACCAGGCCGGTCATCATGACCAGCATCAGCACACCCACACCGATGACGGCGCCAATGGCGACGGCCTGGCCCTTGATGCGCCACAGGTCGCGCAGGAGCTTGCGATCGAGCGGGCTCATGGCTTGTTCACCATTCAATCTCCTCCGGCGCAAGCTTGCTCGCGTTGACGACCACCTCGCGGATTGCCCCGTCGGCGAAATGGATCACCCGGTCGGCCATGGCCGCCTGCGCCGCAGCGTGGGTGACGATGAGAACCGTCGCGCCCAGCCGCTCGTTGACGTCCTTGAGGACCTTGAGCACCGCGCGGCCTGTCGCGCTGTCCAGGGCGCCGGTCGGCTCGTCGCAGAACAGGACCGTTGGCTGCTTGGCCACGGCTCGAGCGATGGCGACCCGCTGCTGCTCGCCGCCGGACAGTTGTGACGGAAAATGGCTGGTTCGCGCATGCAGGCCCACGAGGGCGAGCGCGGCGTCGGCGTCCATCGGGTTGCGGGCGATCTCGGTGACCAGCTCGACGTTCTCGTGCGCCGTCAGGCTCGGCATGAGGTTGTAGAACTGGAACACGAAGCCGATGTGGTCGCGCCGATAGCGCGTCAGTTGTGCATCGGAAAGCGTCGTCAGCTCCCGGTCCTGGAAGTGCACCTGTCCGCCGGTGGCCCGATCCAGCCCGCCGATGATGTTGAGCAGCGTGGACTTGCCGCTGCCCGAAGGGCCAAGCAGCACGATCAGTTCGCCGGCGGGGATGTCCAGATCGACCCCGCGCAGGGCGTGAACCGCCGCCGGCCCCTCGCCGTAGACCTTGGTCAGACCGCTGATGCGGTAAGCGATGGCGCCTTTGTGGTCCGGTTTGAGGGGCATCCTGTTTGCGCTTTCCGTCAAGGGGTTCAAACCCGCTGCCTGGGCGGGTGATCGAGCCGGTTCAGCTTCGAGCCATGTCCAGGCGCCGACTTGCGGGTCTGCGGTACAGGATCGCATATTGAATCCAGCCCGGCGAGACCGGGCGGGGTTCCGGTTAACCTTGCTGAACGCGACCTGCACGGTCGCCGGGTTGATAATGGCTTGCGGCGCCAAACTTGATAGCCGACAAGGACGCGGGTGTCCGCTTCGCTATAGACTTTGTCTCCCCATCTCCCGGCGAAACCAGCCGTGCCCTATCACGACCTCAGGAGCTTCCTCGAAGCGCTGGAGCGAGACGGCGAGCTCGCGCGCGTCGCCGACCCCGTCGACCCGGTGCTGGTGGCTACCGCGCTGGCGCGTCACGCCCAGGCGCGGGGTGGCCCGGCCCTGCTGATGGACAGCGCAACGGGCAGTGATCATGCGCTGCTGCTCAATCTGTTCGGCCACCGCCGGCGCATCGAGGCGGTGCTGGGCAATCGGCCGGTGCGCAGCCTGGAAGAGCTGGGCGAGCTGTTGGCCCGCCTGCAGCAGCCGCGGCTGCCGCGCACGTTCAGATCCGCGCTGACGGACTGGCCGGAGCTGGGCCAGCTCGCCCTGGTTTCGCCGCGCCGGGTAGAGCGCGGTGATTTTCAGGACAACGTGCTCGAAGGCGAAGAAATCGACCTGGCGCGGCTGCCCCTGCAGCACTGCTGGCCGGGTGATGCCGGGCGTCTGATCACGCTCGGCCTGGTGGTGACCGACAACGCGCGGCTGGGGCGCCAGAATATCGGCATCTACCGCCAGCAGCTGATCGGGCCCAATGTCGTGATCATGCGCTGGCTGGCCCACCGCGGCGGCGCCCAGGACTTTGCCGAGTGGCAGCGCGCCCGCCCGGGCGAGCCGTTTCCGGTCGCCGTGGTCATCGGCGCTGATCCGGCGACCACCCTAGCGGCGGTCGCGCCGGTGCCCGACACGCTCTCGGAGTTCCAGTTCGCCGGCCTGCTGCGCGGGGCGCGCAGCCGTGTGGTGGCCGCACCGCTGACCGGCCTGGAGGTGCCGGCCGGCGCCGAGATCGTGCTCGAAGGGCACATCCATCCCGACGACACGGCGCTCGAAGGACCCTTCGGCGATCATACCGGCCACTACAACGCCGCCGGCGTCTACCCGGTGCTCACCGTCGAGCGGGTGTCACTGCGCGATGGCGCCATCTACCAGGGCAGCTTCATGGGCAAGTCGCCGTACGACGAGCCTTCCATCCTGGCCTCGGCGCTCAATGACCTGTTCGTGCCGATTCTCAAAGGCATCTTTCCCGAGATCCGCGACTTCTACCTGCCGCCGGCGGCGTGCTCGTATCGCATCGCGCTGGTGTCGATCGCCAAGCGCTATCCCGGACACGCGCGCCGGGTAATGATGGGCGTGTGGTCGTACCTGCGCCAGTTCACCTATACAAAGTTCGTGGTGGTGGTCGATGAAGACATCGACGTGCGCGACGGCAACGAAGTGCTGTGGGCGCTGGCCAACCACGTCGACCCGGCGCGCGACAGCCTGATGGTCGAACGCACGCCGGTGGATGTCCTGGACTTTGCCTCCTCGGAGCCTGGCCTGGGGTCCAAGCTCGGTCTCGACGCCACCCGCAAGCTGCCCGGCGAGAGCGATCGCCACTGGCCCGAGCCGATCGTGCCCGACGCGGAAGTCGAAGCGCGCGCTCAAGCCCTCTACGAGGCTCTGGAGCAGCGCCAGGCGTCCGGCGGCGCCGCAGAATAGTTCGCCGAATCAGCGGCCTTTTGTGAGCCCGGCGCTTGCCGGGCTGCGGGCTGGATGGGACAAGGGCGCAAAGGGATAACTCGGTTACTCATGCCACGGCCCGACATGCGGCCGCGGCGGTTGGGGTTGTATAGTGGAGGCATAAGGAGGTGCCGTGATGCGGCAGTTGTTGTTATCCGTACCTATTGCGCTTGTATGCGCGGTGATATTCCAGGTGCCGACGGCAGCGGCACAGGAGCAGGCTCAGATCAGCCCGCCGGCGCTAGAAGGTTCCGAGAAAGCAGGACCGCCTCGGGCATCGTCCGAACCGGAAATTCCCGGGTTGACGGCCGATCACGCCAGATTCAGCGAGCTCGAGGGCCCGTTTGATTCTGCGCCGGAGGTCACCAGGGCCTGCCTGGGCTGCCACAACGACGCGGGGCAGCAGATCATCCACTCCATTCACTGGACCTGGGAAACCGATAACCCGGCCACCGGCCAGACGCTGGGCAAACGGCATGTGATCAACGCTTTCTGCGGCAACCTCGCCACCAACGAGCCGCGCTGCACGTCCTGCCATGCCGGTTATGGCTGGGAAGAGACGGCCAGCTTCGATTTCAGCGACGAGACCGCAATCGACTGCCTGGCCTGCCACGACACCAGCGGCACATACGCCAAATGGCCCACCCAGGCCGGCCATCCGCTGTATACGCCGCGCACCCAGTCGGGCCGCATCGAACCCTATCCCGATGCGCTGGTGGTCGAGCAAGCCGACGGCCAATACACGTATCTGCCGCCGGATCTGGCTGCGGTTGCCGCCAGTGTCGGCCGGCCGACGCGGCGCAACTGCGGCAACTGTCATTTCTTTGGCGGCGGCGGCGACAACGTCAAGCACGGCGACCTGTCCACGGCGCTGCTCGACCCGTCGCCGCACGTCGATGTGCACATGTCGCCCGAGGGTGCGGATCTGGTTTGTGTCGACTGCCACGTTGGCGACCGCCACCAGTGGCCGGGCTCGCGCTACCACGGCACTATCCGCGATACTTCGCGGCAGCGCCCGGGCATGCGCGACACCAATATCCTTGCCTGCGACTCCTGTCATACCGCCAGGCCGCACAACGCGCTATCACTCAAGGGCAACAAGCTCAACGATCACACCGATCGGGTGGCCTGTCAGACCTGCCACATCCCCGAATTTGCCAAGGGCGGTGTGGCGACCAAGACCTGGTGGGACTGGTCAACCGCCGGCAGGCTGAAAGATGGCAAGCCCTATACCGAGCTGAGCGAAGACGGGCTGCCGGTCTACCTGACGATCAAGGGCGATTTTCGCTGGGAGGAGGACGTGGTGCCGACCTATGCCTTCTGGGACGGCATCGTTGAATATACCGCGGTCGGCGAGAAGATCGACCCGGACGGCGTGGTGGGCATCAACCGGCTTGGCGGCGGGGTCGATCAGCCCGGGTCGGTGATCTTCCCGTTCAAGCGCATGCGCGGCAAGCAAGCCTATGACGAGGTCAATGAGCATCTTCTGCAAAGCAACGTCTACGGCCCTGAAGGCGATACGGCGTTCTGGAGCAACTACGACTGGGACAAGGCGCTGCAGGCCGGCATGGCGGGCACGGATGTGCCTTACTCCGGCCAGTATGATTTTGTGGAAACCGAGATGTGGTGGCCAACCACGCACATGGTCGCGCCGGCCGGCGAGGCGCTGCGCTGCGGCGCCTGCCACGCAAGCGATGGCCGCCTGGCCAAACTGGCAGGCTTTTACCTGCCCGGCCGCGACCGCTTTGGCCTGACCGATCAGATCGGGCGGTGGCTGCTGGCGCTGACGCTGGTCGGGATCGCCACGCACGCCATCATTCGCATGGTCATGGGTCGCCGGCGCCGCAGGACGGAGGGTTGAGCGATGGCTGAACGCGAATACGCCAGGATCTTCACCCGCTTCGAGCGCTTCTGGCACTGGACGCAGGCCGTGCTGGTGCTGGGGTTGCTGTTTACCGGCGCGCGCCTGCACGGGCTGATTGGCGGCCTGAACTGGTCGACTGCCTTCAGCCTGCACCTGATCGCGGCCGGCCTGCTGATCGTGCTGTGGATCTTTGCCATCTTCTGGCACTTCACTACCGGGGCGTGGCGGCATTATCTGCCCACCCATCGCAATCTGGCAGCGGTGATTCGCTATTACGCCTGGGGCATCTTCCGCGGCGAGGCGCACCCGGCCCGGCCGACGATCCGGCGCAAGCACAATCCGCTGCAGCGCATCAGCTACCTTTTCCTGAAGCTGATCATCAACCCGGCCATCTGGGTGACCGGCATTCTGTATCTGACCATCGGCCTGACCGGCCTCGATCTCGAGACGGTCGCCTGGTTTCATGTTGTAGCAGCCTATGCCATGGCGCTCTTCGTCGCCATCCACGTCTATATGGCCACCACGGGTGATACGCCGGGCGCTTATCTCAAGGCAATGACGACCGGTTACGAGTGGGTGTACGTGGAAAAGGATCAGACGAAATAAGGTGGTCGCTCGCGCCCTGGCTCAGGGCGCGGGATGCACCTTCGGCCAGCTCGATGGGCTGTCGGAGCGTTCAGGTACACACGCGGTTGCGGCCGCCTGACTTGGCGCGATACATTGCCGCGTCGGCGCGGCCGATCAGATCGGCGGTTTCTTCTTCTTCGCCCAGTTGGGCCACGCCGAAGCTGATGGTGATCGGCACGCTGTGGTCGCGGAATTCGACCGGCTGATCGGCCACGGCAAGCCGGATCTTGTCGGCCACTTGCGCGGCGCTGTCGCGGTCGGTATCGGGCAGCAGCAGCAGAAACTCTTCGTCGCCCCAGCGCACGGCGAAATCCTCGGCGCGCAGGTTGCGGCGGATGCGCACGCCGACGGTGCGCAGCACGTCGTCGCCCACGGCGTGGCCGAACTCGTCGTTGACGCGCTTGAAATGATCGAGGTCGCCGATGGCCACCGACAGGGGCCGTCCGTGACGGCGGCTGCGCGATATCTCCGCGGTCATGCGTTGCTCCAGGCCCCGCCGATTGTGCAGGCCGGTGAGCGCATCGACGCTTGCCAGCAGGCGCAGTCGCCGCTCGAGCCCGAACTGCTCACACCGGATCCGGTAAAACAGTTCCGAGGCGATGATGGCAATTACCAGCATCATCAGGGGATCGGCCATCAGCGCGCTTACCGGCAGGAGATCGGCGCTGCGCCACGCCAGCCACCCGAGGCTGCCGACCAGGGGCACGCTGAACAGCACCAGCAGTTCCCGGCCGCCGCCCAGCGACAGCAGCGAGACGGCGAAAGTGACCATGATGATGCCGCGCACCATCTGCTCCTGATCGCCCAGCGGGTGCAGCGTATCCACGCTGAACAGCGCGAAGATCATGACCATCAGGCTGGCGGCAAGCGCCCGCAACAGCAGCTTGAGCAGCCGCTCCCCGGGCCGGAACAGGCAGGCGGTCAAGCAGGTGGCAGCGATGACGAACACGATCGAGCGCCAGGCGGCGTGCAGCCATAGAAGATCCGGCGGCCTGCGGCCGTCGAAGACATCGATGAGCTGGTATGCGGCAATCACCAGCAGCGCCAGGCCGGCCGCTGCGCAGGTGGTTGCCCGCAACAGCATGCGGCTGCCGTCGCGATCGTTGCCGATCGGCTCCGGGTTGTGGGTCGACGCTTCGCTGTTCGCCCGATCGTTCACCGACGGCTTCTCCTTGTGGCGATGTTGATGTGAGCTTGAAGGCAGTCACACAGTGTCGCGCCCGGCGAACACGGATTCCTGATTGGCAGCAGAAGGCCGTTCGCCTTGTGCCATCCTGTCCAGCAGGAACGAATGCAGGAACGAATGCAGGAACCATGATGATGACGGATCGGGCCGCACTGGGCAGCCGCGCGCTGTTCGAACAACTGGAAGTCGATGTCTACGCCAATCACGCTTCGTTGTCGCCACCCTCGCGCCCGGTTCGGGACGCCGTGGCGGCCACGCTCACCGGCTATGCGGCACAGGGAATGGCCTGGTACGCCGAAGAGGTCGAGCGCCGCGAGCGATTGCGTCATCAGCTCACCCGCCTGATCGGTGCGCGAGAAGACAGCGTGGGGCTGGTCGCAAACACCTCCGCCGGCGTGCTCGCCATTGCTCTGGGTCTGGACTGGCGCCGCGGCGAGCGCATCGTGCTGTTCGACGGCGAATTTCCCACCAACGTGACGCCCTGGCAGCAGGCCGCCCGACGGCACGATCTGGAGCTGGTCTGGCTGCGCGCCGAGGACTTCCGTACGGATCGGGCCGCCGCCCTCGATCGCTTTGAGCACGAATTGCGGCGCGGCGTGCGCCTGGTCGCTGTCAGCGCGGTGCAGTTCACCACCGGCCAGCGCATGCCGCTGGAGGCCATGGGCGCGCTGTGCCGTGCCCACGGCGCCGAGCTGTTCGTCGACGCCATCCAGGCCGCCGGCATCGTGCCGCTGGACGTGGCCTCGATGAAGATCGACTACCTGACCAGCGGCAGCCACAAGTGGCTGATGGCGCCCGAAGGCACCGGCTTTGTGTTTGTGGCGCCCGAGCGCGCCGGAGCCCTGCTGCCGAACATGGCCGCCTGGCTGAGCCACGAGGACGCTTTTGCCTTTCTCTCCCGCGCGCCCGGGGAGCTGCGCTACGACCGCCCGTTCCAGGCTGGCGCGCTGATGGCCGAGGCGGGCACGCCCAACACCATTGGCGCGGCGGGCCTGGAGGCCAGCCTGGGGCTGATCAACGACATCGGCGTGGCGAGCATTCTCGAGCACGTTCAGGCCTGGCATGACGCGCTCGAACCCGGCCTGCTCGAGCGCGGTTTTGAAAGCGCGCGCATGCACGATCCATCCGGGCGCTCGGGCATTCTCAGCGTCCGGCCCGACGATCCGTCGCGCTCGCCGGCCTGGGCCCAGGCACTGGCAGCGCAAGGCATCTCCTGCGCCAGCCCCGACGGCTGGATTCGCTTCTCGCCGCACTGGCCCAACGCGCTCGACGAACCGGCGCGCGTGCTGGCGGCTGTCGACATGGTTATCGAAAGCGGTGGCCCGGCCCCAGGCTGACCTGTGGTGACCACCGTGCCCGGCAAGGCGTCTGTCAGCGGTAGATTTCCTTACGGTGCGCAATCCGCACGACCAGGACTCGGACTTGCTTGTCTTCGAGGCGGCAAATGAGTCGATAAGGGCCAACCCGAAATCGCCAGTATTGGCGCCATTCTCCCTGCAGTGCCTTGGCATGCTGCCGGGGATCGTTCGAGGGGGCAATGCGTTCACGCAGAAAGCGGGTGATGCGCCGAGCCCCGTCCCGGTCGATTTTTCCGAGTGCTTTGGTCGCGCTATCGCTGAGCTCAATCCGCCAGGCCAAGCTCGCGTTCCACTTCTTCCAGGCCGCGCGTCGTCTCTTCGCCGCGCTCCAGGCGATCCATCACCTGGTCGGCCAGATAGATGTCTTCAAGATCCTCGATATGCGATTCTACGGCCTCGCGGACATAAAACGTCTTCGTGCGGCCGGTCAGCCTGGCCAGCCGTTCCAGGCGGGCATGCAGGTCTTCGTCGGCGCGGAAGTTGATCATGCGGGTCATCGCTCAGGGCTCTTGTTGATTTACATGTAAATCATACACCAGGGCATCGGCTGATGACTGTTAGTCCGCGTTTCACGGGCTTTCCGGCAGCATGGCGCCAAATCACCCTCCAGGCTGCTCATGGCGTGAACGCAGCGGGCCTTGATGATCGTCAATGACAACAGGCCCTCAGCGGGTCATCCTGATGCACTTTCGCCCCGGAGCCGACTCGTCTGCCATGTCCATGAAGCTTGTCTGTCCGGCCGGTTCGCTGCCGGCCTTTACCGAGGCGGTCAACAACGGCGCCGATGCCGTCTACCTGGGTTTTCGCGACGCCACCAACGCGCGCGCCTTTCCGGGACTGAACTTTTCCGACCGCGATATCGAAAAGGCCATCGCGCACGCGCACTCGCGCGGCTGCGAGGTCTATGCCGCGCTCAACACCTATCCGACCTCCGACAAGCTCGCGCAGTGGTATTCGGCCGTCGACCGGGCCGCCGATCTGGGCGTGGACGCGCTGATCATCGCCGAGATGGCGGTGCTCGATCACGCCGCCCGGCATCATCCCGGCATTCGCCGTCATCTTTCGGTGCAGGGGTCGGCCACCACGCCGGCGGCGCTGGCCTTCTATCACGAACGCTTCGGCATCGCCCGCGCGGTTCTGCCGCGGGTGCTGGCCATCCAGCAGGTCGAGCGTCTGGCCGAACGCTCGCCGGTCGAGCTGGAGGTCTTCGCCTTCGGCAGCCTGTGCATCATGGTCGAGGGGCGCTGCCAGCTCTCCAGCTACGTCACCGGGCGCTCGCCCAACACCGCCGGCGTGTGCTCGCCGGCCGAGTTCGTCGCCTGGGAGGAAACCCCCGAGGGCAAGACGGCCAGGCTCAACGGCGTGCTCATCGACCGCTTTGCCGACAAAGAGCCCGCCGGCTACCCGGTGGTGTGCAAGGGCCGCTACCGGGTTGGCGGTGACATATTCCACGCTCTCGAGGAGCCGACCAGCCTGAATACCCTGGAATTGTTGCCGAAGTTGAAGAGCATCGGCATCTCCGCGATCAAGATCGAGGGCCGCCAGCGCTCGCCGGCCTACGTCGGCACCGTGACCCACATCTGGCGCGAGGCCATCGACCGCGTCGAGCGCGACCCCGATGCCTTCACCACCGAGGCTAAGTGGCAGCGCGAACTGGCCCGCCTGTCGGAAGGCAGCCAGGTCACTCTTGGCCCCTACGAGAGGGCATGGCAATGAAGTTGTCTTTGGGCGCGCTGCAGTATTTCTGGCCGCGGGAGCAAACCCTGGCCTTCTACGAATCGGTGGCCGAGCTCGACGTCGATATCGTCTATCTGGGCGAAACCGTCTGTTCCAAGCGCCGCGAACTCAAGCTGTCCGACTGGCTGGCGCTTGCCAGAGACCTGAAGTCGGCCGGCCACGAGGTGCTGCTCTCGACCCTGACCCTGATCGAGGCTGCCTCGGAGCTTTCGGCCTGCAAGCGCCTGGTCGAAAACGGCGAGTTCGCCATCGAGGCCGGTGACGTCTCGGCCGTGGAGCTTTGCCGCGAACGCGGCCTGCCGTTTGCCGCCGGGCCGGGGGTCAATATCTACAACCACCGCGCCCTGGCGATCCTTCGCGACGCCGGCCTGTTCCGCATGGCGGTGCCGGTGGAGCTCAGCCGCGAGCACATCCGCGGCCTGTCGGGCACGCATGAAGGTCAGAGCGCAGTCCGGCCCGAAATCGAGCTGCTGGCCTACGGCCGCATTCCACTGGCGCA
The DNA here is from genome assembly GCF_056324145.1 of Wenzhouxiangella sp. YN1. Lineage (NCBI taxonomy): Bacteria > Pseudomonadati > Pseudomonadota > Gammaproteobacteria > Chromatiales > Wenzhouxiangellaceae > Wenzhouxiangella > Wenzhouxiangella sp. YN1. Next base: position 149,131 of record NZ_JBJNIO010000125.1, read on the forward strand.
TTCGGCGCGCTGCTTTACCGCCCGCGCGGTGGGCCGCGGCAAGGACCAGTGCGGCTTCGAGTGCATCAAGCACCCCTTCGGCCAGCCGATTGCCACGCGCGAAGACCAGCCTTTCCTCAACATGAACGGCATCCAGACCCAGAGCGCGGCGGTGACCGACCTGAGCCGCTACGTTACCGAGCTGCGCGACGAGCCGGTCGATATCCTCAGGCTGTATCCGCAGGAAGAGCCGATCGTGCAGGTCGTCGAGCGCTTCCGCACCGCCCTGGCCGGCGAGGCGGTGGCGCCGCTCGAGCACTCGGTCAGCGGCTACTGGCGGGGTAGTGCGGGCATGGACAGCAGCTGAGGCGCCTCAGCTGCCGTAGCCGCCGCGCAGGATCCACAGTTGTTCGAGGCCGGCGCGGGCGAGGATCTCGGCGGCGGGTCGACAACGCCCGCCGCTGGCGCAGTAGATGATGGCCCGCTGGGTTTCGGGAAGCTGGAAGTCACCCGCGCGAAGCGTCGACAGGGGCAGGTTGAGCGCGCCGGGAAAGTGCCCGGCGGCGTATTCGTCGGCTTCGCGCACGTCGATCCAGGCGATGTTTTCGAGTGCCCTGGCTTCATTGCGCGAGATTTCGGGCGGGCCGCCGCTGCTGCCTGCGAGCACGATGGCCTCGCGCGGTCCCGAACAGGTCGGACAGTCGCCCCGGCGCGCGATGGCGAGCTGGCGGCTGGACATGTCGCGCGCATCCATCAGCCACAGCCGGCCCGACAGGCTTTCCAGGGTTGCGTTGCCGGTCAGCAGTTTGATCGCCTCGGCGGCCTGAATGGCGCCGGCCGTACCGACCAGCGGACCGAGCACGCCGGCTTCGGCGCAGTTGGGCACCCAGCCCGAGGGCGCCTGCGGGAACAGGCAGCGCAGACAGGGGCCTTTGTTCGCTTCAAAGACCGTCACCATCGCCTCCATGCCGGTCGCCGAGGCGTAGACCAGCGGCCGGCCGAATTTGAGCGCGGCGTCGGCGGCCAGGTACTTGGTGGCGTAGTTGTCGCTGCCGTCGAGGATCAAATCGACTGCCGTGAACAGCCGCTCGACGTTGTCCAGATCCAGACGTGCGCTGAGTGCATCAATCGTGATTTGGCCGTTGATTGCCGTCAGCCGCGCGGCCGCGGCCTCGGCCTTGGGCCGGCCGATGTCGGCTTCGGCAAACAGCACCTGGCGATGCAGGTTGGACAGATCGACGACATCGTGGTCGATGATCACGATGCGCCCGACGCCGGCGGCGGCCAGATAGGGAAGGCTGGCGCAGCCCAGGCCACCGGCGCCGATGCAAAGCACGCTCGCCTCGCCCAGGCGCCGCTGCCCGGCGGGGCCGACTTCGGGCAGGATGGTCTGTCGGACGTAGCGCTCGTTCATGATCGTTCGGGGTCGGCGCCTTTCGATCCGCGCCGGTAATCCTCGGGCGTGTTGATATTGTCGCGCAGCCGGCTGGTCGGTGGATCGACGATGGCCAGATCAAGCGTGTCGCCCAGGGCCTTGAGCGCCCGTCGGCCGGCGCGCAACTGCGCCGTGACCGCCTCGCGGGTTCGTTCGCTGTTGCCGAGCACCATCGGCAGAGGCAGGTCGCTGAACACGGCGCCGTCGCGCCCCGGCGCGGCGCTTTGCAGCGGCGCCAGATCGTCGACCTCGAGCTGTGGCATATCCACCGGCACGATCAGCAGCGGCCCGTTCAGTTCCAAACCGGCCGCCAGCACCGAAGCGATACCGCCCAGCGGACCCTGGTCGGGCCAGCGGTCGGGCACGCAGTCGTAACCGGGTCGCTCACCCGAGACGATCACCCGGGCGCAGCCGGCCTGTTCCAGCAGATCAATGGCCCGGTCGAGAAAGCTGCGGCCGTCGGCCCAGATCAGTCCGGCCTTGTCGCGCCCCATCCGGCTCGACTTGCCGCCGGCCAGCACCAGGCCGGTCCACTGTTCACGCGGGTTGTTCATCGCGGCCGCCGCAAGAGAACACACCATCAGCCACGGAACACTCGGAAAGCACGGAAGAAGAAAAAGCGGTATTGGCGATCCGGGTCGGCATATTTCATTTTGTGCTTTTCCGTGCTTTCCGAGTCTTCCGTGGTCAACCGGCTTTCTTAACGCACCCGGTGCTCAGGCTTCCTGCCCATGGCCGCACAGCGCATGGCCCTTGACCCACTCACTGTCGCCGTCGACGTAGTGCTCCTGCTTCCAGATCGGCGCCCGGTGTTTCATCTGCTCGACCAGGTAGCGGCAGGCGCGGAAGGCCTCGTCGCGGTGGCGCGAGCTGGCCGCGGCAACGACGCTGGCCTCGCCGACTTCGAGCCGGCCGTGGCGGTGTTCCAGCCACAGGTGAATCGCCTCGCCCCACTGCTCGCGCGCCTCGGCGCAGATCTCGGCGAAGACGTTGCGGCACAGCACGGCGTGCAGGTCGTAGCTGACCGCCTTGACCGTGCGGCCCTGGTTGATGTCGCGCACCCGCCCGGCAAACAGATCGACCGCGCCATGACCGGCGTGCGCGCAGTGCGCCAGCGCGGCGGCGGCGTCCAGCGGGCCGTCCTTGACGTCGACGTGGATGCTCATGTCTAGCCTCCGCAGACCGGCGGCAGGATCGACAGCTCGCGGCCCGGCAGCGCGTCGGCTTCGTCGAGCACGGCGCTGTCGGTGGCAAAGGCCGATGATTCGAGCAGCGACAGGGCGTTGTCGTCGCCTTCCAGACGCTCGGCCAGGGCGCGGCGCAGATCGGCCACGCGCGCGTCCCCGGCCACGGATACCTTGATGCGGCCGCCGGCATCGACCTGCCGGAACGCGCCGAACAGCCTGATTTCGATTTCCCGGGTCATGGAGTACTCCATCTGAGAGTCGAGCTGATCATGTTCGTGGTTTCCTCAACCGCAGGCGCTCAGCGCTCGAAGCCTTCCGGCAGCGCCGGCAGGCCGTCGGGGTGGACGTAGCGGCCGGATTTGCCGCCGAGCTTGAGCAGCAGGCGCACGCCGTCGATGGCCAAGTCGGCCTGGACCTGCTTGGCCAGATCCCAGATGGTCAGAAGCGCGCCGTTGACGCCGGCCAGGGCTTCCATTTCCACCCCGGTTTTCGCCGAGGTCGCGGCCTGGCAGAACACCGTGACCGCCGATGCGGCCTCGTCGAGCGCAAAGGCCACGCGTACCTGGTCGAGGCCCAGCGGATGACACAGCGGAATGATCTCCGGCGTCTTCTTGGCCGCCAGCACGCCGGCCACTTCGGCCAGCCTGAGGGGATCGCCCTTGGGCAGGGTGCCGTCGCGCACCATCGCGAAGGTCTCGGCGTTCATCACGATCCGGCCGGTGGCCACGGCCACCCGACGGGTGATCTCCTTGCCGCCGACGTCGACCATCCGGTAGTGCTGTCGTTGTTTGCTCATCGCTTCTCCAGCGGCATGCCCTGGATCCGGGGTCTTGGTGTTCTTGCGTGCTTTGTGGTTCATGACCAATCCATCTGCGCAGACTGCGGTTTCCGACCGGAGCCCGCTACCCGCCGGTCATCGCCAGGTGCGGGGTGTCGCCGTAGTCGCCTTCGTGCAGGAAGTGCGACACGCGCTTGCCGAACAGGGCGGTGAGCACGCTGGCCTTGAGCTCTTCCTTCTGGTCGTCGTCCTGCAGCAGCGGGCGCAGGTTGTGGGCGCCGTTGCCGAACAGGCACAGGCGCAGCCCGCCGCGGGCGGTCACCCGCAGGCGGTTGCAGGTGTCGCAGAAGCCCGGCGCGTAGGGCGCGATCAGGCCGATGCGCCCGGCGTAGTCGGGGTGGGCATACTCCACCGCCGGGCCGGCTGCGGCCTCGCGCTCGATCGGCGCCCAGCCGGCTTGCGCGAGCTGTTCGCGCACCAGATCGCCGCCGACGTGGCGTTTTTCGAAGTATTCACCATTCGTGCCGGTGCGCATCAGCTCGATGAAGCGCACGCTCAGCGGCCGCTCGCGCACGAACTCGAAGAAGTCAGGGAGCTGGTCGTCGTTGAGCCCCTTGAGCAGCACGGTGTTGATCTTGACCGCGTCGAAGTCCTGTTCCAGGCAGGCGTCGATGCCGGCCATGACCTTCTCGAAACGCTTGTCGCCGGTGATGCGCTCGAAGTGCGCAGCATCGAGACCATCGAGGCTGATGTTGATGGCGTCCATGCCCGCGGCCTTGAGCTCGGCGGCGTCGCGCGCCAGGCGGAAAGCGTTGCTGGTCATGGCGATGCGCTTGACACCGGGCACCGCGCGCACGGTACGCACGATATCGGCAAAATCCTTGCGCACGGTGGGCTCGCCGCCGGTCAGGCGGATCTTCCAGGTGCCCAGCTCGGCAAAGGCGGTGACCAAGCGGCGGATCTCGTCGTGGCCGAGAAAGCCCTTGGGATTGCCCTGGTAGCCGTTGGGCAGGCAGTATTCGCAGCGAAAGTTGCAGACGTCGGTGACCGACAGCCTGAGGTAGGAAAAGCGACGACCGAAACCGTCGATCAGCTGGCTCATGTCCGCTCCTTTTCAAAGTCGGAAGGCAGCGCCGTTTCCGGCCTGCTGCCCTGGCTGCCGATGGGGTGTCCTGTCGGCAGCGGCGCGGTTGCCTTGGCTTTGGGCAAGCGGTAGGCAAAAGCGCTCGGAGTGGGTGATTGATGTATCGGATTGTAATCTATCAGCCGGCAAATCCAAGGGCCTTGACCGAAATCAACTCGCGGTTTACTCCACCACGGCCACCGACTTGACCTGCGCCCAGACCGCTTTGCCGGGCGCCAGGCCGAGCGCATCGGCCGAGCGCGCGGTCACCCGCGCCAGCAGCGGCGTGGCGCCAATGTGGAGCTTGACCAGCATCTGCGACGGATGGTCGTGCGCCGCCACTTCGGACACCAGCGCCGGCAGCACGTTGAGAATGCTGGTGCGTTCGGGCTCGACCAGCGACAGACTGACGTCGCGCGCCAGGATGCGCAGCCGCATCCGGCTACTGACCGTCCGGTCCTCGTCGCGCACCCACAGGCTGCCGCCGTCGAACTGCACGCGGGCGAGCTGCCAGTCGCGATCGCGCTCGACGACTTCGGCGTCGAGCGCCACGCCGGCCTCCAGGCTGCGATGAACGGGCAGGTCCAGGCGCGCCAGGGTCTCGCCCACGGGCCCGTTGGCCAGCACCCGTCCGTCGTCGATGATCACCAGCCGATCGGCCAGCCGGGCCACGCTGTCGGGCGAGTGGGTGACGTAGATCACCGGCATGTCGAGCTCGTCGCGCAATCCTTCCAGGTAGGGCAGGATCGCCCGGCGGCTGTCGAGATCCAGCGCCGAGAGCGGCTCGTCCATCAGCAGCAGATCGGGGCTGGCCAGCAGGGCGCGGCCGATGGCCACGCGCTGGCGCTGGCCGCCCGACAGCCCGGCCGGATCGCGCTCGATCAGCGCGCCCAGGCCGAGCCAGTCGACGACCTGATCGAAGGCGATTCGGCGCTGCCGGCGCGGCACGCGGCGCCAGCCGTATTCCAGGTTGCCGCGCACCGAGCGGTGGGCAAACAGGCTGGTTTCCTGAAACACGTAGCCCAGCGCGCGGCGGTGCACGGGCAGGAAATGCCGCTCGTCCTGCCACAGCGCGCCGTTGACGCGCAGGTGACCGCGGGCCCGGTGCAGCCCGGCGATGCAGCGCAAAAGCGTGGTCTTGCCACAGCCCGACGGGCCGAACAGCACGCTGAAGCCCGAGCCGGGAAGCTCGAGGTCGACGTCGAGGCGAAAGCCCGGAAAGCCGGTTTGAAACCGCGCCTCGATGCCGTGGTTCACGTCTGCACTCACGAGCCCAGCATCCGCGCGCGGCGGCCGTTGACCAGATACAGCGTGAGCAGTACCAGGAAGGAAAACACCAGCATGCCGCCGGCCAGCCAGTGCGCGCGGGCGTAGTCGAGGGTCTCGACGTGCTCGAAGATGGCCACCGACAGCACCCGCGTCTCGCCGGGGATGTTGCCGCCGACCATCAGCACCACGCCGAATTCGCCCAGGGTATGGGCAAACGCCAGCACCGCGGCGGTGAGAAAACCGGGGCGCGCCAGCGGCACGGCCACGCTCCAGAAGCGGTCCCAGGGTGAGGCGCGCAGCGTGGCCGAGACCTCCAGCGGGCGCTCGCCGATGGCTTCGAAGGCGTTGCTGAGCGGCTGCACCACGAAGGGAAACGAATACACCACCGAGGCGACCACCAGGCCGGCAAAGGTGAACGGCAGGGTGCCCAGACCCAGCGCCTGCGTGAGCCTGCCGCCGGGGCCGTCGGGCGCCAGCAGGATGAGCAGATAGAAACCGAGCACGGTGGGCGGCAGCACCAGGGGCAGGGTGGTGATCGCCGCAATCGGGCGCTTGAGCCAGTGGCGGGTGCGCGCCAGCCACCAGGCCACCGGCGTGCCCAGCAGCAGCAGGATCAGCGTCGAGATGCTCGCCAGCTTGAGGGTGACGACGATGGGAGACCAGTCGAAGTCCAAGGCGTCAGTCCAGGCCGTAGCCGTGGTCGGTGATGATCTCGCGCGCCGGTGCCGACTTCAGGAAATCGACAAACGCCCGCGCCGCGGGGTTGTTCTCGCCGTGGACGAGCAGTACCCCCTGCTGGATGATCGGCGCGTGCAGCGATTCGGGCACGAGCCACAGCGAGCCGGCTTGCCGGTCCCAGGCCCGCACCTGCGACAGGGCGACAAAACCCGCCTGCACATTGCCGGTGGCGACGAACTGGAAGGTCTGGCCGATGTTGCCGCCGAACACCAGGCGGGGGCCAAGCTCGGCCCACAGATCGAGATGTTCGAGCACCTGCTTTGCGGCCAGCCCGTAGGGCGCCACGGCGGGTCTGGCAATCGCCAGGCGCTTGAAGGCCTGCCGGTCGAGATAAGCGCGGCCGTCGTCGAAGGCTTCGCCCGAACGACTCCACAGCGCGAGTCGGCCGCGGGCATAGGTAAAGCGCGAGCCCGCGACCGCCAGGCCGTGCTGTTCGGCGCGCTGCGGCCGCTGCCGGTCGGCGGCAAGAAAGACGTCGAACGGCGCGCCGTGGTCGATCTGGGCGTACAGCGCGCCGGTCGAGCCGAAGCTGGTTTTCACCGTGTGGCTGCTGCTTTGCTCGAAGCGCTCGACGAGCGCGCCGGTCGCGGCGGTGAAATTGGCCGCCACGGCAAGTTTGAACTCCCCGGCCAGTGCCTGTGGGCCCGTCAGCATGGCCAGCGCGAGAAAGACCGTGCATTTGGCAAGTCGCCGTAAACGGCCGCTGCGGTCGGCAGTGCAGCTGATCATCCCGATTCCTTGTCCCGGCTGGCCGGGCGTTGGCAAGTCCGATACCGGATGGTAAGTGAAACCCGGCCATCGATGGGCCATTACCTGATCGTGTGGGTCGTGCATGAAGCCTGCAAACATGAACTGCGGAAGGCACGGAAGGGCACGGAAACTCACGTTCCTGGAAGAATTCACCAGAGCAGATCCGATCCGGTTTTTTTCCCTTGGTCTTTCCGTGGTTACAGGGTCTTGATCTTCCGCCCCGGGCTGTTGCGCGTTTGACGCGCTCTGCTGCCGCCGTGCATATTGGCGCGGGAGAACCACGCCGGGGAGCGGCCATTGGCCAATGATCGACCATCGCTGCTGGCGACGCTGGATCAGGCGACGCTGCATCTGTTTCCCGGCTACTTCGCGATGGTCATGGCCACCGGCGCGGTCGCGATCGCCGGCCACCTGCTGGCCATGGCCTGGATTGCTGTGCCGCTGGTCTGGCTCAACACCGCCTTCTACCTGGTGCTGGCCGGCCTGACGCTGGCGCGCTTCGTGCGCCACACGCGCGCGTTTGCCGACGACATGCGCGACCACGCCCGCGGGCCGGGTTTTTTCACCATCATTGCCGGCACCTGCATTCTGGCCTCGCAGTACGTGATCATTCTCGAGCGCGATCGCGTCGGCTTCGCGCTCTGGCTGGTGGCCGCCGTGCTGTGGCTGGTGATCACCTACTGGTTTTTCGTGGCCGTGGTCGTGCGCCCGCGCAAACCGACGCTGGAGAAAGGCGTCAACGGTGCCTGGCTGCTGGTGTCGGTGTCCACTCAGGCGCTGTCGGTGCTGACCGCGCTGCTGCCCTGGCCGGAGGCGATGGGCAGCAGCATGCTGTTTCTGGCGCTGAGCCTGCATCTGATCGGCTGCATGCTGTATCTGGCCATCATTCCGTTGATCTTCTATCGGCTGACCTTCCTGCGCCTGGAAATGAGCGCGCTGACCCCGCCGTACTGGATCAACATGGGCGCGGTGGCCATTGCCACCCTGGCCGGTTCGACCCTGCTGATCGAGGGGCGGGCCGATCCGCTCGAGCAGGAGTTTCGCAGCTTCATCCTCGGCTTCACGGTGTTCTTCTGGTCGGCGGCGAGTTGGTGGATTCCGCTGCTGTTCGGGCTCATGACCTGGCGGCATCTGGTGGCGCGCTTTCCGCTGACCTACGACCCGCAGTTCTGGGGCATGGTCTTTCCGCTGGCGATGTACACCACCGGCAGCCTGCGCCTGATCGAGGCGATGGAGCTGGATTTTCTGCGCTTCGTGCCGGCGATCTTCATCTGGGTGGCGCTGGCTGCCTGGCTGGCAACGCTGGCGGCAATGTTTCTGCACCTGTCGAGAGCAGGGAGCAGCCCGGCTTGATCAAGATCAAAGTGAAATATGCAGTTGATGCGTATCTTTATGCACTTGTAAGGCTTGTCCGGGTCGCCGTAGGCTGATCGGGCGTTCGTCAAATCGCAGCAACGGCAGACAAAGAGTAGTGCCATGAACGACGCAAACCCTGCAAACGCTGAACTGCCGCGCGGCGCCAGCCGAATGCTGGGCATGTCGACGTTTGCCTTCACCGCCTGTTTTGCCGTCTGGACGATCTTTTCGATCATCGGTATCCGCATCCAGCAGGAGCTGGGGCTGTCGGAGTCCCAGTTCGGTCTGCTCATTTCCCTGCCCATTCTCACCGGCTCGGTCTCGCGTCTGTTTCTGGGCATTGCCAGCGAGCGCTTCGGCGGTCGCCTGGTGACCTTCCTGACGATGCTGGTCAGCGCCGCCTCGGTCTGGCTTCTGACCTGGGCGACCACTTACGCGCATTTCATGGCCGCGGCTCTGGGCCTGGGCGTGGCCGGTGGCATGTTCGTCACCGGCATTGCCTTTGTCTCGCGCTGGTATCCGAAAGAGCGTCACGGCGCAGCCTTCGGCATTTTCGGGGCCGGCAACGTGGGCGCCGCGGTGACCAACTTCGGCGCGCCGTTCCTGCTGGTGGCCATCGGCTGGCAGGGCACCGCCCGGGTCTACGCGCTCGGCATGGTGGTGGCCGCCATCCTGTTCTACGTTTTCACCCGCGAAGACCCGGAAACGCAGCGTCGTCGCAAGGCCGGCGTCAAGGGCACCACCCTGGCCGCCCAGCTCGAACCGCTGCGGCGGGTGCGGGTATGGCGATTCTCGCTGTACTACTTCCTGACCTTCGGCGGCTTCGTGGCCCTGGCGTCGTGGCTGCCGCGCTACTACATCGGCGTCTATGAGCTCGACATCGGCACGGCCGGGATGCTGACCGCCGTGTTCTCCTTTTCGGCCGCGGTGTTTCGCGCCCTCGGCGGCTGGCTGTCGGACCGCTTCGGTGCCCGACGCGTGCTCTATTGGGTTTTCTGGGCCTGCATGGGCTGCTTGCTGGTGCTTTCCTACCCGCCGACGACCTACATCATCGAGGGCATCAACGGCGACATCCGCTTTCGCATGCAAACCCATATCGGCCTGTTCGTCGCCATGACCTTCGTGCTCGGCTTCTTCATGTCGCTGGGCATGGCGGCGGTGTTCAAGCATATCCCGTCGTATTTTCCGCGCACCGTCGGCTCGGTCAGCGGCCTGGTGGGCATGTTCGGCGGCCTGGGCGGGTTTTTCCTGCCGGTGATCTTCGGCCTGCTCAACGACATGACCAATATCTGGACGACCGCTTTCATGGCGCTGTTTGGCACCACAGCTGCCTGCCTGATCTGGATGCACATCGTCATTCTCAACATGGCCGAGCGCTACGACCGCGACCCGCGCTACACCGACGACAGCAACGAGCCGGCAGCGCTGGCCGAATCCTGAAGCAAGGAGTTTCGAAATGAGCCACTTTCTCGATCATCTGACCTACTTCCGGCGCGAAAAGCAGGACTACGCCGATGGTCACGGCACGCTGACCAACCAGTCGCGGCGCTGGGAGGACGGCTACCGCCAGCGCTGGCAGCACGACAAGGTCGTGCGCTCGACCCACGGGGTCAACTGCACCGGCTCCTGCTCGTGGAAGATCTACGTCAAGAACGGCCTGGTGACCTGGGAAACCCAGCAGACCGACTATCCGCGCACCCGACCGGGCATGCCCAATCACGAGCCGCGTGGCTGCGCGCGCGGTGCCAGCTTCTCGTGGTACATCTACTCGGCCAACCGGGTGAAATTCCCGATGATCCGCCGGCGCCTGATCGAGCTGTGGCGTCAGGCGCGCGCCGAGCACGACGACCCGGTGGCCGCCTGGCAGTCGATCCAGAATGATCCCGAAAAGGTCAAGAGCTACCAGCAGCGCCGCGGCCTGGGCGGCTTCGTGCGTGCCAACTGGGAGGAAGTCAACGAGATCATCGCGGCCTCGAACGTCCACACCGTCAAGCAGTGGGGCCCGGACCGGGTGGCCGGCTTTTCGCCGATTCCGGCCATGTCGATGGTGTCATATGCCGCCGGCACGCGTTACCTTTCGTTGATCGGCGGCACCTGTCTGAGCTTCTACGACTGGTACTGCGACCTGCCGCCGTCGAGCCCCCAGACCTGGGGCGAGCAGACCGACGTGTGCGAATCGGCCGACTGGTTCAACTCCACCTTTTTGATGATGTGGGGCTCGAACGTGCCGCAGACGCGCACGCCCGACGCCCATTTCATGACCGAAGCGCGCTACCGCGGCACCAAGACCGTCACCGTCACCCCGGATTTTTCCGAGGCCTCGAAGTTCGGCGACGTCTGGCTCAATCCGCGCCAGGGCACCGACTCGGCGATGGGTATGGCCATGGGCCACGTCATCTTCAAGGAGTGGCACGTCGAGGGTCAGAGCGAGTACTTCAGCGATTACGTGCGCCGCTACACCGACCTGCCGATGCTGGTGCTGCTCGACGAGGAAAACGGGCGTCTGGTGCCAGGTCGCTACCTGCGCGCCAGTGATCTGGCCGACGACCTCGGCCAGAAAAACAACCCCGACTGGAAGACCCTGTCCTGGGACGAGAACAGCGGCGAGATCGTGGCCCCCAACGGCTCGGTGGGCTTTCGCTGGGGCGAGCGCGAAGCGCGCTGGAACCTCGAGGAAAAGGACGCCGGCGGTCGCGACACCCGGCTGGCGCTGACCCATATCGAAACCTCCGACGAGGTCGGCGAAGTCGGCTTTCCCTACTTTGGCGGCGGCGGCAACGCCTTCTGGGCGCAGACCGAGCACGAGCGCATCCAGACGCGTCGCGTGCCGCTGCGCCACGTCACCCTGGCCGACGGCAGCACCCGCAAGGTGGCCAGCGTGTTCGACCTGATGGCGGCCAACTACGGCATCGACCGCGGCCTGGGCGGTGATCACGTCGCCGCCAGCTACGACGATGACGTGCCCTACACCCCGGCCTGGCAGGAGCGCATCACCGGCGTTGATCGCGAGAAAGTCATCAGCATCGCGCGCCAGTTCGCCGAAAATGCGCACAAGACGAAGGGCAAGTCGATGATCATCATCGGCGCGGGCATGAACCACTGGTATCACATGGACATGAACTACCGCGCGATCATCAAGATGGTGATGATGTGTGGCTGCGTGGGCGTGTCCGGCGGTGGCTGGGCGCACTACGTCGGCCAGGAAAAATTGCGGCCGCAGACCGGCTGGCAGCCGCTGGCCTTCGCGCTTGACTGGCACCGCCCGCCGCGCCACATGAACGGGACCTCGTTCTTTTATGGGCATACGGGGCAGTGGCGTTACGAAAAGCTCGATGTCAGCGAGATCCTCTCGCCGCTGGCCAATCCCGACGACTTCAAGGGCTCGCTGATCGACTACAACGTCAAGGCCGAGCGCATGGGCTGGCTGCCGTCGGCGCCGCAGCTTGGGCGCAACCCGCTCGAGATCGCGCGCGAGGCCAAGGCTGCCGGCAAGGAGGCGAAGGACTTTGTCGTCGAGCAGCTCAAGTCAGGCGATCTGAACTTTGCCTGCGAAGACCCGGACAACCCGGCCAACTTTCCGCGCAACCTGTTCGTATGGCGCTCCAACCTGCTCGGTTCTTCCGGCAAGGGCCACGAGTACTTCCTGCGCCACCTGCTGGGCACCGAAAACGGCGTGCAGGGCAAGGACCTGGGCGACGAAGTCGATCGCCATCCGACAGAGGTCAAGTGGCGTGACGAGGTGCGCGGCAAGCTCGATCTGCTGGTCACGCTCGACTTCCGCATGTCGACGACCTGCATGTATTCCGACATCGTCCTGCCGACCGCGACCTGGTACGAAAAGGACGACATGAACACCTCGGACATGCATCCGTTCATCCACCCGCTGACCGCCGCGGTCGACCCGGCCTGGGAGTCGCGTTCGGACTTCGATATCTACAAGGGCATCTCCAAGCGCTTTTCCGAGCTGGCCGAAGGGCACCTGGGAACCGAGACCGACGTGGTCACCCTGCCGCTGCTGCACGACACCCCGGCGGAGCTGGGCCAGGCAATCGACATTCTCGACTGGAAGAAGGGCGAGTGCGAGCCCGTTCCCGGCAAGACCATGCCGGCGATCATCACCGTCGAACGCGACTATCCCGCCACTTACGACAAGTTCACCGCGCTCGGCCCGCTGATGAACGAACAGGGCAACAACGGCAAGGGCCTGAGCTGGGATACCAAAGAGGAGGTCGAGGCGCTGGGTGACCTCAACGGCCGCCACCGCGGCGACGGCGCCAACGCCGGCATGCCGCGCATCACCTCGGCGATCGACGCCTGCGAGACCATCCTGATGCTCGCCCCGGAGACCAACGGCCACGTGGCCATGAAGGCCTGGGAATCACTCAGCGCCAACACCGGCCGCGAGCACCAGCACCTGGTCGCCGGGCACGCCGACGAGAAGATCCGCTTCCGCGACATCGTCGCCCAGCCGAGAAAGATCTACAGCTCGCCGATCTGGTCGGGCATCGAGTCCGAAAAGGTCAGCTACAACGCCGGCTGGACCAACGTCAACGAACTGATTCCCTGGCGCACGATCTCCGGGCGCCAGCAGTTCTATCAGGACCATGCCTGGATGCGCGCCTTCGGCGAGGGGCTGTGCGTCTACAAGCCGCCGGTCGATCTCAAGACCATCGAGCCGATCAAGGGCCAGCGCGATAACGGCAACCCCGAGGTGGTGCTCAACTTCATCACGCCGCATCAGAAGTGGGGCATTCACAGCACCTACACCGACAACCTGCTGATGCTCACGCTCTCGCGCGGCGGGCCGATCGTTTGGATTTCCGAAGTCGACGCCGCGAAAGGCGACATCAAGGACAACGACTGGATCGAGGCCTACAACATCAACGGTGCGATTACCGCGCGCGCCGTGGTCAGCCAGCGCGTGCCCGAAGGCATGTCGATGATGTATCACGCCCAGGAAAAGATCGTGAACACTCCGGGTTCGGAAATTACCGGCATGCGCGGCGGCATTCACAACTCGGTGACGCGCACGGTACTCAAGCCCACGCACATGATCGGCGGTTACGCGCAGTACAGCTACGGGTTCAACTACTACGGCACGGTCGGCTCCAACCGCGACGAGTTCATCATCGTGCGCAAGATGAACAAGATCGACTGGATGGACGGCACCGAAGCCGAAGACGCCATGCAAGTGGAGGCATCGTAATGAAAATCAGAGCGCAGATCGGCAAGGTGCTCAATCTCGACAAGTGCATCGGCTGCCATACCTGTTCGGTTACCTGCAAGAACGTGTGGACCTCACGCGAGGGCATGCAGTACGCCTGGTTCAACAACGTCGAGAGCAAGCCCGGTATCGGCTACCCCAAGGAATGGGAAAGCCAGGACAAGTGGAACGGCGGCTGGGTGCGCGACGGCCGGGGCAACCTCAAGCCGAGGATGGGTGGGCGCTGGCGCATTCTGGCCAACATCTTTGCCAACCCCGACATGCCCTCGATCGAGGACTACTACGAGCCCTGGGACTACGACTACCACCACATGCAAACGGCGCCGGACGCCAAGACCATGCCCACCGCCCGGCCGCGCTCGGTGATTACCGGCAAGCGCATGAAAAAGATCGAGTGGGGCCCGAACTGGGAAGAGATTCTCGGCAGCGAATTCAAGCATCGCGCCAGGGATTACAACTTCGAGGGCGTGCAGAAGGAAATCTACGGTCAGTTCGAGAACACCTTTTTGATGTATCTGCCGCGCCTGTGCGAGCACTGCCTCAATCCGAGCTGCGTGGCGGTCTGTCCCTCCGGCGCGATCTACAAGCGCGAAGAAGACGGCATCGTGCTGATCGACCAGGACAAGTGCCGCGGCTGGCGCATGTGCGTGTCCGGCTGCCCGTACAAGAAGATCTACTACAACTGGAAATCCGGCAAGTCCGAGAAGTGCACCTTCTGCTACCCGCGTATCGAAGTGGGCCAGCCGACGGTGTGTTCGGAAACCTGCGTCGGGCGCATTCGCTATCTCGGGGTCATGCTCTACGACGCCGATCGCATTCAAGAGGCGGCCAATACGCCCAACGAGCAGGATCTCTACGAAGCGCAGCTCGACATCTTTCTCGATCCGCACGATCCCGAGATCATCGCCGAGGCCCGCCGGCAGGGCATTCCCGAAGACTGGATCGAGGGTGCGCAGAAGTCGCCGGTCTACAAGATGGCGGTTGACTGGAAAGTCGCCTTTCCGCTGCATCCTGAATACCGCACGTTGCCGATGGTGTGGTACTGCCCGCCGCTCTCGCCGATCCAGTCGGCGGCCGAGGCCGGCAAGATCGGCATGAACGGCGAGATTCCGGATGTCGAGAGCCTGCGGATTCCGGTGCGCTATCTGGCCAACATGCTGACCGCCGGGGAAGAGGCTCCGGTGGTTCACGCGATGGAGCGGATGCTGGCCATGCGCGCGTTCATGCGCGGCCGCCATGTCCACGGCGAGGAGCGCACCGAGGTGCTCGAGCGCGTCGGCATGGATGTGGACATGGTCGAGGACATGTATCGCTACATGGCCATTGCCGACTATGAGGACCGCTTCGTCATTCCGACCAACAAGCGCGAGTATTCCAGCTCGATCTACGACGGCTATTCCGAGCGCGGCGGCTGCGGTTTTTCCTTCGGCAGCGGCTGCGAAACCGGCGGCGGCTCCGACGCCGACGTGTTCGGCGGCAAGCCGATCGCCAAACGCAAGTTCTTCCCGATCCGGGTGGAGAAGGCGAGCAAGAGCACCGAGCTGCAGGAGCACAGCCACGACCAGTGGAGCGGATCATGAGCTGCATGACCCTGCGGGTGATCTCGCGGCTGATGAGCTACCCCAGCGCGGAGCTGCAGCAAGCGGTACCGGAAATGACCGACGTCATCCGGCGCGAGTCCGTGCTGTCAGCGCCGCATGCCGAAGCCGTACAGCGTCTTGCGGTGGATCTCGGGCAACGTCCGCTGACCGAAATCCAGGAGGACTACGTCATGCTGTTCGACCGCGGACGAGCGCTGTCGCTGCACCTGTTCGAGCACGTCCACGGCGAGTCGCGCGATCGCGGCCAGGCCATGGTCGACCTGATGGAGCACTACCGCAGCAACGGCCTGGATCTCGACGCCCGTGAGCTGCCCGACTACCTGCCGCTGATGCTCGAATACCTTTCAACCCGCCCGAAAGCCGAGGTCGAAGAGCTGCTGGGCGACGCCATGCCGATCATCGTGCTTCTGGGCGCGCGCCTGCACCATCGTGATTCGGCCTGGTCGGTGCTGTTCGAAGCGCTCGAAGACCTGGTCGGCAGTCCGGAAAACGCCGAGCTGCTGCGCGAGGCCGCCGGCCAGGAAGGCCCGGACCAGACGATCGAGAAGATGGACGAGATCTGGGAGGAGGAGCAGGTCACGTTCATGGGCAACGACGACCCGTCGGGCAGCTGCGGCGCGGCTTCGGCGGCGGTCAGCGGGCTCGAAATCCACCAGAGGAGTTGATCATGGAACCCTACATCAACCAGTTCATCTTCGGCGTCTTTCCGTATATCGCCGGCACGGTGTTCATTTTCGGCTCGCTGCTGCGTTTCGAGCACGGGCAATACACCTGGCGGGCGATGTCGAGCCAGATGCTCACCCCGCGCTCGAAGAACTTCCGGCGCGCCAGCATCGCCTTTCACGTCGGCATCCTGCTGCTGTTCATGGGCCATCTGGTCGGCCTGCTCACGCCCACGCCGATCTATACTGCGCTCGGGCTGTCGCCCGGCGCCAAGCAGGTCATGGCCATGGTCGCCGGCGGCCTGTTCGGCATCCTGTGCTTCTTCGGCCTGACCTATCTTCTGTGGCGCCGGCTGTTCGTGACCTCGGTGCGGGTCAACTCGGCAATCATGGACACTTTCATCATCTGCCTGATCTGGCTGCAGCTGGTCACCGGCCTGTCAACGATCGTGTTCTCCATGGACCATCTCGACGGTGCGGTCATGATGCAGCTCGCGCACTGGGCGCAGCATATCGTCACCTTCCGGTCCGGCGCGCACGAATACATTCTCAACGTCCATCCGGTCTACAAGCTGCACATCTTTCTGGGCCTGATCATGTTCACCGCCTTTCCGTTCAGCCGCCTGGTGCACGTCTGGAGCTGGCCGTGGGGCTACATCCGCCGCAACTACCAGGTGGTTCGCCAGCACGGCGGTTCGCCGAAAATTTCCTGATATGAAGACCCGACCGAGGCCGCAAGAGGAACCCATGCAAGCTCAGGACACACCGCAGGAAACCGACACTCTGCCGCCGCCGATCCGCATAGACGACCGCGTGATCGACCACGAAGAGATTGCCCGCGAGGTGCAGTACCACCCTGCTCCCAGCTTGAAAGAAGCGCGCGCACGCGCGGCTCGCGCGCTGGTGGTGCGTGAACTGCTGCTGGCCGAATGCGACCGGCTCGGTATTGCCGCGGGGGTTGCCGAAGAGGGCGAGACCGCAGAGGAGTCGCGCATCCGCCGTCTGATCGGCGAGCAGATTGACGTGCCCGAACCGACCGAGGCCGACTGCCATCGCTACTATCTGGCCAACGAGCAGCGCCTGCGTACTGCCGATGAACACGAGGTTTCGCACATTCTCATCCCGGCGCCGCCCGACGACGCCGAGCTGCGCGCCGAGGCACGCAAGAAGGCCATGGGCATCAACGCCGAGCTGCGTGCACATCCGGACAAGTTCCTGTCGATGGCGCGCGACTTCTCGAGCTGTCCGTCGAAGGAAGTAGGCGGCCATCTGGGTCTGATCGCGCGCGGCCAGACCGCGCCGGAGTTCGAAAAGGCGCTCTCCCGTCTGACGGTCGGCGAAGTGCCCGAATACCCGGTCGAGACGCGCTTCGGCTTTCACGTCGTGTTGATTCACCAGCGCAAGGAAGGCAAGCCGGTCACCTTCGAGTCCTGCCACGAAAAGATTGCGGGCTATCTGCGCGAACACGTCCGCCGCCGCGCCATCAACCAGTACATTCGTCTGGTCGCCGCCGAGCACGATATCGAAGGCATCGATCTCGATGCGCCTTCGTCACCACTGGTACAGTGAAAGTGAAAGAAAATCCTGGAACCAGGGAAGGCACGGAATACACGGAAAACAAACGAACAGAAACCCCCGCTTGTGCTGACTCTTGAGTTGATCCGGGATCATTCGTCAAGGGTCAATTTGATGCCCGATCAAATGACTCATGCGTTTTTTTTCGTGCATTCCGTGTCTTCCGTGGTTCCCCTGTTTTTCGGCTCAAACGCTTCACCGGATAACCTCGACTGAATGACGATTGGACTGAGCAATGATAGAAACCTTCGATGACCTTTTGACAATGGCGCGCGACGAGCCGGTGCCGGTGCAGCTGCTGACGGTGCTGGTGCGTGCCCAGCCGGTGATGGAAGCCGACGCCGACGGCGCGGAAGCTGCCATCGAAGGCGAGGGCGTGATTACGCCGATCATGGTCAAGGATCACGCCGTTGCCGACGTGCCCGGCTTCGAGTATCTGCGTGCCGACGCTGATGCGGCCAAGAAGGACTGGACGTTCATGATGGTGGGCGTGCTGCCCGGCCAGCCGGGTCAGCCGCCGGCAGCCGATTTCATCGACGAGCAGCTCAAGAACATGGCGCGCGCCATTCACGCCGGCAGCGGCCTCGACCGCTATCTGTTCTTTGATCGCAACGGCATTCCTGTGCAGATCAGCCAGCCCGAAGCCATCGGCGATGCGCATTGATTCCCCTCATGGTTCTTCCATCGGTTCATGTGGGTATATCGCTGGATCAGCGCAGGCGCAATCCGGGAAAAGGAAAACCTTGTAACCATGGAACTACACGGAATACACCGGAAGATGGATGGAAAGCCGTCAATCAGCAGTGCTGGCAAAGCCGTCGTCCGTGCATTCCGTGCAACCCGTAACTTCTGGGTTCCAAGGGCATCCGGCAGATTGGTGCAGACATGAAAGTGTTTTCGCAAGTTGGACGGTCAGCAGGTAGCCGGGGTGGGCGATGACTGAATCCAGTCACGGTATCGGCAAGGGGCTGACGAGCGTGGCCGAGGCGCGTGCGCGCCTGGTCGAGGCTGTCGCGCCGGTGGCCGTCACCGAAACCGTGGCGCTGGACGCCGCTTTGGGACGGGTGCTGGCCGGTGCGGTTTCGGCACGGGTGGACGTGCCGCCGGCCGACAACAGCGCCATGGACGGCTATGCCGTCAACACCGCCGATCTCGAGCGCGCCGGCGACGCGCTGCCGATTTCGGCGCGCATCCAGGCCGGCGACGCCCCGGGTTCGCTCACTGCCGGAAGTGCGGCGCGCATCTTTACCGGCGCGGTCATTCCCGACGGCGCCGATGCGGTCGTCATGCAGGAAAAGGCGCGCGAGGTCGACGGCCAAGTACAGGTCGAAGAACTGCCGCCGCCGGGCAACAATATCCGCCGCGCCGGCGAGGACCTTGGCGCCGGTGAAGAGATTCTTGCCGCCGGCCGCCGTCTGCGGCCGCAGGATCTGGGGCTGCTGGCCTCGACCGGCATCGAACGCGTCGAGCTGCGCCGCCGGCTGACCGTGTCGGTGCTGTCCACCGGCGATGAGCTTGTCGATCCGGGGCGAGCGCTGGCCCCCGGGCAGATCTACAACAGCAACCAGCCGCTGATCAACGGCCTGCTGGCCGCGCTGAGTTGTCAGGTCGTGGCCGTGCGGCACGTGGCCGATACGCCCGAAGCCACGCGCCAGGCACTCGAAGCCGCCGCCGCTGAAGCGGACGTGATCGTCTCCACCGGTGGCGTGAGCGTGGGCGAGGCCGATTACGTCAAGGACGCGGTCGAGGCGCTGGGACGGCTCGACCTTTGGAAGATCGCCGTCAAGCCCGGCAAGCCGCTGGCCTTCGGCCGGGTCGGCGACGCGGTCTTCGTCGGCCTGCCCGGCAACCCGGTTTCGGCCTTGGTCACCTTCAGCCTGTTCGGCGCGCCGGTGATCCGCAAGATGCAGGGCCGTAGCGACACCATGCCCGAAGCCGTTCGCGTTCCCGCCGGCTTTGCCGCGCCGGCGCCCAAGCGCGAAGAGTATCTGCGCGTGCGCCTCCAGCAAGGCCGGCTCGAGCGTTATCCGCACCAGGGCTCGGGCGTGCTCAGCTCGGCGGTGTGGGCCGACGGCCTGGCCAGGCTTGCGGTCGGCCAGGCCGTGGCCGAGGGCGATCCGGTCGACTATCTCGGCTTCGAGCGGCTACTGTATTGATCCTTTCTGCACCCCGCCAATCCTTCGAGAAACCATGTCCAGACAACGCTGCAATGACGACAAGGCCTTCAAGGCGCTCACTTTCGCGGTGCTGACCGTCTCCGACTCGCGCACGCTAGACAACGACAGCTCTGGCGACACGCTGGCTGAACGCATCGAGTCGGCCGGGCACCGACTGGCCGAGCGCAGGCTGCTGCCCGACAACATCTTCAAGCTGCGCGCGGCCGTGTCGGCCTGGATTGCCGACGCTGCGATCGACTGCGTGCTGATTACCGGCGGCACCGGCATTACCGGCCGCGATTCCACGCCCGAGGCAATCCAGCCCTTGCTGGTGCGCGATATTCCGGGCTTCGGCGAGCTGTTCCGCCATTATTCGCTGGAAGAGATCGGTACCTCGACCATTCAGTCCCGGGCCTTCGGCGGCACCGCCAACGCCACGCTGATCTTCGGCCTGCCCGGCTCGACCGGGGCGTGCCGCACGGCCTGGGATCGCATCCTGGGCGAACAGCTCGATTCGCGCACCGGGCCGTGCAACTTCGTCTCGTTGATTCCGCGGCTCAACGAAGGCGCTGCTGACTGAATCCGGGCAGATCAAGACCCTGTAACCACGGAAGAATACGGAATTCACGGAAGGGTTGAGTTCACGATCATCGCAAGCCGGGCTGGCAACACCTCCCGCCGGGCTGATCAGCCATCATCCGTGCATTCCGCAATTTTCGCGGTCAGCAGTTCTCGGCGCAGTCCTGATCGGGCGTATTGGCCACGGAGCGCTGCTCACCCAGCTTCTGGCGCACCGCGCCTTCCAGGCGAGTCAGGCCGTGGGCGCGGCCGATTTCGATGGCCGCCTCGCTGTCCTCGCCGTCGATCCAGGCCGCCCGCAGGGCAAACAGCGCGCCGATGCGGTTGCCCGAGGCGCAGTGCAGCAGGGCCGGTTCGTCGCCGATCTCGTTGAGTATCGCGTCGAAGCGCGCGACCGCCTGGCGGTCAAGATCCTCGGCCCCGGCGATCGGGAGGTGGTGATAGGTCATCCCCAGCTCGTCAAGCAGGCGCGGTTCGTTCCAGGCTTCGAGCTCGCCTTCGCTGCGGGCGTTGACGACGTGCTTCACGCCGGCGTGCGCCAGGGCAGCCAGCTCGTGTGGTTCGGGCTGGCCGGCCACGCGCTGGTGCGGCGTGGGCTGCAGCGCGTCGTCCATCGCCGGCCAGTCAGGGCCTTCGCCGGCGAGCGCGGCCAGCGCCGGCGCGATCAGGAGGGTCAGCAGAATGCTTCTGATGGCCTTCATCGGTCTTGTCCGTTGATGGGTGTGTCTACCAAGGGAGAATGCAGTGCAGGGGCTGGCGATTCAATGGCTACTGCGCCCGAGCTCGAACGTCGCGACCAGATCGGGAATGCGCTCCGGCCCGACCGGCCGGCTGAACAGAAAACCCTGCGCGAAGCGACAGCCCCGGGAGCGCAGGAACTCGAGCTGGTCGCCGTGCTCGATGCCTTCGGCCACGACCTCCATACGCAGATATTCGCTGATGCTGAGCATCGCCGTGACGATGGCGGCATCGTCGGCGTCTTCGGCAATGTCCTCAACGAAGGAGCGGTCGATCTTGAGCAGGTCGATGCGAAACTGCTTGAGATAGCCCAGGCTGGAATAGCCCGTACCGAAGTCGTCGATGGCCAGCGCCACACCCAGCTCCTTGAGCTCGGCGAGCACTTTCCGCGCCGCGGTGACATCCTCCATGATCACGCTCTCGGTCAGCTCGATGACCAGCTGTGATGGCAAAACGCCTGAGTGCCGCAGCGCGTCGTTGACGGTACCGAACAGGTTTCCGCGCCACAGCTGCATGGCCGAAACGTTGACCGCCATCTGGATGTCGCGCATGCCCTGATCGCGCCAGCGGGCGAGCTGCCGGCAGGCGGCCTCGATGACCCAGTCGCCGATCTCGACGATCAGCCCGCTCTGCTCGGCCACGGGGATGAAGTCCGACGGCGGAACCTGACCGAGCGTCGGGCTGCGCCAGCGCAGCAGTGCTTCGACGCTGACGATGCGGCCGCTTTCCAGATCGATCACGGGCTGATATTCAAGCGCCAGTTCATCGCGCGCCAGTGCGCCGCGCAAGTGGTTTTCCAGCTGCAGGCGGTGATGCACGCGCGTGTTGAGTTCTTCGGTGAAGAACTGAAAGGTGGCTCGTCCCTGCTCCTTGGCGTGATACATGGCGGCATCGGCATGCTGAATCAGGGCATCGGCTTCCTCAGCGTCATAGGGGAACATGGCGATGCCGATCGAGGGCGTGATCGTCAGCTTGTGGCCGTCGACGTCGAAGGGCTGTTCGGCGAAGTTGCGCAGCAGCTCTTCGGCGCGTCGCGCAGCGCGATCGGCATCGGTCTCCGGGAGAACGAGCAAGAATTCGTCACCGCCCTGGCGGCTGATCACGTCGTAGTCCCGAAACTGTTCGACCAGGCGCTCGGCGACCGCAATCAACAGCTGGTCACCAAGGCCGTGCCCGAGCGAATCGTTGACCAGCTTGAACCGGTCGAGATCAATGAACATCACCGCGACCGGGCGATTGTGGCGCTGTGCCTGGCTGAGCACCTGGCCGATGCGGATATGAAACAGGGTGCGGTTGGGCAGGTTGGTCAGGGTGTCATAGTGCGCCAGGCGGTGGACCTCGCGCTCGGCTTCCTTGCGTTCGCTGATGTCGGTAATCACACCGTCGAAATGCCGTACGTGACCGGTTTCGTCCATGGTTGCGACGGCGCTGTTGACCGCCGTGAAGCGGGTCCCGTCCGGGCGCTGGAACTCCACTTCCTGGTTGCGGTAGTAGCCCTGGCTTTCCAGGAGGTCGAGAAGCGCGTCGCGCTGCTGGAAGTCGGCATAAAGAGAGCTTGTGTCATAGTCCAGAAACGCGTCGCGCGAGTCGAAGCCGAACATCCCGGCCAGGGCCTGGTTGACATACACCAGCCCCTTGTCCGGTTCGCCGCGATAGATGCCTTCCTGGATATTGCCGGTGATGGATGAAAGCAACTCCTCGCTGTCGCGCCAGGCGCGCGTCATGCGTTCGGCCACTCGCAGCGCGCGCGCACGCGTCCGCAGCAGATTGAAGGCAAAGGCGGCAAGCAGCACCGTGATCAGACTGCCGGTGATGAGCAACAGCCGTGTCGCCAGCCCGGGGCCTGCCGGGCGCGTCAGCCGCAGCGCGAAAGTGCGACCGCCAAGGTTCAATCGCCGCCCGGATTCGATCACATCGCGGGCGCTGTCGAATGGATGGTCTTTTCGGTAGATGGTGTCCTCGCCGGCCGGCGACGACAGGTCCCGTACGCGCACGCTGACGTCGGCCTGGCCCGGCAGGCTGGCCGCAAACAGCTGCGACATGGTCACGGTGCCCGCCACCCAGCCGGAGCTTTGCTCGCTGTCGCTGTCGACCCAGGCAAACAGCACGTAGCCGGACTGCGGTTCCGCGCCGCTTGTGCCCAGGCCGACGGGGTCGGACATGACGATGGTGCGCGTCTGCCGGGCGCGCTGCATGGCGGCGCTGGCGCGTGGGCTGGTGCAGACGTCCCGCCCGATCGAGTCGGCGTGCAGCGCCGCCGGCTCGTTATAGAAAATCGGGCAGTAAAAATCGCGCGGTGCGGAAGAGTGGAGCTCAAAAGTGTCGAGCCCGTCCGCTCGGGCCAGCTCGGCCAGACGCTTCAGGCCGGCGTCATCGACGCGCGGGATCCAGGCCATTTCGAACGGCGCCGCGTCGGACCCGGACTGTTGAAACGTGCGCGCAAACTGCTGCCACTCCCTTCGCGACACCCGGGCAGAGCCGGCAAACAGGGCTTTGGCCGCGCGCAGCTGGACCTCGTGGCGGGCGAACCGGCCCAGCATGACACCTGCAGCCTGTTCACCGGTTGCGCTGAGCGCTGCCTGCTGCCGCTGGAGCTCGGTGTTGCGAAGCAGATGTGTCGTCAACGCGGTAATGACGGCGCCGCAGATGAGCACCACGGCCAGTGCCAGCCACGGCGCTTTCTTGCTGTCGAGATGGTTACGGATCATCTGCGCGCCGTCGATTGACAATGGGCCTCCCCCCCTTGTTCGAGCTTGCCAGAAGTCCGCAATATATCAGATTCCCCGTTTTCGCCACCCACGCCGCCTGCTGCAGCAGCCGCGAGCGGATCGGCCGGGGCGGCGGGAGCTGACTCAGCGACTGTTGCCGGCATCGTCCGGCGGCTGCTCCTGGTCCGTGCGCGGCCAGTGCACGCCCATCCGCCGGGCGCGGGCCAGCCATTTCTCGCGCGCTGCCTGGCGCAGATCCTCGACGGTGTCGCTTTCGTCGACAATTTCCATGCCCAGCAGGGTCTCGAGCACGTCCTCCATGGTTACCACGCCTGCCAGGCCGCCGTATTCGTCGACCACCACCGCAAAGTGTTCCTGGCGGGAAAGCAGCTGGCTGAACAGGTTCTGCAGCGACACGAACTCGGGCACGAACAGCACCTCGCGGGTGAGCGCTTCCAGGCGCGTATCGGCGTTGCCCTGCGCCTGGGCAAGCATGATGTCGGTCTTGAGCACGTAGCCGTGAATATCCTCGTCGGAGTCACCGTAGACCGGAAAACGGGAAAATCCCGCGGCCAGAGAGGAGTCCATGATCTCGCCGACGGTCTGATCGGCGCGCATCATCACCACGGCCACCCGCGGGGTCATGATGTCTTCGACCCGGATGGCGCTGAAGCGGATCAGGTTGGCGAAGATGTTTGATTCCTCTTCCTCGAACACGCCCTCGCGGGTGCCGGTCTGGGCCAGCAGCCGGAACTCTTCGCGGCTGACCGTCGGCGCGTCCCGGTTGGCCGCCAGCCAGCGTGTGATCAGCTTCGAGAGCTGCACCAGCGGCCAGGTCACATAGATCAGCACGATGCAGGCGATGGCGGTGAAGCCGCTCAGTGAGCGCGCATGAGTGGCGCCGAGGGTTTTTGGAATGATTTCGGAAAAGATCAGGATGAGCAGCGTGATGACCGCCGAGGCCAGGGTCACCCAGGCCTGGCCAAAGACCACCTGCGCCTGGGCGCCGACGCCGGCGGCGCCAAAGGTGTGGGCGATGGTGTTGAGGCTGAGAATCGCTGCCAGCGGCTGATCAATGTGGCGCTTGAGGTGCTGCAGACGCCGGCCCGCGCGGCTGCCGCGCTCGTTGAGAACGGCGATGTGCGCCGGTGTGATGCTCAACAGCGCTGCCTCGAGAATCGAACACAGAAAGGAAACGCCGACAGCAAGAAATAGGTAGAACGCCAGTAAGGCCATGCGGTTTCAGCTCGCGAATATCCTCTGCATTGTAGCGAACCGGCAGATCGGGCTTGCATACCGGCGGTGAAATGCCGCGAACTCAGAACCCGAAGATGCTGAAGCCGCCGTCGACCGGCAGCGTCTGGCCGGTGATGTAGCCGGCGGCCGGCAGGCACAGAAAGACGATCGTGGCGGCTACTTCTTCGGGCGTGCCAACGCGGTTGAGCGGCGTGCGTGCCAGCACTTCGGACAGAAACTCGGGGTCATCGAGCACCTGGCGGGCCAGCGGCGTTTCGATATACCAGGGGGCGACGGCGTTGACCCGGATCTGGTGCGTTGCCCACTCAACGGCAAGGTTGCGCGTCATCTGATTGAGCGCGGCCTTGCTCATGGCGTACGGCGCGCCGGTGCGCAGGTGGGTGAGCCCGGCCACCGAGCTGATATTGACAACCGCAGCTCCGCCAGCGGCTTCCAGCAGCGTGTGGGCGGCACGCGTGAGCTCGAACGTGGCCACCAGGTTGGTGTCGAGAATGCCGCGCAGCTCCTGCTCTTCGTAAGCCAGCGCGGGCTTGCGCTGGTTGTAGCCGGCATTGTTGATCAGAATGTCCAGCGGCTCGCCCACTGCGCCGAGCAGGCCGTGGCGTGAATCGGCATCGGTGATATCACCGACCATGGCGTGCGCCTTGTAGCCGCGCTCGGTCAGCCGTTCGGCCGCATTGTTGAGCTTTTCGTGCCCGCGGGCGACCAGCCAGACCTCAGCCCCGCGTTCGCACAGGGCTTCGGCCACGGCGCGCCCGATGCCGCGGCTGGCGCCGGTGACCAGCGCGCGCTTGCCCTCGAGTGTCCACATTGCGTTGCTTTCGCTCATGGTCGCCATTATGGCCGGCCCCCACGGCTGGCTCAACACGCGCGGTACCATGGATGGTGCAGTTACCTTGAGGGCCGGGATGGAAATCGAGCAGATCGAGATTCGCGAACACCTGCGCGAGCAGGAGCCGTTCAGCTTTCTGACCACGGCAGAGCTCGACGAGGTGGCCCGATCAATCGAGGTGAGCTACTTCCGGGCGGCCAGCGACATCGTCAGGCTCGGCGACGAGGTTCGCGACCTGCACTATATTCGCAGCGGTTCGGTGGAGTTGTTCCGCCGCAGCGGTGAGCTCTACAACCGCCTGGGAGCCGGCGACATCTTCGGCCAGCTCGGGCTGCTCAGCGATCGAACCACGCGCTTTCCGGCGCGCGCGCTCGAAGACACGCTGATCTATTTCATTCCGGGTGAGCTGTTCAAGCGGTTGTTCGACAGCAATGTCGTGTTCGCCGACTATGTCGAAGTCGAGGACCGCACGCGGCTGCGCCAGGCCGCTCAGCATGTCGGTCACAATCCTCTGCTGACCCTGCGTGCCGGCAAGCTGGTGCGCTATGCGCCGGTCATGGTCACGCTTTCGACCAGCGTCGAAGAGGCCGCCAGGCTGATGACCGACGAACGCGTGACTTCGGTGCTGGTCGTTGAAGACCGTGACCCTGACGCGCAGGCCGATAGCCCGCTGCTGGCCGGCATCCTCACCGACAGTGATCTGCGCCGCAGAATCGTCGCCGAGGGGCTGCCCGCCAGCACGCCGGTGAGCGAGGCCATGTCGGGCAACGTCGCCAGCGTGCAGCAGGATCGCTTTCTGTTCGACGTGCTGCTGCTGATGCTGCGCGAGAACGTTCACCACATCCCGGTGCTCGATCATCGCCGCCCGATCGGGGTGCTCGATCTGGCCGACATCATTCATCATGAGAGCCAGAACAGCCTGTTTGTAGTGCGCAACATCTTTCACTGCAACACGCATGACGACATCGAAGCGCTCAAGCCCGCGGTAGCTTCCAGTTTCATCCGCATGGTCAACGAAGATGCCAACTCGCACATGATCGGCTCGGCCATGGCCACCATCGGCCGCAGCTTCAAGCAGCGCCTGCTGGAGCTCGGCGAGGAAAAACTCGGGCCACCGCCGGTGCCGTACTGCTTTCTGGCCCTGGGGTCGATGGCGCGCGACGAGCAGTTTGTCTACACCGATCAGGACAACGCCCTGATCCTTGACGACGCCTTCGACGAGCGTGCGCACGACGAATACTTTCGCGAGCTGGCGCAGTTCGTCAGCGACGGTCTGCACCGGGTCGGGTATGTCTACTGCAGCGGCGACATCATGGCAACCAACAAGCAGTGGCGGCAGCCGTTGTCGGCCTGGAAGGCGCAGTTCATCGAATGGATTCGCGAACCCAACGCGCAGCGCCTGCTGCACAGCTCGATCTTCTTCGATCTCGACGGCGTGGCCGGCGTTACCAGCATGGCCGATGAGCTCAAGGCGCTGATCGCAGCCGAGGCCAGCGAGCAGCCAGCCTTCCTCGGCTGTCTGGCCATCAACGCCAACAATCGCACGCCGCCGCTGGGTTTCTTCCGCGACTTCGTGCTCGAGCAGGGCGGGCGTCACGAGAACTCGATCAACCTCAAGCGCCGCGGCACCGGGCCGCTGGTCGACGTCATCCGGGTGCATGCGCTGGCGGCCGGTTCGCAGTCGCAGAACTCCTTCCGCCGGTTGGAAGATACGGTCGCCGCCGGCTTTCTGACCGCGCCCATGGGGGCTGATCTGCGCGATGCGCTGGAATTCATCGCCATGGTGCGCGCCCGTCACCAGGCCTGGGATGCCGAGCGCGGCGGCGAGGCCAACAACAACATCGTGCCCGAGACCCTGTCGGCCTTCGAGCGGCGCAGCCTCAAGGATGCCTTCAAGGTGTTGGCCAACGCCCAGAAGTTCATCCGCTTTCGCTATCGCCCGGTGCGTCGCTGAGCGGCATGCTGTCGATTCTTCAACGAAATCGGCCGGCAACGACCGACTGGCAAAAACGCTTTGCCGAGCTGGCCGATGCGAGCCGCGTGGCGCTGCTGCGCGATTTCTACCGCCAGGCCGCGGTGGCGATCGATACCCCGCTGGCCCAGACTCCGCTGGTAGCCCTTGATCTGGAAACCACCGGCCTGAATCCGGGCCGCCACGGCATCGTCAGCATCGGCGCGGTGCCGTTCACGCTCGACCGGATTCGTCCCGCCGCCGGCTACTATCGCGTGGTTCGGCCGCGGCGGGAGATCGACACCCGCTCCATCACCATCCACCACCTCACCCACGACCAGATCGACCGGGCGCCCGACCTGGAAGATGTCGCCGACGAGCTGCTGGACGCGCTCGTCGGCCACGTGGCGGTCGTTCACTTTCATGCCATCGAGAGGCGCTTTCTCTACCAGGCGTTCCTGCGGCGCTTCGGCGAGGGCCTGCTGTTTCCGCTGATTGACACGCTGCACGTGGAAAGGCAAGTTCACCAGCGCCGCGGCAACAATCCCCTGACCTGGTTCAGGCGCCGTGTGTCGCTGCGGCTGGCCGATGCCCGCCGACGCTACGGGCTGCCCGAATATACGCCGCATCACGCCTGGACCGACGCCCTGGCCACCGCCGAACTGCTCCAGGCTCAGGTGGGTTATCACGGCCACCCGGAAGATCCCGTTTCGGACTGGTGGCTGTAGCCGGAGTTGCAGGTTGCGTGTCGGCGACTTCAGCTGTCGCCAAGCGCCTTGAGTCCGGCCGGGTCGACAATCTTGATCTCCCGCCGCCGGACCTCGATCAGACCCTTGTCCTGCATGCGGCCGAACAGGCGGCTGACGGTCTCGAGTACCAGCCCGAGATAGTTGGCCAGGTCGGCGCGCGACATGCTCAGGTTGAGCACATCGTCGCGGCGATCGAGGCGGGCCTGGCGCCGGCGCATGTTGTGCAGGAAAAGCGCCAGCCGGCTGATGGCCTGGTTGCGGCCCATCATCGCCATGTGGTCGTGGTCGTCGCTCATTTCGCGCGAGACCAGCCGCATGAACTGGCGCTGCAGGCCGGGTACCAGGGTCGAGATGCGCTCCAGCTCGGCGTAGGGCAGGCGGCAAACGCTCGAGGGCTCGAGGGCTTCGGCGCTGCACTGATGGCGTTCGGCAGCCAGGGCATCGAAGCCCAGGATTTCTCCGGGCAGGTGAAAGCCGAGGATCTGCAGCTCGCCGCCCTCGGACACGACCTGGGTCTTGAGCGAGCCGGACTTGACCACGTACAGGGCGCGGAAGGGCGAGCCGGCATGGTAGAGCGTATCGCCGGCCGCCAGGCTGCTGCGATCGGCGACCACCTGATCGACACGATCGATGTCGGCGCGGCCGAGCCCGGCGGGGAGACACAGTTCGCGCAGATCGCAGCGTGCGCACTGGCGCCGAACCTGGTCGAAGTCGATGGCGGAATCAGGGGCGGACATGCGGGTTTCCCCAAAAGTGGCTGGCAATGGCAACGTACACCGGCACGCCAGCGATCCTGCCCGGATGAAGCAGGTACCGCGGCGTGCACGAGTGTGATTTTACCGGGCTTGTGTCAATTCGAGGTCTGTTTGTCACCGCCGGGCTGATTCTCGTCCGGGTTCGCGTTGCGTTCAGGCGCGCACGGCAGCTGCAGTTTGTCGAACTCTTCTTCGCCAATGAGCTGGCGTATCTCGTCGCGCTGCTGCCTGCGCATGTTCTCGATGGCGTCGCGATGTTCCTTGCGCATGCCCTCCAGGCGCGCGCGCAGGCCTTCGCTGATGTCCAGCTGCGAAAAGTCCGGATCGAAGCCGGAGCGCTCACAGGCGCCAGCGCCGCGCCGACCGTGGCGCATCATGCCGCGACGGCCGCTGTGGCTTTTGCCGCGCATGTGCCCGCGCTCACCCCGCTGCGCCATTCTGCCGTGTCGCTCCGAGATCAGCTGGTCGAACTGTTCGGCCTGTTCTGCGTTCAGCACGTCGCGAATGCGCTCGTGCAGCGCCGCACGCTGGGCCCGCATGTGCTCGCGCCGCTCGGGACCGCGAAGCTTTTGTGAGCTCATCTGCTCACGCATGCTCTGGCGATGCTCGCCAATGAGCTCGTCGATGGTCTGGGTCTGGGCCTCGTCGAGGTCGAGCTGCTCGGACAGATGCTGCGCGCGCGCGTCGATCGATTCGGCAGCCGCCGGCAGCACAGGGCCGATGAGTCCGATGGCCAGGAGAGCAGCGGTAACAAGAGTGGTCGGTTTCATTGCTCGTTCCTCGTTGAAGAAGGTGACCCGGCTCGCAAGTCCGGGCGCGATGTCTACAACTGAAAGTATAGGGGGCCATCTGGTTGACCACAAACCGGGCCCTGTGGTTCGCGAACACCGGCCGGCAGCGGCGGCAACAGCGCCGCGATGCCGCTACAATGCGGTCGATGCCAGCCTCACACCATGCCTCGTACAACCAGCGCACCAGCCCGAACTTCAAGATGTTTCTGGCCGCTTCACTGATGCTGCTGGCGCTGCACGCCGGCGCGGAGCAGGAGGGCGACCCCGCCGAATTCGATCGACTCTACAGCCGCGTGGATCAACACGGGCTCCAGCTGCCGTCCATCGAAGAGGCGTTTGCCCTGATCGAAGGCCTGAAAGAGCAGCTTCCCGCCGACGATCTTCGCCGCCGGGCCCGGCTGGACCACCTGCTGTGCCAGTGGCAGTTCAACACCGATTATGCGGCGGGGAAGAAATTTGCAACGGAGCGCCTGCAGGTCTATCGAGAACACGAGCTGCTCTGGGGGCAGGCGGCCATGCACGCCTGCCGGGCCAATTATGCCGACGTGCAGGACGATATCGATCTGATCCGCAGCGATCTTGATCAGGCGGTAACACTGGCCCGCCAGGTTGATGACCCGTCGCTGCTGGGCGAGAGCCTGCGCGCCCGCGGCGAACTGCACTCTTACCTGGGTGATTACGTCGCCAGCCTCGACGATGTGCTCGAGGCGCACCGGATTCTGACCGACTCGGGACGCGAATCGCAGGCCGAACGGTTGCTGTTCGAGCTTGGCTCGACCTATCGTCGCCTGGGCGAGTTCGAACAGGCCCAGCGCTATCTCGAAGCCGCGCTCGAAGCGGCCCGGCGCGACGCCGACGAAGGCCGGCAGATGCTGGTTCTGATCCAGCTTGGATATACCCATTATGAGCTGGGCCATGGCGAGCAGGCTCTGGCCACGTTCCAAGAGGCGCTGTCGCTGGCCCGGGCGACCAGTTCCGATGCCGGTCGTGGACACGTGCTGGTGGGTGAGGCGATGGCCAGATCCTCCTCGAGCGCCATGCCGAGGGCCTGGAAACGCTCAAGCAGGCCGAGCAGGCCTATGCCCGGGTTGGCAGTCAGTTCAACGACACCATGATCAAGCTGCAGCGGGCCATTGCCCTGGCCGGGCTGGAGCGCCATACGCAGGCCCTGGAGTTGTTCGCCGAGGTGGAGCCGCTGCTGCAAAAATCGCAGCGGGCCCGCTATCTGGCCTTGCTGTATCCGGCGCGGGCGCGCAGCCTGGAAGCGGTTGGCAAGCTCAAGCAGGCGCTGGCCGACTGGCAGCAGCTCGAGGTGGTGCGCGTTGAGCTGGAACAGCGCGCCCAGCGAGACCGGGCCGATGTCCTGCGTCTGCAGTTCGACATCAATCGGCGCGAGGTCGAGAACGAACGCCTGCGCCTGCAGGCGCGCATGCAGACACAGCGCGTCGAAGCGCTGACGCGCACGCGCGCCTGGCAGACCGTTTCGCTGATCCTGTCGGTGCTGCTGGGGCTGGTCATGCTGGTCATTTTCGTCCTGCTGGTTCGCCGCTCGCGCCGGCTGCAGATCATGGCGATGACCGACGAGTTGACCGGCGTGGCCAATCGCCGGCGGACCGAGTTCTATCTGCGGCAGGGGCTGCAGCGCGCGCGCCAGCGCGATCAGGAGCTGACCGTGATTGCTTTGGATATCGACCACTTCAAGCGCGTCAACGATACCTGGGGCCACGCGGCCGGTGACCGGGTTCTGCGTCGGGTCGCGCGGGTGTGTACCCACAAACTGCTGCGCCAGCATGATCTGGTCGGTCGTGTCGGTGGCGAGGAGTTCCTGATCGTACTGCCCGGTGCCGACAGCGAGGCTGGCGCGCTGGTTTCCGAAAGGCTGCGCCAGGCCATCGAGCACACTGACATGACCGACATCATCGAGCAGCCCGCCGTTACCGTCAGCCTTGGCGTTGCCAGCCTGCGCGCTGATGAGCGCGTCGATGATCTGCTGAACCGCGCCGACCGCATGCTCTATCGCGCCAAACAGCGCGGCAGAAACCGCAGCGAGCAGGATGTTGCGCAAGACGAGCAAGAAACGGGAGCGACCCCGTCGCCATAGTGGCCGGTTTCGCCAATCCCGGGGTGTGGCTCACGGCTTGTGGCGGGCAACGCTGCGCTCGCGCTGGTCCTTGAAGGCAACGCCCAGGGCCAGCAGTACCACCACCATGATCAGCGCCAGTCCGACCATGACCGCATACGACCACGACGTCACCTTGAGCGCGGCAAAGACCGCCGCGGTGATCACGGCAATGCCCACCGACGCGCCGATGCGCTGGCCGGTCTGCATCACCGCGCCCGAGCTGCCGGCGTAAGCCAGCGGCACGTCGGCCAGCGTCAGTGCCTGGTTGGGGCTGATGATCGAACCTTGCGCCAGGCCGATGAAGGCCAGCGACAGCAAAAGCCACCAGACGCTGATCAGCCCGAGCTCGTGCAAATAGATTACGGCTATGCACAGGATCAGCCCGAACAGCGCCATAAACAGGCCGCCGATGACAAGCTTGCGGCCCCAGCGGGCCACGCGTGCGCCGGCCCAGTGCGCGGCCCAGGCTGAAAGCAATGCTCCGGGCATGCCGAACAGGCCCGACTGCAGCGCGGTCATGCCCTGACCCTGCTGGGTGTAGAGCGCCACCAGCACCCAGATGCTGGTCATGCCCAGAAAATACAGCGTCACGATGGTGGTGCCGTTGGCGAAACTCGGCGTCGAGAAAATGCGCAGATCCACCATCGGCCGAAAACCCTTGCGCGCGTGGCGTCGCTCCCACAGAACCCACAGCCAGCACAGCACGGCGCCGGTGGGAAGCAAGAGCCAGGTCAACGGCGCGCTGCGCGACTCGACGAAGGGGAACAGAATCGAGAGCACGGCCAGACCCAGCAGCAGTCCGCCCATGGGGTCGAGCGAGCGCAGCCCGCGGTTGGCCTTGTGCTGCTGCCCGGCGGCTGGCTGCCCGCCGCGCTGGAGCAGCGGCCTGGGAAACCACAGCCAGCCGAGAATCATGGCCATGATGCCAATGGGCACGTTGACCAGAAAGGTCAGCCGCCAGCCCAGCTGCGGGCCGCCCAGTTCGATCACCAGCCCGCCGAGCACCGGCCCGATGGCCACCGATACGCCCACGGCGGTACCCAGGTAGCCAAAGGCCCGACCGCGCTCGCTGCCGCGGAAGTACTGCTGAATCATGCCCAGGCCCTGGGGGTTGAGCAGGCCCGAGCCGACGCCCTGGACAAAGCGGGCAACGTTGAGCCAGGTCGCGTCGGGCGCCAGCCCGGCGGCGATTGATGAGGCGGTGAATACGGCAACGCCCAGCAGAAAGATCGCCCCGCGGCCAAAGATGTCGCCGGCACGGCCGGCGGCCACCAGCACCACGCCAAAGGTCAGCGCATAGCCCGACAGCACCCACTGCATGTTGGCAAGCGAGGCGTCCAGGTCCGCCTGAATCGACGGGATGGCCACGTTGACGATGCTCACGCTGATCAGCGACATGAAAATTGCGGTCAGCAGCACCAGCAGCATTCGCCAGCGGGCGGCATCCGAGATGGTCACCGCGTACAGCGGCGTGGCGCGGTCGAGATGATGGGCTTTGGGGTTGCTCAACAGCGGCTCATAAGCAAGGGTGGCGGGAGGTGACTTAACATTGTAGCGATTGCCGCGCTGCTCCCGGCGGCATCTGCCCCGACCCCGCGCCCCTTGAACCCGGCCGGCCTGATATTCTTGCTGCCCATGCAAACCTCTGATCAACGCCGGCTGTCGGCCGTTGGCCTGACGGCCCCGGTAGCCGTCGGCTATATTCCCCTCGGGCTGGTGTTCGGCCTGCTGTTCGTCCAGGCCGGCGGGGCGCCCTGGCTGGCCGTGCTCTCCAGCGCCATCGTCTTTGCCGGTGCAGCCCAGTTCATGATGGTACCGATGCTGGCTGCGGGGCTGCCGGTAACGGCCATCCTGTTTGCCACGCTGGTCATCAATCTGCGCCATGTCTTTTATGGGCTGTCGCTGTTGCAGGCCATGCCGACCTCGCGCTGGCGCTATTGGTATATCGTTTTCACGCTCACCGATGAAACCTGGTCGCTGCTGGTCTCGCTGCCCGAGTCCGCGCGTGCGCGCCACATGACCCTGATCGCCGCCCTGAACCATCTGTGGTGGGTGCTCGGAACCGCGCTGGGCGCGCTGCTGGGTACCCGGCTGCAGCTGGGTCTGGACGGGCTCGACTTTGCCCTGGCGGCGCTGTTTGCCGTGCTGGCGGTCGAGCAGTGGCGCGCGCGTGAGGATTTCGTGCCGATGTGGACGGCCATCGGCAGCTATGCGCTCGCCTTGTGGCTGGCACCTGACCACGCGTTGACGGTGGCCATTGCCATCAGCGTGGCCGCCGTGCTGCTGCGACCCAGGCCTGCGGCCGAGGCAGGGGGCGCATGAGTCATATCGTCTATGTCACGGTCGCCATCGTCGGCATGGCGCTGATCACCTTTGTTCTGCGAGCGCTGCCGTTTGCCGCCGGCCCGTGGCTTCGGCGCCATCGCGTGGTCTACAAGTTGGGCAACAACCTGCCGCTGGCAATCATGGTGCTGCTGGTGGTCCACACCGCTTGGGGGCATGCTCACGATCGCGGCGGGTTGCCCTGGCTCGAAGCGCTCGCCATCCTCGTTGTCGTGATCCTGCAGTGGCGTCTGCGCCAGCCGCTGCTGAGCATCGCCGCCGGCACGGCGCTGTATGTCATTCTGCTGATGCGCTAACCCGGCCGGCGGCTCAGTCAACGTTCGCGGCAATGAATTGCTCCAGGCCGTCGATATACCGCGGGCGCGAGTCGATGAAACCGGTGTTGTGGCTGCCGCCGATCTCCAGCAGGGTGGCGCGCTGGCCGGCCGCTTGCTGCAGCCGCCGGGCGTGTTCGAAGGGAATGATTTCGTCGTCCCTGCTGTGGATCACCAGCACCGGCAGCGTGGTGCGGCCGATGTGGTCGGCGGCGTTGAATTCAAGGCGTGCAAGCAGGCGAACCGGCAGCCACCAGTAGATCCCGGCGGCGACGTCGGGAACCGAGCTGAACGTCGACTCCACAATCAGCGCGGCGGGCGTGACCTGCGCGGCCAGTTCGCTGGCCACCGCCCCGCCCATCGAGCGACCGAAGACGATGATGTTCTCCGGTGCGATCCGACGCTCGTCGGTCAGCCAGCGCCAGGCGGCCCGGGCGTCGCGATACAGGCCGGCTTCCGACGGCGTGCCGCTTGAGCGACCGTAGCCGCGGTAATCAACGATCAGCACTTCCAGCCCCAGATCGTGAAATATTTCGAGGCTGTCGAGCCGGTGGGAAATGTTGCCGGCGTTGCCGTGAAAAAACAGCAGCGTGGCGCGCGGCCTGCGGTGCGGCAGCCACCAGCCGTGCAGCGTCTGACCGTCGTCGGTGCGCAGCGCGACCGTCTCGTGCCGCAGCCCGATGTCGGCCGGCGTCGCCGTCAGCGCCCGCCCCGGCAGGTTCGGCAGGAACAACAGGCGCGGCTGGAACAGGAACATCAGCAGCAGCACGGCGCCGTAAGCAGCGGCCAGCGTCATCAGCAGTCGAATCAACAAGGCGCTCCTCCATGCTTGCGGACGGGCCCGGATCGTTGCCCGGAACGGACCCATCCATTATTGCTCATGCGCAGCCGATTGCCGGGGCAGCGCCGGCCTGTCCGGCGGGCGGAAGAGGACATTTCTGCCGTGGCGGCTTCGATTTTGCTGTGATAGATTGTGCCGGCTTTCAATCAATCGGCGCAAAATTGCGCACGTGATCAATAGCTCACGAGAGGTCAAGAAAAGAATGCTCAGGATGGAGAGAAGTAATCGCACCGCCTCGGGCGCGGCGCTCGGCGGCCGTCTGGCCTTGTCGCTCATGCTTCTGGCGGGCAGCCTGTCGGTGCAGGCCGCGGTGTGTCGGGTCACGTTTCTTGGCAGTGATGGCAGCGACGGCAGCAGCTGGGCAGACGCGATGGATCTCCCGACCGCGCTGGCCGATGACGATTGCGGCGAAATCTGGGTCAAGTCCGAGGCCGGAAAGAGCTACAAGCCCGGCGTTGAACGCAACACCAGCTTCAGGGTCGAGCGTGAGCTCGAGCTCTACGGTGGCTTTGCCGGTACGGAGACCCGCCGCGACGAGCGCGATCCTGACGCCAGCCCCACCGTCCTGTCGGGCAATATCGGCAACCCCAATGATTCGGCCGACAACAGCTACCACGTGCTGCGGGTCGATGGCACCACCAGGAATGACCCCATTACCAACAACACCGTCATCGACGGTTTCACCATCGAGGGAGGCAATGCCGACGGTGCCTTGCCGTCAGCCGGTTACGGCGGCGGCTTGTATTGTGACGGTGGCGGCGCGACTCATGAGTGCAGCCCCACTTTGCGCAACATCACCTTCAGCGGCAACAGCGCCTCTGACTTCGGTGGCGCCGTGTACAACGATGGCAGTTCTGGTGGTGCCAGCAGCCCCGTTCTGATCAACGTGACCTTCAGCGGCAATAACGCCGATAACAAGGGCGGTGCCATGTACAACAACGGCAAGGCCGGCCGCAGCAGCCCCGCCCTGATCAACGTCACCTTCAGCAACAACAGCTCCGGTGAAGGTGGTGGCATGTACAACCAGGGCGAGGACAACGGCAGCAGCAAGCCCGAGCTCACCAACGTGATCGTGTGGGGAAACACCGCCGCGATTGCCGGCAGCGAGATATTCAATAGCGCTGCAACCCCGAGGATCAGCCACAGCGTGATCCAGGGCTCGGGCGGCAGCAGCAGCTGGGATTCGGGTCTGGGCGATGATCTGGGCGGCAACCTGGATGCAGACCCCATGCTCGGCCCGCTGCAGGACAACGGCGGCTCCACCCACACCATGCTGCCCGACGCCGACGGATCAGCCATCGACGCCGGCGACGACAACGCTTGCCCGACCACAGACCAGCGCGGCGTTGCGCGCCCGCAGGGCACGGCCTGCGACATCGGTGCCGTCGAGCTGGTTGCCGGGCAATCAGGCGGGATTGTCTTCGAGGATCGCTTCGAGCAGTGATTCGGACGAATGCACAGTTGCGCCAAACCGATGATGCAGGGAGGCAGCAGCCGCAAGCCGTTCACGAAAGGCGCCGTGAGACGCACAGTCTCACGGCGCCAGCATTATGAATGCTCTTTTGAACTGCTGCTCCAAATGACGCTAATTCGTGCCAGATTATCTATATCACCCCTCTAGGCCCCTGATAACAGTATTTTCATCAGGTCACTTTAGGGCGGTTTTCGTTGCTTTATTCTGTAGGCGCCACCCACTGTCATAGAAAACCACTAAAACGTGCATGATTGTAAAAAGAACCCAACCCACGCATAATCCGACCCAAGCACTAAACAGCTGATGATATGCCCAGTGTCCCGGAGCCATCCCACCGGTACGCGGATCTAGCCGGCGGTAACCGATACTCGGACGTCTATGCTGCCTTGGCCCGCATAGTGCCGCCCTCGGAGGTCCACTGGCTGCCATCCATCGCAGTCGGAGTTCAGGAGCTGGTCGACACATGCCCTTGGCTGGGGCGGGAGCTCCGCTATTACATCCCTCAACTGCAAGCGCTACCCCAGCTGGTCGACCACCTCCGGCCCACGCCCCCAGACAAGCTGCCCAAGGAGTACGTAGACGAGTATCCGGCCCAGGCTGCCCTGGCGATAGCTCCCACAAGAGATTCCTGGCTCCGTGCCCCGAAGGCCCTGATGCTTACGCTGGCGCTACGAGCCATGCACTCGACCCAGCCGGAGAGTGCCTCACCGGATATTCGTGCAGAGAGAGGGTTCGCAGAGCTAGCCAGGTTCGCGAGGGGGCTCAACTTCGTCAACGTGCGTCAGTCTCGTGAGGCCTTCCTCCGGGCGGCCGAAGATCAACCTAGCCCCTTGGCCTACGCCGCCGCGCTCTATGATTACATGGAGCATCCTGATCGGCTGCCACCAACTCAAG
The DNA here is from genome assembly GCF_056324145.1 of Wenzhouxiangella sp. YN1. Taxonomy (NCBI): domain Bacteria; kingdom Pseudomonadati; phylum Pseudomonadota; class Gammaproteobacteria; order Chromatiales; family Wenzhouxiangellaceae; genus Wenzhouxiangella; species Wenzhouxiangella sp. YN1. The sequence goes on from NZ_JBJNIO010000125.1 coordinate 187,312, forward strand.
CCGCGCGCACGGCCAAGCCGGACAAAGACCTGCTCCGTGTGCTGAAAAACGGCATTCTTCCCCTGCTCCGGGATTTGCCCGCCCCCCAAAGGCCGGAGACGCGCGAACGAAAAACCGAGGGCTGGGAGAGGGACGACGACGACACACCAGACGTTTCGATCACATTGCGGCTCCGGTCCTCCCCAGACTCGATTGAGGATGCTCCGGAGGAGGATTCGGTAGAGATATCGTTCAACCACCTCACGGACCTGGGGCGCGTACCGGCCCAGGACTTAGCGGTCATTGAGGACCCCTTTGCCCGCCGCCTCTCGACTACCCAGGCAATTTATTCGGGCAATACATTTCTCTCCACGTACCATGCAGACGCGCTTACGAAGTCGGAAATCGAAGCCTTGCTTCCCGCCCTTAATGAGTCCCTGGACAAGGCAATAAGGGACCGACATGCGAGCGGGGTTAGCTTACTGCTGACCCTGCTAATGATGTTCGCGACTGGGTTAACGAAAGAGCGTACCGTCGCCATTCTCGCCACTGAAGGCCATTCCGATGGGGATGCTCCCTTCTTGTCGAGTAGCTGCGAGGAGCTGGTTGCCCCCGCATTCAATCCACATCCCAAACCTCGACAGGATGATCAGAGCCAGAGCATTGTCTTTGATCAGGATCGCTATCTACGTATCCCATTGCCGCCGGCGCTCGCATCACGTCTGCGTGAGTTCCGTCACAATTTCCCTTCGGGTTTCGCTTCTACGGAGCTGCTGCCTGAACTCTACCCCCTCTTGCGCGCAATTGCAGATTCTGTAGGTTTGACCGCAGCCACGCTGGGTCGGTTACGCCGTACCGCAGCTCCCTTACTTTTCAAGGAATGCAATGACTTGGTGGCGGTAATGCATCTGACCAGGGATACATTCGGTGGATCACTAGCCCCGCTGCACTACGTTAGCTTTGATGCAGGTGTGCTCCGCCGAATTTATCGCCGAGCAATGTGGCTGCATTTCGGTGATGACCCTGAAAAAGCGAACGAGTCCGAGGTTACGGGACAATCTCGTCTTGGCAGCGCTTTTTGCCCAGTGCCGTCGAGTGCCAAAAGCGCCTGTGCCACCATCGGCTCCAGCTTGCATGCCGGAAAGCCCTCTCCCAGCAGTGCGACGCCCAAAGAGGTAGCAAACGTACACAACACAATGGCGGCTCACCTTGCTGGCCTTCTCGTGTCGGTCGTAGGGCATCGCCCCAATGAGGCGCTCTTCAGGCTCACGATTCATGATTTTGATCTAAACCGGCAGCTGGGGCTATTTTCCGACAAGGATATTGATCCAGCGCATCTCACTCGGCTTGTTGCCATTGGCAAGGAGGTCAGCAACCAGCTGGATCGCTACATCCGGCACTTGCATGGCCTGCTTGGCTGCAAAAACCTTCCGGCCCCCTCAATAGCTCGCCTGCGCAGGATCCTAAAAGGAACCGGTCCGCTCATCTTCAAGTTGGACGTATGCGGTGAGGTGCAGCAGTGGAGTGCTGCTTCATGGTGTGACATGATGCCGAGCCAGTGGCGTGCCCTCCAGCCCAACTTTGGCCGCCACTACCTGGCCAGCCGGGGCCGTGAGCTGCGATTCTCACCTGAGTGGATCCATATTCAGCTTGGCCATCAGGACGTGGCTGGTTACCCCTTCTCCCCTGACAGCCCGACTTTTCCAATCGATCTCGCGCATGAGATTGGGCCTCTGATTGACCATATCTTCAAAGAGCAGGGCTGGAAAAGGAGGAATGGTATTGAGCCTGCATCGTATTTGCCGGACAGCTGGGCCGAGACTGGCCCTCTGCGGGTCACGCACTCCCACTCGGTGCGTGTTCGCAAAAAACTTAACGACGCTCGGAATCGTTTCCGTAACGAGCTTCGTGCGCAGCTTCGGCCTCTCAAGAGTGCGGCTGAGAAAATTCTGGTCGAAAAGGCACGGTCAATCGCGCCGCCGCTGAGCGAGGCGCTATGTTTTCGCTTCAATCGCCAAAGGCAGAAGCGGAAAGAGGAGCTTCTGGACTGGCCCGCCAGCGATCGAAAACAACCAACAGAACTTGTGAATCTCTTGCTGGCTGAGCTAGAGCAGTCTCAGATGGAATCGCTGCTGGGCATGATGGAACAGGAGGCAGGGGATAATCGGGCATTACAGATCGCCCTTGTAAATCAGCTGGCGTATGCCCTTGAATGGCTGAGAAAGCGACGAAAGTACACAGGGCCCTACTGTGGCGCTTACCGCATGCGTCCGCTGCCGGACGAGTCACCCTTTTACGAAGGGATATTCCGAGCAACCAAGCAGGTCCGGGCGCTGAGAGAGGTTTTCTGCGAACTCCGATCTAGTCCGTATAAAAAGGAAAGCTTCGAAGACTCTCGATGGCAGCTGGGTAAGGTTGCACTGGCCGTCTGCATTTTTGGCCAGGTGGATGATCTGGGCATTGTCTGGGGCCTGCTTTTGGCATCCGCGCAGGTGGAACGCATTCCGGCCAGTCCGGACTCGCTCCTGGTCCACCTGCCCGAGGCTGAAACGACAGTAGGCCTCCACGGTGCGGCCGCCCTTGCTTATAGCAGGTGGAGGCGGATCTACGGAGGCCTGGATGACTCGCTGGAGAATGCCGAGCCGATTCTGGACGAGGCAATTCAATCCGTCCTGCCCAAGCGGTGTCTTCGGCAGGGGCAGGGAATCCAAGCGCTCCTGCAGACTGTTCGCGTGGCCAACCGCGTCGAGATGCCCGGGCTGTTCAGAACCATTCTGGATCCTGAGCAGGGAGCCGTTTCCCTCCCGCCAGATCGTCTGAGGAGCCTCCTTGATCCAGCGTATCGCGCCCTAGGCAAAGCCGGTCATGTTCCGGAGATAGAAAATTGGTCTCTCCAGCGAACTCAGAGGATTAATGAGATTGACGCTCAGGTCCGAATTCTGCGGTCACTGATCCCCGACTCGGACAAGGAGGTGCCTCTCCCTATCACCGGAGAGACAATTGATCTGAAATTCCAGCAGTACGAGCCGGCACGCGATAAATTTCTGAAGGAATTGCAGTGCTGGGAAAATGATGAGGCATATGATTCCGTCGTCCGATTTCTCGCAGGCTGGCTGGGGCATCTTGCACGACGACCCAAGCTGCGCGGGCAGGGAAATCTTTCTTGGAGTACGGTCGGAAAATACTTTGGTAAAGTCGCCTTGCCACTAGTCGGTTCGGTGGGGCGCGGGGGATTGAAAGAGCTGTCTGTAGAAGACCTGGAGGACCTGTATCTGGACCTGCTTGCCCAACTGCCTGAAAATAAGCAGGCAGATGTCTGCACTCAAATACTGAGCTTTCACGACTACCTTGTAAGTGCGCACAGGTTCGAGTCGATTGATGCGTCAAATTTCCGTGAGTTTGCGACTAAACAGACTGAGAACCGAAACGTTTCCAATCAGATTGTGCTACCCGCGGAACGAGATCTGATGTCGTCCCACCTGCAGTGGCTTTGTGCCCCGGAATCTCACCCCATAGGCTCGCAAATTGAATTTAGGCTACATACCCAGGCCTTTCTATGCTTCGCACTCGCCGCCGCGACCGGCGCCAGAATCAACGAAATAGCAGGGTTGAAGCACAAGGATGTCATTCGGTTAGGCAATGAAATCGCCCTCATCCTGCGGCCAAACGGCTATCGACGCTTGAAAACACCTTCGGCGAGGCGCTTGGTGGATGCAGGGATAGGCTTGGCACCCGACATCATTCAGAGATTCAATTGTTGGCTAAATGCCGAACACGATCGAATCGGTTTGGACCGTTTTCATAACCAGCACGTCTTCTCCGATCTGCAAAACAAACTCGTCGGAACGGCTACCCTGCGATCATGGTACACGCCCACAATGAAAGCAATAAATAACCAAGTAAGCAGCCACCACCTGCGCCATTCTCGGGTGAGCCAGGTTTTTATTGAGTTGTTACTTGGCTATCGTCTGGAGGATCTACACCAACCCGGACGCGGCGCAAACACCGTGAACCGCTCAGCATGTCTACCCAGGCATCTAATGCTTGAGACCGGACAAATCGGTCATCGTCGACCGCGAACCGGAGCAGCCTGCTACTTCCACATGCCCTTTGCAGCAGCTATTGCGGCGCAGCGGAGTCTACACGGGGGCGCGGACAAGAGAAGGGATGCAGCGGCAATGGGAATTTCTACGTCTGGCGTGGACAATCTATCGCAGCGCTGGAAAGGAGAGTATGTCGCTCGTTTCCTGGACCGCTGCTGTCGTAGGCGGGGGGCTTCCGGCGCGCCTCAAGCGCTCGACAAGCACGAGCTGCCCGGACCAATTGGCTCTCGACTGCCCCGGTTGAGCACCGCCGTCGATTTGATGGCTCAAGGCAAGTCCGTTGCTGCGGTTCAGCAATCGATTGGCCTAACAACCTTACAGGTCGAAACACTTTTAGAGCAGGATCGGAGGCAGGCGATCAATACCGGCATCGCGCTGGTTCCCGGAAATCCAAACGGGAACGCTCGAAATAGCAATTATCCACGTTGGCGGGCAGGATCAAAGGTGTTGCAGTCCCTGTGGGCCGAAGCTGAACTGAGGCAGAATCCTGGCATTCTAGGCCTGCTGCGCGGCTGGCGATTATCGGCTAACCGGAGCGATCGAGCCAAATTTCTTTGGGATGAAAAGCTGATCGATACCGCCGAGAAATTACTTAATCATTATTCGTCGATAGGCATAGATAGGAAACACGAAGGCCTTCTCTATGTCGTTTCATTTATTAGCGATGACTGCGTCGTCAATCATGAACTGGCCTTTACGTTGGCAGTTGCTGACGTTGTTGTCGGCGCCTTGGGCGCTTTTCGTCTTCAGGCGCAACTTCTTCATTAAATCCACCTTCTAGCCCCGCGTCCACTTACGTGCACCGCTCAGGTTTGCTGCCAACCCAAAGTAGAAATGTCCCCTTCGCATTCAGGGGATGCGGTCGGACTAGGTCCTTCTCCAGGGATGATCAGGTGTCGGTTTGTAGGCGGGCTTGGATGCTTGCTGCTGTCTGATCTGATCAACCCAGCATGGACGGACTTTCCGTCCTCAATCGGGATGGGCGGCCCGCTCTCTTCCAGGAGCCGGAAGGGGAGCGCTCGCCCCTTGCTGAGGATGGTCACTCAACCAACCAAGTCTTCGCACACCGTCAAGAGAGGGCCTCTGAGTCGGTAGGCCCTTGCCTTCACCGCTGCGGCAATCTGGCTCTTGCCTGACCTTCTCCCGTACATGAATACTTTGACCTGTTGCTTGGTGGCCGCCATCCGAAACGCCTTCCCGGGTCAGTTGAACAAGCGGCCACGCTTAGTGGCAACCGGACAGAATAGGTGCCACCGGCCGCCCGAAGTAATTGTCGTCTAATACTGAAGCGCCGCCTCGCGCTGGATCAGCGCGCCGTCAACCACGTTCCAGATCACACCAACCCGGCCCACCTCCCTGTGACTCATGACAATCGTCTTCCGATCCATGGCCCCGCTCCTTGCCAGAACAAAAAGGGGCACTTCAACTACTTTGTGGAAAGGGGACATTACCGCTTTGGGTTAACACCCGCTCAGGTTAGCTTGACGTGATCCCCTTGACTGCGATAGATTTGGGCTAACGCGACGCCCTGTGCGTCGCATTCAAATGGTGGAGGCGGCTACGCTGCCTCCACCGAAGCAACTCCATGGATGTGGTCAGTCCCATGAGCCATCCGTAGGAGACATCGGTCGAGTGCGCAAGGAAATTGGCGCCGACCAGACAAGAAACAGTGGCCCGAGAAATATTAGGGTCCCGGTTGCAGCGTGACTGCCAAGCCCCTGACTGCGACCGCACTAGACGCCGCTCCAGCATATTGAGTGGCGCCGAAAGGGGATTGCCCCAATCAGTGGCAAGGCGGTCAGATGTCTTTTGCCTCGCGCATAGGTGGCGAGGCTAATGGCTCATGGGCACTAGTGTTGACACATTTATGGAGAGAGCGCCATGCAAGCCGATCAACTACCTAGCCCCACCCCCGAGTCTGACGGTCAGCAAGTCCACCTACAGATTTCAATATCCCAGCTTTCAACTGAATCTGGCCCTCGGACCATTTATCACTTCGGGGTGATCACTCTTGCCGAACAAATCAGGCAGTACCTCGCTACCGCATTGGCCAAAAAACCATATCGTCTCTCAGATGATGCCGAATACGTAGATGGGCTCCTGCGGTTCCAGATCACCAGCCTGCCAGACGCACAATTGGACTGTATGGAGTCCCAGCGCGTCTATGCGGCGGCGTCGAAAGACGTCGAACATGCCCTCAATTATCTTGATGACCCAGTCACAACAGTTACCAAGGGCCTGGAAGTGGGGCGGCCAAAGGCTGAGTTTGAGGCGCTCCATAGAGCGGCTGAGGATTTGGTTAAACAAAACGAGCAAAGTCCGATCGTAGCCGCCGTAGTGCTAGCATCCGAAAAACTCAGCGTGACGGGTACAGTTGCGTCAAATGAGGCACAGCGCGAGGCCAAACGGCTGCTAAAGCCACCAGTTAAATACACGCTTGAAAAATTAACTGTAACCTTCGTCTCTCAGGACTCAGATGGCACTCTCGTCAGCGATCAGGGTGAATTGTATGATCCGGGCGATGGTCATCGAGACCGACTGCCAATTGGTGAGCCCGTACGCGTGGAAGCACAAGTGGAGAAGACTTCCATCACTAGAGATGCCCGCAAGATCACGCGGATTCTGAACGAAGAAGAGGAGCCGGATGAGTAGCTACATGCGACCAGTATTGGCAGCACAATCCGCTCGTGTGCGGTGCCTTGACCGCACCCCCTGATTAGGACCGCCCCCAATGTGGGAGATTGCGAGTATGAAACCGCCAGTCTCGCGTACTTGGCCGGCGGCACTCTTTGCGGAAATCCATGGGGTCTGATTTCGTTGTCATGCTATTGGCAGGAATGGGAAGCAGCTCCGCGCGGCATTGCGTATAGGGTCGAAACGCAGCGTGGCCGGACATACGAGTCCGCAGCCTTGGCAGCGTAATCGGGAAGTGACAGCTTGCCGCGCATGGACCAACATTGGGCTTCGAACGCGAAAGCGGACGTACGCGGTAATGGCTACCGGGAGTTAAGGCCCGTTTTCGGCATATGGCCAAACAGATCTGATTCGCGTGCAGCCATTTGCGTAGCATAGAGTGACTGCATCGTAGCCAGGAACTTGTTCTGCCCCCCATAGCTTGGATGCCTTGCCTTGTAGACGAAATCTTCGGTGAAAACGCCGGACAGAACGTTGTAGGCATCGTTGCCAATTGCGATGATCCGTTTTGGTCGTAGATACTCGACCATCTTGATCAAAACGTCGGTTCCAGCCTTGCGCTCCTTGGCGTTATGTGCGCGGTTGGAAAACGGCTCACCCTCGATAAAGGGGTGAAGGGGAAAGACGTTCCAAAGAAAGACCGGTACGCCGACGCGCAGCAGGACGTTCCAGACGGCAGCAGCGGTCCGCTCTGCGACAGGTTTGCCGTAGGTTGGACGCTGCACGCCCAACCCCCAACGCTTCAAATGGTCTGCGAAATGCACGTCATCCGTAAGCGCCAAACCAGTTCGTCGACCACCACGATATCCGAGGTCACGTCCGACCCAGATTGAATCCAGTTCGGCGTCGGCAGCACGGTCCAACATTTCTGCGAGGTAGTGTCGCCGTAGCGCCGGTGCGTCGTAGGCATCATAGACGGGGCACCGCTCATAATAAGGGTTAAAGGTGTTCTCAAACCGAATATCTTCTAACGCCCTGAAAATTCCCTTTATACTCATAATGGCTACTAATTTCCGGCTGGTTTAAAGCGCAGTGTGCGTTCATCACGATTTCCGATGATGACGCCGCCGTTATTCTTTCGTACTTCACGAAACACCTCGTAGCCCTGCAATATCGCGTACTCCCAAAGATGAAGAGGGCAGGCCTCGACTTCGTAGCCGCGCACAAAATTTCGTACGGCCTTGAGCAAGTCGAAGGGCACCGTGTTTTGGTCCTCGAAGAAATTCACGGATTTAGCGTAGGAAAAGATATAGGCTGATAGCCCCTCATCGATAACAATAGCGCGTCCGCTGTCCTGGACCTTATCGGCGTGTTTGCAGCTCTTGCGCTTATGTTTGATCAGCGCTCTGAATGTCGGCGACCAGTGCAGGATCGCAGCGTTAGCAAAGTGGAAGACATCGTGAAATCGATACCCGTCCTCATCGGCAATATTGTCCGATAGCGGGTCGCCGATAAAGACGCCATTCCACCGCAGATAACTGCGGCCATCGGCCCGCTGGGATATCTCGATCGAAAAATTGCGCGGCAATTGTTCCTCAACGGGAAAGCCCAAATCAAAATCGGGCAGATCATCGGCATCCGGCGCGATGAAGCGACCGCAGGCTTTTGCTATGTTGTTGCGCAGAACCGCGGCAAAGGATACATGGGCGGCTTGCACAGCTTCAATATAGACCCGGACGAAGCCGAGCACTTGATCTTTGCCTGTATCGGTACTGACGTCAAGGCTCAGGATTTTAGCCGCATGCTCGCCCAGCCGCAGCAGGATGGAGTCCAGCGGCGCGATATTTTTGGCAGTCATGACCTGCGCGACCGGGTGTGCTGGATCAGCGTTAGCGGCGATGCTGACGGCATAGCCGTCCTCGTCCAGAACCTGTGCGAACATATCCGAAAGCTTCACGTCCAGACGCCTGCAAAGTGCAGCAACATACCAGAGCGTGTCACCAAGCTCCTCCTCGACATCTTGCTGAAACCCCGTGAACGCAGTCTTTTCCCTGTGGAGCTTTTTCGACGTGCTCATCACGCTTCCGACTTCACCAAACAACCCCAGCAAGATCGGCGTAAATTCGGAGTCATCAAAGCGATCCGTCGGCGCGATGGCCTGCTCGTACTCGCTCAGCAAAACATGTGCACTGGATGGTGATTCGCTCATTCTTCCTCTCTCTTCCTCGCGGCCTCCACCATGTCGAACGGCCTGCCTTGGTATCCCCGGACCCCCAGTTCATCAAGCCATGCTTCGAACGCTGCTATTGCATCCCTATCTACAACCTTGCGGTGCCCCCGTCCGGCCCACACGATCCCTGCTGCTTTGAACTCGTCCGGAATTGCTGGGCCTTCGGCTCCGAAATAAACGAAGTCTTCACTGACCAGAACGCGGTCTACGGACGTATCGCGTTTTATGTGCTTGGGATACGGCGTTCCGTCAGCGTTGCTGTGGTAGGAATTCAGTTGATGCCAGTCGCCGCAGTCCGTGGGACAGTAGATGTTGTCCCCGCAAGCCATCCGGTAGCTGCCGAACATGCTGGGCTTCTTTCGGGCGAAGCGCGGATCATTCCAGTATTCAGAAAATGTCAGGCTTTCCTGCACCCTCATCGCGTAGACCAGAAAGCCGCCCCGGCGGATGCCGGCCCTATTGCTTCCAGTGCCGATAATCCAATCGCCAATCGCAGCGCATTTTCTAATCTCCGGCTTGCAGGTTGCCAAGGTGCAATATCCATTGAACGGATTCGGTGCGAAGCCGCTGTCATAGGCAACAATATAGCTATAAAGGACTGGCACGGCACCCTGGCTATCCACATGGATGTCGGCGAATGGATCGGGGCTCGCACAGTGCACCGTCCGGTGTTTCAAACTGCTCATAATCCCCATTGATAGCGTCAATAATCTTGTCTGCGTTCCATCCAACAAGCGCATGACCGTATTCGTCGAGCGCTTCGGGAGGCTCGCACCCGCTAGCTCCGCGCTCCCAAACGCCGACAATCGTTTTGTCCTGCTTGTGCGCCCGCTCGATCTCCCAGTTCACCCATTCGCTGTTCCTGGTTTCCGGCGAGATATAGACGATCATAGTGCTGGCCCAATCGATGCGGGGCGCAAGTATCTCGGATTTAATGTAGTCCGGCGATTTCGCATTGTTCGGACGATCCAGATTAACCGAACTGTCACGCACATCCATGCCCTTGTTTTTGAGTAACCTTTTGAGGTCGGTGAGGCCATCGTCGTCTTTGTGGACGTGGCTGATAAATACATTTTTGGTTTTGTTGCTCATCGGTGCTATTTTCGTAGTTTGACCATATAGGGCATCTCGTCTTGCAGGCTACCTCATATATGCTCAAATTTCGAGGCTGAATGCCCGCAACTGAAAGGAGTTAGATGCTACCGCCCATCCTTGAAATCTTCGTGCTCTGGCATCCGGACGACCAACGAGGCGCAAGCTTCGCCGAGACGATCTTCAATCACTTCATGAAGGGGCCAACCTTCTCCGGCGTGATCGGCGGCGGTGTACAGGTATCCTTGCGAAGCACGGGGTGGGAAGGTTCGGGCAGCGCGCCCAGACCTGTCTATGCCGAAGGGCGGGCCGCGCCGAACGGTATCAGGCCGGCCCGCTTCGTGGCTGTCGTCCCCTTGCTCGGCACGGAAATGGCCGCTTGCGTCGAGAACGAGAACACACAGTGGCATGGATATGTGAATGCGATCCGGGACTTGCATCAAGCATCGCCCGAACGCGTCTGCGTGTTCCCCTACGCATTGGATGCAGGCGCCACGCAGGGTACAAAGCTTCAGGATGTTCTGGGCAGTTTCCAGTTCGTCGCAGCAGGCAATCCCGACCGGAACGGTGAAGACGTCGAGAGCATGCTCTGTCGCGACCTGACGCAAGGGCTAGCGCAGCTGCTATCGCCCTATGAAATGGATCGATTGACGGCGTTCATTAGCCACACAAAGAGGCATAGCCAGGGGGAAGGTGAAGATGTCGATATCCTGATCGATCTGGTGCGGGAAGTTATCCGCAATACGCGGCTGAACGAGTTTTTCGACGCCAATGATCTGCAACCGGGCACCGATTGGGATCAGGAACTGCGCGATAAATCCGCTACAAGCGCAATGCTCGCGCTGCGCACGGACCTGTATTCCAGCCGAGAATGGTGTCAGCGCGAGGTGGTTATCGGGAAAACGCATGGCATGCCGGTGATTATGATGGACGCCATCGGCCTTGGTGAAGAACGCGGCTCGTTTCTGATGGACCATGTGCCGCGGATCGCAGTCAGGAGAGTGGATGGGCGCTGGCAGCGGCAGGACGTCTATCGCGCCCTCAATCTCCTAGTCGATGAATGTCTGAAACGCGTACTCTGGCTGCACCAAAAAGATCTTGCGCACGAGCGCCCCGAACTCGATGTTGCTTGGTGGGCACCGCATGCGCCCGAACCGCTGACCTTATCTCGCTGGATCGATGCCTATCTGGCGCAAAACGGCGAGGAGGCTAGTGACGACACTGTCCGGATTCTGCATCCCGATCCGCCGCTGGGGCCCGAAGAGCGGGATGTGCTGATGAGCTATGCGCGAACGACCCGCCTTGGGCGGGAGATCGATATCATGACCCCGCGCCAGCTTGCCACGAGAGGGGGGTAGCAATGACTGCAGAAAACCAAAGGGCCGGCCTGCTCCCGGCGGACGCGTTGCATGGCAAACAGCTTGGCTTGTCCGTATCCGACAGTCCCGATCTTGACCGGCTCGGACTACTGGATGCGCATTTTTGGATGACGCTCGGAGAGTTGGCCCGCACGGTGATCATCGCGGGCGGCTCGCTTTGTTATGGCGGGCATCTGCAACCCGGCGGCATCACGAAATTCCTTATCGAAGAGTTACACCGCTACGGGCGGCGCGACCGTCCGCTCAAAGTCTGGCTGGCCTGGACGGTTCATCGGGGGATGACGCCGGAGCAGATAGCCAAACAAAAAGACCTGCTTGGGCTGTTCGGCGAGATACACTTTCTCTCGCCTGAAGGGGACAGGCTTGACGGTCCAGTTGATGAACCGGTGATCGACGATCCGCCAGCCGAAGTGCGCGCCCGCTCTCTGACGGGCTTGCGGACTTACATGACGACAAACACAAGTGCGCGCATAGTCATCGGAGGCAAACGCGCCGGATTCCAAGGGGTTATGCCGGGTATATTTGAAGAGGTACTGTTTGCTCTGGAACGCAGGCAGCCGCTCTATTTGGCTGGAGGATTTGGCGGCGCGACACTGGATGTCATTCGAAAATTGCGTCCCGACTACGCGGAATGGTTTCCTTCGGCACATGATGCGCCTGCGCCAGACGAACGGCTTCTCGAAGGCCTTGAACGGGTCGAAGAAGCTGTCGCGGCTGCGAAGTGGGACGGCTTCGAAAACGGTTTGAGTGAGGACGAGAACCGTCTGCTAGCCGCATCCTATCGCCCGAGCGAAATAGCGGCGCTCGTCGGCAAAGGTATGGGGCGCTTGTTGCCGCCGTTCGAAGGCAAATAGTAGGTCAGCCGTGTCGATCGTGATGAGCGACGTGGAAGGTTTTGCGTTTGCAAATGAAGGCGAGCCGTGACGCCGCTGAAATTAGGCAGGTTCTGAACGCAAGATTTCCAGTCCGGCTTCTTGTCCCGTCACTTGTTAAGCAGCCCGTTCTTCTGGCTCTGGACCAGGATGTGCCTTGCCCGCCCACCCTGCGGTGCTGGCGTGGCATCTCGCTCGACCGCCTTCGGTTACAAAATACCGCTCGCATGCCCTGAGTATCAGTCAATCCCATTTTCATTGTTGTGCCGCGCAGACAAATCGTCAATCCTCCGGCTACTCGATTTCGTGCACCCTGGAGAACGCCAGGACCAGCGTCAATATATGGCAGGTCGAGGCTGAGGGGCGCGTGTTTGTAGGATATTTCCTACCCGCCACGAGGAGAAGTTCCGATAACAGAGTGCGCTGAAATCCTATTTCCAGGTTGGCTGGCACTGCGGCAGAATATACCTGCGTTACCGGGACTGTCAGGTAATTAACCGATCAAGGTAGCGCCGGCCCGGTTTGTCAGGTGTGAGCTATTGCAGCTTAGTGAACCGACACGGACGGGCGGATTGAGTTGCCCCTCTTCACGGCGGTGGAGAGGGGCCGCTTTATGCTGCGGACAAGGCTTCTTGAGAGACGGGAAGGGCCCCGTGGCAGTGGAGGTGCAGTCTGGTCTTTCCCAAGCCTCAATCGAGCGTCGGCGTCCCGCCTGATTCCCACCCAATCCCGTGCATGCGATATGGATTGACCGTGCTTGGCCCGCCAATTCGGCGGTGCTATGGTTAGGCACAGATGAACAAGGCCACGCTACCCGCAAATACATCGGAGATCGCAGACTTGCTCGGGCTGCCGGCATCCCCGGATGGGCTGCCAGAGGCCTGCCCGGCATCCGCTGTACGGGTGCTGATCGAAGCCGTGGGGGATCGAGATCTGGTGGCGCGGGCATTGCCGGCCACCGTGATGCGCCGTCGCGCCGGAGAGCTGGACCGCGCCAACAGCGAGCGAGTCTACCGTATTGCTGCAATTTGGTTGATGTGTCGTCGGGTGTTCGGTGACGACGACACCGCGAGGCGATGGCTCGGAAAGCCGCATGCAATGTTGGCTGGCAGCGTGCCAATCCAGTGTGCAGCAGCTAGTGCCGCTGGTCTTGAAGACGCTGAAGGCGTGCTGGGACGGCTGTATTATGGATCTGCGGTTTGACTGATCGTGGTCTGTGCCTTGTGGGGCTGGCTACCGGCGAGCGCGATCACGCAAAGCCGCCGGCATTGGTCCGGTCAACGTAGGCAAGCACAGCCGAGGCCCGATCCTCCCGGATCAACTCCACCGCAGTCCTGTCGCCAAGAGAGGGGATTGGTGTGGAGCTCGCCCAGTACCAGGCTGCCGGCGGCGACCCGCATCGGGCAAGGCTGCGATCGAGAACGTCTACCAGCCCGTCAAGGCGGATCTGGGTCTCCGGCGCATAAGGCCGATGGCCAGTGAGCTCTGCCTCGCCAACACCCAGTGCCTGGGCCAACACGGCGGGCAGCAGGTCGAGCACCGAGGCCAGCCGGGTCGGGCAGATATCGCCATCTCTGTCGCATTGGCTTCGGATCAATGGCCGGTTTGTTTCTGACATTTCTTCCTCGCCCTCTACAACTTCATCCAGCATAATATCTGTAGCGGAGACTGCAGAGTGTGTCGATCGAAAACTAGCGTAACTGTACTGCCTGATATCCAAAGAGGCCCACCCCTGTCAAATGACGGAGCCTCTGGTAACCCAGGCAGGTCAGGGCCGCTCCCAGTAGTCAATGGGCGGTGGCCAGTCGGACCGATAAGAGGTCCTTGAACGCGTGTTTGGATGCATGATTCGCTTCTTTTGAGATTGGGGTTCTACAGAGGGTGGGGCACCGCCGAGCCCCGCTGCAACCCCAGGTTGGCTCGGGCTTGTCGAGGCGTGAGTCGTTGAGTGTTTGAGGCTGTAGCTGCTCGCAGCTCGGACAGGTTCAGCTCCCATTCCACGCGACGCACTAGAACCTCTCTTCGACGCGGCTTGAGATATGTGGCGGGATCACGGATGACCAAGGATTGTGGTTGATCTCCGTGAATACCGCTGATCGCCACCAGGAAGTACTTTTCTCCTTCAAGCTTCGCGCGTTCCCATTGGCAATCCGACAGCCTAATCGCTCCGGCGTCGTCGGCCAAGGCCTTGATCTCCACGTACCAACTCTCCTGGCCGAGCTCGAGTTTAAAGTCGTAGCCACTTTGCCGGTTCCGGCAGTCCACGAGGGCAGCTCCTTTAAAACTCGTGCATGCGGATTGGAAGTTCTCCTGAAACCATTCTTCAGCTTTTTGGCCGGTGGCCAAACGATTGCGCGCGGCTTCTGGGCCGGGTTTGTTCCGATTCGAGCCAGCAGCACTGCCAGCTTGCTGGCCGTCCGATCCATCCGAGTCTTTGTCGGGTGCCTGCGTCGCGCCTTCGCCGTCAAAGATGATCCTAGGCCTGAAGTTGACTTCAAGGTTGGTCCAGAGCGCGTCAAGCGGCCGATTCTTCGGAGCACGCGGCAGTGCCATGCGGATCTGGTCCGGCTGCTTCAGCCACAGGCTGGTGAGCATCCGAGCGCGGAAGTAGAGTTTGGTGGCCGCACGGCCTGGGTCTTGACTGCGATTGGCCAGCGCGATGCAGTCGACCATATTGGTCGACAGGTCCGATAGCGGCTTGCTGCCCTGGTTGGGTTCGCGGTAACCAATGAGCGCGAACACACGGTCCCACAGACTGCGGCACTCCGGGGTGCAGGCAATGCCGACAGCCGCTGCCGCCAAGGCGGCGGGGTGCGCAAGTTCGACGGGCGGATGCGATTCGACAACCCAGTCCAGGGCATCCCGCAAGATAGAATCATCCAGTGAGTTGCCCTCGAGGCTCGAGGCCTGTTTTGCCAGCGCCAGCACTTCCCTGAAATCAGGCTCATGAACAACCTGGGGTGGGCTCAGCTCAGTCCAGTGGCTGCGTGTGATCTCCGGCGCGCGAAAGCCCTTCTGTGAGTTGCGCTCACCCCGCAGTTTCCGCACCTCGGAAATCATCGCGGCCACATCCGGAATCGGCAGAAAGTGACGATAGCGGTGGTCCGGATCATCGTGATGGACCCAGGCCTTCACCACGGCAAGTGACGTCTGGAACAGAAACAGCTGGTAGTTGTGGTTGCGGGTCAGGAGCGGGTCATTCTGATGGCGCTCGATCAGCTCGCGCAGGAATCCCGGCGCATCTGGACCGCGCTCGTTGCGAAAAACTTCATGGCGAGCCAGGCGACGCCACAGTTCCAGCGTCTGGGGATAGAGCGCGAGACTGATGAGGGCGGCACCCAGCACGCCGGAGGAAAACCACTTGGGATGGATGCTGAGCGTATCGAGCTGCCGGATTTCTTGCTCGTAAATGTCGAAAGCCCAGCCGTAGTCGATGTGCTGCTCACCCGGCAGCGCATGGCGCGGGAGGCCGCGAATAGCGAAATCCAGCATGCGCTTGCAGTGGCCTTTCTTGAGCGCCTTGGACTGGAGGTGTTGGTCGCGGATTTCAGTCATGGCGATTCCTCCCGAAAAGGTTGACAACATTATTCTTGTGGTTTCTACCGCCTGGGTTCTGAACAGCGGCACCCTGCTTCTCGGATCGATGGTTGTCCGGCGGCCCAAACAAACGACTGGAGATGGGCTGCGGAACCGGGTGTGCCTCCACCATGCCGCCAACCAGGCCAGCGTCGAACAACTGCTCGAACAGGTCGCCCTCGATGAGGTCGACCAGATCTTCCAGCCTGGTGATGTGGTAACGCTCGATGGCTTCGCGCGCCCAGGCCACCAATGCTTCGTGGTTATCGCGGGTCTGGGGTTGTTCCAGGGCCAGGCACAGGGCCTGCCCCGGCCGGATCCGGAAGCTGTACCAGAGGTGGTCCGCAACAGCCTGCGGACGCAGACGGGGAGTGAACTCGTTCATCAGTTGTTCTCCTTCTTGTTGTTGTCGTTATCGCTGGATACGCCGGCCTGGGAGGCCAGCAGCCGCGCCATCGCCGAGCCGTCCTGTCGAGTCAGGTTCGGCACGTAGCGCGAATAGGTTGAAAAGAGCATCTGGGTCGTGGTGTGTCCGAGAACGCGGGCGACCCACTCGGGCGACTCACCGGCGGCGAGCATCAGCGTCGCGGTGGTGTGGCGGGTCTGGTAGGGCCGTCGGTAATCGAGATCGAGATAGGCCAGCAATGGCCGCCATACGCGCTTTGTGAAGTTCTGGGGGTTAATCGGACTGCCGTTGCGGTTCCAGAAAACCCACTCGACGTCTCTAGGGGTCGCCTTGCGCTGGGCCAGCATGGCCTTCTTGACCGCTGGCAGCATGGGGATCTCGCGGCAGGAGTCATAGGTCTTGGCCCCTTGGCTGATTTCGCCATTTACGAGCGTCTCTCGAATCAGGATCAGGTCGCGATCAAAATCGATGTTGCGCCAGCGCAGTCCGTGGATCTCCCCGGTGCGCATGCCGGTGAAGAATCGCACCACGAAGTAGTTCCGGTAATCGGCGCGGCAGGACGCAATGATCCGGTTGACCTCCTCAAGCGAAAAGGGGTCCACATCAGCCTTTGGCACTTTCAGTGACTTGATTCCCTGGAATGCAGGATTGAAGTCGTAGCGAAACGCCGCCTCATTGAGAATCTGACGCAGGAAGGTCATGACCTTGTTGATGCGACTGTTGCCCAGCGGTTTGCCCCGCCGACCGGGCATCTTGCTCAACTCAGCTCGAAAGGCGAGGATATCGGCGCGCCTGATTTCGCCAACGGTCCAGTCTCCAAAGCGCGGCAGAAGATACTTGTCCAGCACGCCGCGAACGGACTCCTGATGGAGCGGCCGCCACTGCGGGAGGCATTCCTGGTACCAGGTTTCCGCAAACTCACCGAAAGCGGGCGTAGCCGGCCCAGCCGAAGCCGGGACTGTTTGTGCGGCGGCAACCCCTGATCCCAAAGTAGGAGCGCTAGTGAATTTACGGATGTTGGGGCTGCCCGGGAACGTTTTCGCGTAGTCGAAAGAGCCGTCCATGATCTGCTGCTCAATCTGGCGCAACAGTTGCTGGACCTTTCTTCGGTTTGCCTTGGTATCCGGCAAGAGCGTCTGTTCGCGACACCGAATGCCTTGGTAGCGGAAGTCGAGAAACAGACGCCCGTTCTCCGGACGTACCCGTACGCTACCCATGGTTGGCCACTCCGCCGCCAGCCAGCGGGATGGCCGGGCCCTGGGCCTTGGAGTGCTTGACCATGTCACGCTCTATGGCATCCCACAGGTACAGGATCTTTCGTCCGCCAAACGGCCGGAAGTAGTGGACGCCCTCAATCAGCACCGAATCTTTCAGGCGATTGCGGATGGTGCGCGGATCGTAGTGAATGCGCTGAGCGAGCTGCTCGGTGGTAAGATATTTGCCGTTCATAATCGTCCTCCGACATTGGGGATAAGCAACAAACGTCTATTTAAGTCGACGTTTAGCGGCTATTATGAACACCAAAAGTTGATTGTCAACCCCAAGTGTCAATTTAATTCGACGAATGACGGAAATGATAAGATTTAAGCTGAAGCAGCAAATCGCCGACCTGGAGTTCCGAAAGAAGCGAAGGGTGAGCGTGCAGGAGGTGGCTGAGGCAACAGACATCAACCGCGCGACCCTCTCCAAAATGCTCAATCAGCATGGTGCCGTCGTACGAACGGACGTGCTCGACAAGCTTTGCGCGTACTTTGAGTGTCGGCTAGAAGATCTGGCAGAGTACGTTCCCTCGGACTAGCCTTTGGGAGTAAGCGCTTGCCAAGAGGGGCTGGGGCGCGAGCTGGGTTCGCTAGAGTTTGGGGAGAACGGTTGTTATGTGAAGCAAGGCAGTCGAAATTCCCTAGCTTTTCTCGGAATTTGAGAACGGTGCTAGGTAAGGTGACAATGGGCATAGCAAATTAAGCGGGGAACCACCTTGAATGACGATATCCGTACGATTTTGTGGGACGCGGCTAACTCGCTGCGTATTCATGTGGATGCCGCCACTTACAAGCACCCCGTGCTGGGGCTGATCTTTCTCAAGTACGTCTCCGACCGCTTCGAGCTGCGGCGCAGCAACCTCGACCGCTGGGCGCGCGATCCCGAAAGCGAGTACTTCGTCGGCGAGGATCAGGCCGAATACATCGTCGAGGATCGCGACGCCTACGATGAGGCCAACGTCTTCTGGGTGCCGCCGGAGGCGCGTTGGGAGCATATTCGCGACAGCGCCAAGCTGGCGCAGATCGGCAAGCTGCTCGACGAGGCCATGCGCGCCATTGAGCGCGAGAACGACACCCTCAAGGGCGTGCTCTACAAAGACTTCGCCAAGCTCGAGGTCGAGCCGCGCGTTTTTGGCCGGCTCATCGACATCTTCTCGGGGCTGAGCTTTGACACCGATGAGCACCACGCCCAGGATGTCTTCGGCGAAGTCTACGAATACTTCCTCGGACAATTTGCGCTAAAGGAGGGCCAGAAGGCCGGCCAGTTCTATACTCCGCGCTCGGTCGTGCGCCTGATGGTCGAAATCCTCGCGCCCTGGCAGGGCCGCATTTACGACCCCTGCATGGGCTCGGGCGGCATGTTCGTGTATTCCGAAAAATTCGTCGACGCCCACGAGGGCCGAATCAACAACCTTTCGGTCTACGGCCAGGAATCCAACCCGGCCACCTGGCGCCTGGCCTGCATGAATCTGGCCATTCGCGGCATCGACTACGCCTTTGGCAAAGCCGCCGATACCTTCCGCAACGACCAGCACCCGCATCTGAAGGTCGACTATATCCTCACCAACCCGCCGTTCAACGTGAAGGCTTGGGGTGCCGACGTGCTGGCCGACGATCCGCGCTGGCAGTATGGGCTGCCGCCGGCCAATAACGCCAACTATGCCTGGCTGCAGCACATGCTCTCCAAACTCAACGCCAACGGCCGCATGGGCACGGTGCTGGCCAACGGCTCGATGACTTCCACCACCGGCGGCGAGGGCGATATCCGCAAGGCCCTGGTCGACAACGACCTGGTCGAATGCATGGTCGCCCTGCCGGGCCAGCTGTTTACCAACACCCAGATCCCCGCCTGCCTGTGGTTTTTGACCCGCAACAAAGCCCCGCACAGCGGCCAGGGCGGTGAATTCACCGGCGATGTCACCGGCCAGGTGCTGTTTATCGACTGCCGCAAGATGGGCGGCAAGCAGCTCTCCCGCACCCAGATCGCCTTTACCGAACAAGAGCTGGAAAAGATTGCCCGCACCTACCACAACTGGTGCGGCAGCCCGTGGGCCGACGGCAACTACGAAGACGAGCAGGGCTTTTGCAAATCCGCCACCCTGGAAGAAATTGCCGAGCACGGCTATGCGCTGACGCCGGGGCGCTATGTCGGTGCTTCGCTGGAAGAGGATCCGGATGCGGAACCTTTTGAACGGGCGTTTCCACGATTGATTAACGAACTTGAGGAGCTATTTGCGAAAGGCTCAGCGCTGGAATCAGATATCACTAATAGATTGAGAAAGCTCTAATGCTCGAGGGTTGGATGAAAACAACCTGGGGAGAACTCGCGACTCTCGAATACGGGAAATCTCTTCGAGACTATAAAAAATCTGCTGGTTTGTACCCTGTTTATGGGACCAATGGGCCAATTGGATGGCATGACGCTTTTCTTTCTGAGATCCCATCGGTCATTATTGGTCGAAAAGGAGCCTATCGCGGGGTCCACTACTCCAGTACACCGTTTTTTGTAATTGATACTGCCTTCTATCTTAGACCCAAAGAGAAGATTGATACCAGATGGGCATATTACGAGCTGCTGACTAAAGACATCAATAGCATGGACAGCGGGTCGGCTATTCCATCCACTAGCAGAGACGAGTTCTACCAGCTGCCAGTTTTGGTGCCACCGTACGAAGAGCAGCGCCTGATCTCAGACGTACTCGCAACATTTGACAAGAAGATCCAAGTTAACCGCCAAACCGCTCGCAC
Organism: Wenzhouxiangella sp. YN1; assembly: GCF_056324145.1. NCBI lineage: Bacteria > Pseudomonadati > Pseudomonadota > Gammaproteobacteria > Chromatiales > Wenzhouxiangellaceae > Wenzhouxiangella > Wenzhouxiangella sp. YN1. Next base: position 207,590 of record NZ_JBJNIO010000125.1, read on the forward strand.
CCTGGAGAAACTGGCCCAGCGCCTGTTCAAGAGCTGGTTTGTGGACTTCGACCCCGTGCGCGCGAAAATGGCCGGCCGCCAGCCGGCCCACACACCCCCGGAAATCGCCGACCTCTTTCCCGACCGCCTGGTCGATTCGCCTCTCGGTCCGATTCCGGCGGGGTGGACCGTTCGCCCAATCGGAGAGACGGTGACAATCAAGGGTGGTGCTACGCCATCAACCAAGGAGGAAGCCTTCTGGGATGGCGGCGTTTACCACTGGGCAACGCCAAAGGACTTGTCGGGGCTTGAACAGAAGGTTCTGATCTCGACGGCAAGAAGAATCACCTCAGCGGGTGTAGAGAAAATTTCTTCTGGCCAGCTTCCAGCAGGAACAGTCCTCATGTCGTCCCGAGCGCCAGTAGGTTATCTAGCCTTGGCCGATATGCCGGTCTCGGTCAATCAGGGCTTTATCGCCATGATCTGCGATCAGGGAGTGCCGAACACATTTGTGTTGCACTGGGCAGAAGCCAACATGGATGTGATCAAGTCCAACGCAGGCGGGAGCACATTCGCTGAAATTAGCAAGAAGCAGTTTCGACCTCTGGAAGTGCTTGTGCCGTCACAGCCACTGCTCCAGGCTTTCGATGACATGGCTGCTGCTTGGTTCCAACGTGTTTCTCAGCTAACTCGAGAGAATGTCACCCTCGCCCAACTCCGCGACCGCCTCCTTCCCAAGCTGATCAGCGGCGAAATCCGGGTTCCGGAAGCTGAACTCGATCCGGACGCGGCGAGTGGTTGAGATAGTCGAGGTTCTGGGTCGTTCTCCACAGGGCGTGACTAAGCCGTTCATCTGCCGTGGCGATGATGACAATACCTATTACGTCAAGGGAGTTGGCGCTGGGCGGCGCAGCCAGGTCTGCGAATGGATCGGCGGCTACCTGGCTCGCCGATTCGGGCTGCCGGTGCCCGAGTTCTGCATTGTCGATGTGCCAAGGGAGTTGATTGCGCTTGATTCCGAACTGAATCTGCGTGAATTGGGTGCGGGGCCGGCGTTTGGATCGCGAAAGGTCGGGGGGTTGATCGAGCTGAAGGCGGCGACCGTCAGCCAGGTGCCTGAAGAAGTCCAGCGTGATGTGCTGGTATTTGATTGGTGGGTGGGAAACATGGATCGAACCCTGACCAATCTCGGGGGCAACCCAAACCTGTTCTGGGGGGCTAAAGGGCAGAAAATCGTGGTGCTCGACCACAATCTGATTTTTGATCAAGAGTTTTCTGCAGAAAAGTTCTTTAGATGTCATGCATTTACGGGAGTTGCCAATAAAGTTCGAACGGATCTGTTCCTTCCGCGTCAATATATGGGCAGAATGGAACAATGCCTGAGCGACTGGGAAACGATTGTGGCGGGCATTCCGGCGCCCTGGCTCTTTCAGGATGAAGAGCAGATGGATCCGGCGAACGTCGACCTCGCGCAATTTTTGACCGTGCTGCAAACCTGTGAAGACGAGGGCTTCTGGAAATGGCCATGAAACGAACCGCTTGCCAATACGCCGTTATACGATTCCTGCCGTTTGTCGAGACCGGTGAGTTCGCTAATGTAGGCGTGGCCATGATGGCGCCGGACATCCCGTATTTCGATTTCCGACTGGAACAGCGAAAGGCTGGCCGGGTCACTCAGTTCTTTCACGAGCTTGACGCCCGACTGTATCGCGCTGCCCTGAAGGAGTTCGCCAATGAGCTGACCCGAATCAAGGGCATGATCCACGACAGCAGTGAGCCTGTGCAGATGCGCCGCGAACTGGCTCGCAATTTGTTCGCGCAGCTGACTCGCGAGCGCGATAGCCTGGTGCGCTTCAGCAGTGTACGAGCCGTCCTGAGCAGGGACGTCAAGCAAGAAGCCGCGCGACTGTTCCAGTATTACGTCGAACGAAATTTTTCCACGCAAAAGCAGCGTGAGCAGCAGCTCGAACAAGGCCTGCGCAGCATGCTGCAGGACGCGAATCTGGCGGATCGTTTCCATGCCCGGAAGCTTGGAACCGAAGATTTCCCGGTGCCCTTTCCTTTCGTGGAGAGCGAAGGCGACAAGCCCTTGAAGGCGATTCGCCCGCTGGTTTTGAGCCAGGAGCAGCCAAAGCTGATCCTCGAGATGGCAGCAAAGTGGCAGTTTCGCGTCAAACGACTGCGACATCTGGAAGCGTTGCCGGCTCGAGTGTTGTTTGCGGCGACAGCCCCGGAGCGTAAAGATCAGACCCGAAGCCGTGCTTATGCGGAGGCTCGCGACATGCTGATTGAAACGGAATCTGAAGTCATCCTTTGGGATGAGCGCGAGAAGCTGCTTGATTTTGCCCGCGCCGCATGATTTAGGCTCAATTCGCCAACTGCACAGGTGGATCCGCCTTGTCGTGGCTGACGCGGTGTGCGGCGCTTGAGTCCGGACGCAGCGACAGTTCGGGTAGCTGAGTAGGACGCGGAGCAGCTCGAACACCTTGAATTGCTGTCCGATCGGAGGGCCGGAGGGGGTGATGAAAGCCAATGATTACCACAAGCATCACAGAAGACACCTACGAGCAGCACGCGCTGGCCACTTTGGCCGAGTTGGGCTATGAAGTGCTGCATGGCCCGGATATCGGGCCGGGCTGAGTTACTGTCAAGTCTGGTGTATGACCACTGGCTCATCAAGCGGCGTCCCTGCTGATTTTGCGTTCATCTATTCCGTCGATGAACTTCACGCCGGCAACGACATCGGCCAGTTGCCGGAAGCCCCGCAGTCTGCGCCAGC